>NZ_JBQPOM010000002.1:0-148493 GCF_052220145.1 Vagococcus sp. WN89Y | reverse complement strand
ATGGATATCCGCTCCAGTCAACAGCGAGGACACACAGGGATAGCTGACTTGTCAGCATGGTAATAATATTTCTGAAAATCAGCGGGATATCGCGATGAAGAGCGTCATTACCGAGCAGGCGATCAACGCGCTTGATTTTATTTTTAACCTGAGCAGAGCCGGGTAAATAACGCCCGATGCTGGTCAGTGTCAGTGATGCGCCATTGATTAAGGCAACAGTGGCATACAGCAGGGCATTTTGTCGGTATTTGTGAAACGGAGATAAAGCATCGCGGAAAAATTTCTGACATACTCGGTAAGCAGGCATAGAGGTGATCTCCCTGAATTGGTCGCACAATCAGTAGATCACAAAACTCTATGCCTGTCTTTTTTTACCCGCTCATTACTGGGGATCCCTCAGCGCCGAAGCGGGATACAATCAGTTACGCAGACGCGGCGCCTGGAGCTGCTTACGGATGGTGCGCGCCAGTTCGTCCATCGAAGGCTGTTCCGGGTGGAAATCCGTCACTTCGCTGGTCAACTGCGCTTCGGCCAGATAGGTATGGACGGGCTGACCGTCATCATCCTCCATGACCACGTGGTACCAGGGCAGCGCACGCAATTCGTCATTCACCGCCAGTTCATCGGCTGACGGTTCATCAAGAGAATATTCGGGGTCGATATCAACCACTACGCCCAGGTAGCCCAGCAGAGAGTGGCGAACCTGCTGGCCGATTCCGTATTTGCTGGCAATCATTGTCACCTCCCAGGAACTTTGCATAACACTAATGTGTGGTCAAAGTGCCGAAATTCAAGTTACATGACGCGACAGGCAAACCCTTTCAGATACAGCCCTTCCGGGTAGGTAGCGATCACCGGATGATCGGCGGCCTGACGGAACTGCTCTATAAATTGTACATCACGACCAGCATCAATTGCTGCATCAGCGATGATTTTCTGAAATAAATCGGTTGTCATCAAACCTGAACAGGAGAATGTAAGCAAGATTCCACCAGGGTTGAGCAACTGGATGGCCAGCATATTGATATCTTTATAACCACGGCATGCGCCCATCAGCTGGCTCTTGTTTTCGACAAATTTCGGCGGGTCCATCACGATGACATCGAAAGTCTCGCCCTGGTCGCGGTATTTACGCAGCAGTTTAAACACATCATCGCGAACAAATTCAGCTTTGCTGAGATCGAGCTGATTGAGCGCCACGTTCTGTTTGGCCACATCCAGCGCTTCTTGTGAGGTATCAACGCTGACCACCTGGCGGCAGCCGCCCATTAATGCCGAGACCGCAAACCCGCCGGTGTACGAGAAACAGTTGAGTACGCGCTTATCCGCCACGTAGCGGCGTGTTGCCAGGCGGCTGTCTCGCTGATCGAGGTAATAGCCTGTTTTATGCCCGCCCTGAATATCAACGTACAGTTTCATACCATTTTCTTCGATAGGCAGCAGCGGCGGCGGCAGCTCGCCACAAACCGGCCCCTGTGTCAGCTCAAGGCCCTCTTTTTTACGCACCGCCACATCGCTACGATCGTAGATGGCACAGTGCGGATAGAGAGATTGCAGAGCAGAAAGAAGCGCCGGGCGCTGGTATTCTGCGCCTGCGCTCAAGAGTTGCAGCACAAGGAAATTGCCGAAGCGGTCAATCGTTACGCCAGGCAAACCGTCTGATTCACCGGCAATCAGGCGATAGCTGTCCAGCCCGTCGCGCTGAGCCAGCCAGTCGCGCCACTGTTGCGCTTGCTGCAAGCGGCGCGTGAAGAAGGCGATATCGATGCTCTCTTCTTTGTTAAATGTCCATACGCGGGCACGAATTTGCGATGCCGGGGACAGTGCGCCCCGCGCCAGCCATTTACCCTGGCTATCGACGATATCAACGGTTTCACCGGTGCTGGCTTTACCTTCCATGCGCGCAACGGCGCCGGAGAAAACCCAGGGGTGGCGGCGCAGCAGTGATTTCTCGCGCCCTTTGGCTAACACTAAACGTACACTCATATTCGGCTATTCTGTAAACTGAAGAAAATGGGCGCTATTGTCACGGGTTCGTCGGGTAAATGCAACGCGCCCGCACTGAAAGGGGGATGAAGATGGCCGAGATATGTAAAATCGCCTGGGTACATGGAATGGTACAGGGAGTCGGATTTCGTTACAGCACGCAGCGTGAGGCGCAGCGGCTGGGGCTAACGGGGTATGCCCGTAACCTTGAGGATGGCAGCGTCGAGGTGCTGGCCTGCGGGGAGGCGCAAAAGGTTGAACAGCTGTTAGCGTGGCTGGAAGCTGGCGGGCCGCGCAGTGCGCGGGTTGAGCGGGTGCTGAGTGAGCCGCATCAACCCGCTAAAACATGGCACGACTTCGGCATTCGTTACTAAATGCACTTCACCGGTTTTGGCAGGCCGGCGATTTTCGTCGCCTGCTTTGCCGGGCCTTTCGGGAACAAGCGGTAAAGATAACGGCTGTTACCTTTCTCCTCGCCAAATTTATTTGCCATGGCTTTTACCAGCATGCGAATGGCGGGCGAGGTATTAAATTCCAGATAGAACTCGCGTACAAAGCGCACCACTTCCCAGTGTTCCGGCGAAAGGGCAATGCTCTCTTTTTCTGCAATAACCTGCGCCAGCGCTTCGTTCCACAGCGAGGTATCTTTCAGATAGCCTTCGCTATCCGTCTCTATTTCCTGGCCTTCAAAGATCAACATAACATTTTCACGAATCAATCAACGACCGCAGCAGTGTAGCAAAAAACAAAGCCCCGCATAAGCGGGGCCTGGCAACACATGTTTTGATTAATCTCTGCTGGCGAAGCCCAGAATGCTCAGCAGGCTGACAAAGATATTATACAGCGAGACATAAAGGCTAACTGTGGCACGAATATAGTTCGTTTCACCGCCGTGAATGATATTGCTGGTTTCAAATAATATTGCGCCGGAAGAGATAAGGATAAATACCGCGCTGATTGCCAGGTGCAGTGCCGGCAGCTGCAGGAAGATGTTGGCCACCATGCCTATTAACACCACAACGACGCCTGCCATCAGCATACCGCCAAGGAAAGACATGTCTTTGCGCGTTGTTAACACATAAGCAGAGCAGCAGAAGAACACCAGCGCTGTACCGCCAAGCGACAGCGCGATCAAATCGCCCATGCCTGCCGACAGATACATATTCAGCATTGGCCCCAGGATATAACCCAGAAAGCCGGTAAAAGCGAACGCCGCCAGAATGCCGGTGGGTTTGTTTGCCAGTTTATAGGTCAGGAACATCAGACCGTACATGCCGACCAGCGTTAAGATCAGGCCCGGCGACGGCAGCATCAGTACGGTGCTGGCCGTTGCAGTGATCGCAGAAAAAGCCAGCGTCAGGCTTAACAGAAAATAGGTATTGCGTAAAACCTTGTGCGTGCTCAGCAGGGAAGTGCGGTCACGCGAGGAAGTAATAATACGATCCATGAGTCACTCTCTATGACAGATGTAATTAATGATGGAGTCTAAAAAAATCCAGCGCCATGACAAAGTTGTTTTACCCATCTTTACTCATTACGGCGCTTAATGACAGCGTAACGGGATAAATGTGAGGTGAATCCATATTGCTGTCTTATATCTCATTGAAATTCATTGCCCGGTATTAATTTGAGCGCTAAGAGTGTAGTGGCGTTAATAAACATAAACATTAAGGCGAGGGATATGAAAACAACACGTAAGCACATTGCTCTTTCTCTGGTTGCCGCCAGTATTTTTTGTGCCTGTAGCGGCGCATTTGCTGCCTCGGTACCGGCGGGGACTGAACTTGCAGAAAAACAGGAACTGGTACGCAATAATGGCAGCGAGCCGGCATCGCTGGACCCGCACAAAGTGGAGAGCAATGTTGAGTCGGCGATCATCAGCGATATTTTTGAACGTCTTGTATCGGTCAGAAATGATGGCTCAATCGAACCGCGGCTGGCAGAAAAGTGGGAAAATAAAGACAACACCGTATGGATCCTCCATTTACGCCCCGGCATTACCTGGTCCGACGGAACGGCAATCACGGCAAAAGATATCGTCTGGAGCTGGCAGCGTCTGGTCGATACTCAAACGGGGTCACCTTACGCCAGCTTTCCGGGTAATATGCATATCGTTAACGCAACAGAGATTGCCCAGGGCAAAAAATCCCCCGACACGCTGGGCGTGAAGGCGCTGGATGATGCAACGCTTGAAGTGACGCTCACGCAGCCGAATGCCGCTTTTCTGCCGATGCTTGCACACACATCAATGGTGCCGGTCGATCCGGTGCTGATTAAACGCTTTGGTGATAAATGGACGAAGCCTGAGCATATTGTGACCAGCGGCCCCTATAAAATTACGCAGTGGGTGGTGAATGAACGAATCGTTGCCGAGCGTAATCCGCGCTACTGGAACGATAAAGAGACGGTCATCAATAAAGTCACCTACCTGCCAATTAGCTCCGAAACAGCGGATGTTAACCGCTACAAGGCCGGTGAAATTGATATCACCAGCACCATTCCTGTCAATCAGTTTGCGCAGTTAAAGAAAACCATGGGCGCTGAAGTTAGCGTGCTGCCGCAGCTGGCGACCTATTACTATGAGTTCAATACCACTAAACCGCCGTTTAACGACCCCCGGATTCGCCGTGCGCTCAATATGGCGCTCGATAAAGATATAATCGCCGAAAAAGTAATGGCGCAGGGGCAGCGTGCAGCCTGGGTAATCAGCCAGCCGGAAATTGGCGGCGTGAAGCTTAACTCGCCGGAATATGCTTCATGGCCGCGAGAAAAACGCCTCGCAGAAGCGAAAAGATTGTTAAATGAGGCCGGATATAACGACAGCCATCCGCTGAGTTTTAATTTGCTCTATAACACGATGGAGACGCATCAACGTATCGCCATTGCCGCCAGCTCCATGTGGAAGAAAAATCTGGGTGTCGAAGCCAAATTGCAGAACCAGGAGTGGAAAACGATGCTTGATACCATGCATAACGGCAACTTTGACGCGGTGCGCTATGCCTGGATAGCGGATTATGATGATGCCTCATCGTTTTTAAATAATTTCCGCACCGGGGATAGCGAGAATACCAGCAAGTACAGCAATCCTGCTTATGATGAAGCTTTGATTAATGCGGCGAAAGCAAAGGATTTGGCCGCGCGCGGTAAGTATTATCAGCAAGCAGAAGATTTGCTTGCCCAGGATGTACCGGCGATCCCGGTGTATCACTATGTGCGCACCCACCTGGTGAAACCCTGGGTAGGCGGCTTCGCCCCGGATGACCTCGACAATTTCTACACCAAAGATATGTATATTAAAAAACATTGAGCCTGACGCAGAGATATGCTGAATAAATACGCATTATGCTGTCATTTCAGCCGAATAATTCGATTTTGGTGATTTTTCAGGCAAATAAACATTCCCGGGCTTTACAGGAGACCCGGGGATGTTTATAGTGCGCCTCATTCCGGAAGTGTGGCCGAGCGGTTGAAGGCACCGGTCTTGAAAACCGGCGACTCGAAAGGGTCCCAGAGTTCGAATCTCTGCGCTTCCGCCATCTATGAAACCCCAGTCATTTGGCTGGGGTTTTTCTTTTTGTGCATTTGACACTCTCCTTATGCTGCCAGACGGTCAAAGCGGCGCAGCATCCCTCAGCTTTGCCAAATCGAGACGTAAAATTTCGTGACAAAATAACCCCAGCATGGGCGAAAAATGCCGCTAAAAATCAAGACGGGCGCGCGCGCATGGGCCTATCGTTGAGGCTCCAAATGCTGAAAAGGACGGAACTATGATCTATCAGGACATCAGAACTTATTATCTGTCAGGCGCAAAAAATCAGCGCATGGTGAAATATGAGTTAATTCGTCTGCAGGGCGATGATTATCTGGTGAAAGTATTTGATGAGCAAACCCAGGGAATCGCTGATCCTAAACATATCGTTCAGATTGATGAATTTAAAATTACCAGGGCTGGCTATCAGGAAGAGCATCACTCTTCTGGCGCGCAGTCTGAGCTGGCAAATTCTTTCGAATGGTATGTGCAATCCTGCTGCCAGGATCACCGAAACAAGCTCGATTGAGCCGACAGCTTTGCGGCATGGATAATGCCTGCCAACCGGCCCCGCAATCGCGGGGCTTTTTATCGCTCTCAAACGTATGCACTGCGTTTTCAACACCGGTTTTCACCCTATTGCGCGGGCGCTGCGTTTTTAACGCAGCCGTAATGGAAAATCCGCGCGTTCGGGCTATCTTTTTATGGTTTCATGTAATGCGGAGTCATTAAACATGTGTTTCAAAAGGATGTGGTTCACGGTGTTGATAGCGATCGGTACGCTTTTCGCTGGTAGCGCTGTTGCACAAAGCGGCAGTCTCACAACCGATCAGGTAAAACAAAAAATCATTGAGGAATCGATAGCCAGTTATCCGGGCGTTTGTGCATGCCCCTATAACCGAGCCAGAAATGGCAGCAGCTGTGGGCGGCGTAGCGCCTGGAGTAAGGCGGGCGGCTACTCTCCCATTTGTTATAAAGATGAAGTCACCGCAGAAATGGTGGCGCAATGGCGAAGACAAAATAGCGGCTAAGTGAGAGAAAAGGGGTTCCCCTGACGGAAACCCCTTACGTGAACGGTCACGGAATAATATCAACCGCGGCGCCGTTTCTCTGCGCTATACGGGTAGCCAGAGGCTCAACGTGCCTTCCGGTGTCCAGTCATATTGCGAAGTATGTCTTTGCAGACATATATATATCTTACCTTTATAAATCACTTTATCGCCCACGTTATACACACTGTTCACCGCCCATTCAGGATCCTCGCCGTCACTGTTTTGACTGCTGGTGGTTGCAGCGAGCACATTACCCGGAACGGAGAGTTTACCGGTGTAATCGAGCGCGGCAACAAAGTAGCGATAGCGTGTCGAAGGAACAAGACCACTATCAATAAAAACCAGATCCGGTGCGGAGGTTCGGCCGATCTCAATACCATCACGGTAAATTATATAATGACTGACGCCATTGCTTCCTACTGAAGGTAGCCATGTCAGCGTGACGCTATAAGGTGTGATTTCAATGCTGTGCAGATCAATCGGTGCGGTAGGTGGGTTACCTTCTGAACCACTGCTTGAGGATGTCACGACGCTAAGTGTCGGGCTGGGTTTGGACTCGTTTCCTTTTGCATCGACACCGGTGACAGAGTAGGAGTACCTGATCGCGGGAAGAACGCTGCGATCCATGTATTGATTCTCCCCGGCCTCTATCAACGCAATCACGACACCATCCCGGTAGAGTTTATGGTGTGCGATGGGCCAGGAACCCGCTGTTGCAGCAATCCACGAGAAACTGACGCCATTTTCATCGACTGTATCGAGTCGTAAGTTACGCGGGCTGCCAGGAGGCGTAACAGGGTTACCATCATCATCGTCAATAAAATCCAGATCAAGTATCTGATAGAAGGCATTACCGGTATTGGCAACCTCCCAGATTGCCAGCAGCACATGATAACCGGTGCGAATGGGCAAGATAAGCTCATGCTCAGTCGGTTTTGGCGGCATCAGCGCTTCGGTGTACAACCAATGGGGCTGCTCGGAAAGTTCTACCTGATAAAACGGCAATTCTTCAAACTGTGACCGGGACAATGGCTTGTCTGGCTGCCAGTCGGTACGGGTCATGAAATATTTCCAGCGGCGTGTTACATGGCGCGCGCTATAGTCCCAGGAGACGGGAAAAGTTGTACCTGCTTTGACTGCATGCTTTTTCCAGTCTGTGCGTGGCTCGTCGAGAAACAGCGCCGCCGCGTTACCCCCGCTGGCAAGTTGCCCGTCAGCAGGTGGTCTGTTATTGGTCTCATCAGTGGGTGCAAGCGGGTCGCGCAGACCCGCCTCGATTGCCGGAAAAAATTTCCCCGACTCAAGTTGATTGAGTGCGCCGGGATCCAGTCTGGCATCCAGCCAGGCAAAATAAGCGCGCGATGCCGGCTGAAAAACGTGCCCGTGGCGTGGCGATGCGCTGCGGCTGACTCGGGTTTTCGTTGTTGTGCGTGTCATTTTTATTCTCCTGTGTTTCTTTTAACAGAAACAATAAATAAGGTTGCGGTATGGGTCAGAAACTGACTTATCACACCGCTTCCCAAAGGCTTGCAGCAATATCCGGCGTCCAGTATTGATTAGAGGTATGTTGCATCACGCAGCGCCAGTTTTTACCGGCGTAGCTGATGACATCGCCATCCACATACCATGTATTCACAACCCAGGCGGGGGTGAGAACAACAGGGTCTGGTGTGGAGACAAAAAGAGAAGTACTACTGTCTGAGACATTACCGGCGCTATCAATCGCAACGACCCGGTAAGCATATTGCTGGCCTGCGTTCAGGCCGGTGTCGGTGTAAGTTAACGAGGCTGTTTTCCCGATGTCGCTATTGTTACGGTAAAGCGTATAGGCGACGACGGGGTTGTCCCCGGTTGACGCATTCCAGCTTAGCGTGATGCTGTTTTCCGTCTGTGCAGGCGATCGCAGGCTTGCCGGCGCAGAGGGTTTCGTTGGGTGCTGGCCGTTATCTCCGTCATTACCTATGTGGGCATAGCGTTTGATAAACTCCCAGTCATACGGAACCCCGTCTTTATTGACGCTATTATCCCAGTCTATCGCCCAGCTCATTATCCCTCTGACAGGTGTTCCTGCTGCGTCCAGCCGTTGCAGCGCGTTAAAAACATCTGCCGGGTCGGCAACATAGCCAGAATTAGCCGCATCGACATTCGCCGGAAGACCAATGGCTAATTTTTGTGCCGGAATTTGAATATAAGAGCGGGTACCATGAATAAGACTATCCGTAAGATAATAAAGAAAATCCTCTTTATTCTCCTCGTCGTTTTGCGTTATCCAGCGACTGATTTCTTCAATCCAGACACCATCCCCTCCCTGGTTGTAATATTGCGGAGTAATAAGGTCGTAGTAACCTTCCAGGCCCTGAATATAGGCCTGATAGCTTGCACCCTCGCGCAGATGTGGAAATTCGGGAGCCAGAGAAATAATGAAGTGTTTACCTTCACTGGCGTAGTGCTCTTTCACCATTTTCAGCGCAGCTGGGATGACCGTGGGATTATCCCCGGCGAGGATGGCTGACTGTTCGAGATCAATATCAAAACCGTCAAAGCCATAAGTCTCAACAAGGCGAATAATTTCATATGCCAGGGCTTCTTCCTGCCCGAGGGCTAATTCAATATGCGCATCTGCGCCGCCAAGTGAGAGCAAGACCGGCCGCCCCTGGGCATTCAGTTCACCCACTTGCGCCCGAAACGCTTCTGGTGTCCAGCGATGCGGCGTGAAACCCGGAACACCTGCACCTTTCATAAAGGCGACCGCAACCACATTGTATCCTTCAGGTGCATCTTTCAAATCAAGCGTAGTAGCCTGTCCTCCTTTATAACCAATAGTATTAGGCTCATTCGGCCAGTAGCCGAGAACGATTTTCTCAGGCAACGCGATAAAAGCAGATGCGCTATCATTTTTTGTGCTTTTCAGTGATGCGAGCACTTCAGGTTGTAACATAGCTATATTCCTTATTTAGCTAAACATAGCCGGATTCACTATCCACCAGGACTATGAATAGAAATGGTTTTTTACTTTTGCACTCAGTAAATAGCGTTAAACTGGCTATAAACTTTGTGGTTGCCGTATTTTATGGTTATCAAAACCAATTAAATTATTGATTTTTATCATGCCTCGCTTTTTATAAAATACAGAAAAAGTAGATAAGAATACCCTTTGCCTTTGTTATTTAATGCAAAACAAACGCCCCTCCTTATACATATCGGTAATGATTACACCTGATCTTCATATTGCTAAAATGTTGAGCGTAATCAGGTGGTAAACATATTTAACATCAGAAATAAAAATGGAATATTCATTCCTGTAGTGTAATGCATGAATAACCTGAAACTTCCTAAAGCTCATCGGGTTTCATTGACAATGAAACATCTGTAAACCAATATAAAAAACACGGATTTGTGATAGCAAAAAAATATAAAATAAAAAATAAAATCAATTTTACAAAGATAAAATAATTGATATTCATTGTTTTTATTTTAATCTAAAGGGAGGTGAGGTATTTTTTACATGCGCTTTTTTAATTCATGGATTTGCCGCTCTGTTTATAAATGGTGTTTTCGTGGATAAAATTTATTTGCCGGGTGAGTTTTATTTAAGAAATTAAAAAGGTTTTGCTGTGACGGAAGGCTGAAATATTCAGTGCTGAATATGAGAAGCTAACTTAATTTCTTAAGGAGATAAGTCATGGAGTTACGTTATCTACGTTATTTCGTTACGATAGCACGCACCGGGCATTTTACCCATGCAGCCGAAGCGCTGGGTATGTCTCAGCCACCGCTAAGTCAGCAGATTCAGCGGCTGGAAAAAGAGGTGGGGACAAAGTTATTTAATCGCTCAGGTCGGGGTGTGGAATTAACCGAAGCAGGTAAGGTATTTTATAAAGATGCATGCGTGATACTCAATCTTGCGGATAGCGCATTAATTAAGGCAAAAGGTATTGCACGGGGCGTAAATGGCATATTTTCTTTAGGAATAGACAGCTCAGTTGTATTTTTCTCAAAAGTATTTCCATCATTGCGTAACTATAAATATAACTATCCGGATGTAAGTTTACGCTTAAAGGAAGATAATACGGCAACATTATTGAATGATTTAGAAAGTGAAAAACTGGATGCGGCTTTTATACGTTTGCCAGTTGAAGAAGATGAAAACTTTAATTTTCATGTGATCGGTGAAGAAGCAATGGGCGTTGCGCTGCATTCATCTCATGCCCTTGCGATGAAAGATAAAATCAAACTTTCTGATATTATTGATACACCTTTCATTCTGTTCCCGGAGGAAGAGGCGCCAGGTCTTCATAAATTGATCTGTCAGGTGTGTAAAAACGCTGGAATTAATGTGGAAAATAATCAAGCTGCACCGCAGATTCGTTCGGCAATTAGCATGGTGCAGGGCGGGTTTGGCTTTACAGTGTTGCCGGAGTCAATGCTGTGTTTCAATCACCCGGAATTGACTTACCATCGTATAAGTGATGCGAAGCTGAATACCTCAGTGGCACTGGTATGGCGCAAATTTGATCGCTCGGCTATTATTTCACGATTTCTGGAGTTACTTTAAGCCTAACCTTGCTGGCGCAAAACTTAGTTATTTTCACGCCAGCAAGGAAATAATTTATTGAGGGGTTAACGGGCGCAATAAAAAAGAGGGCGTTTGCCAATTAAAAATAAAAAGCCGCTTTCTCCTTGCGTTTGAATAGTATAATTTATGCGCTTGTCCGGGTAGACATAAAAATCGGGTAAAACCATCGCGATAAGTTCATCTGGCACGGTTTCGATATTTTCGAATTTATTAACACGAGTGGAAATAAAGTTGTAGGTATCTTTATTCTCCGTCCATACATAGGACACATCCCGACGGATGGTTCCCTGAAAATGGTTATTTTGTGAATAATTACCGCTAATAGAAATAACGCCTGTCTGTTTTTTTTCATTGTACATAAAGTCAAAAGTCATGTTTGCACGGATGTCTTTGTAAAAAACAACGACAGACGCAGTACACTCACCCGTATACTGCCGTCTGGAAGAGAGCGTCAGGCTTAAGTATGTTGCCGCAGCGCCAGTAACAAGAAACACAAAAGCAAGGTAAATGATTTTGGTTTTAGTCACTGTTGGCTCCCCTGAAATAGAGTGTAATACATCCTGGTGCTGATGCGATTGTGTATTTATGGCGGCAAATTATTGCTGCCAGAGTAGGGAAGGTTTTGGACGTTGGCATATAAATCCATGGATAGCTTTTGCAATTCAAACCCGAATTTTTAATTAATGTTTTATATCTTAGGTAGTTGCTTTTGTTATCGTGACTGTCATCCTTGACGTAGAAATAGCAACCATTATCGGATTCTGCGAGAGTATAATTATTAAAAAAAGCAGGCGTATCATCGATATGCCATAAAAACCAGGTTGCAAATGCGCCGGTGGTAAAGGCGATAAAAATAACCAGCAGTGGCAAACACCATCCTCGGTGATACGCTTGATCTTTCGCTGGCGCTTTAAACACTTCCGTCAATGCGGGAAATGCTACAGGAGGAGCACCGGATTCAAGAAATAATGTTTCCTTTTCGATATGGCCGGTTTCAACCTCTGCCGCGCTCTGTTTTGCTTCAGCGTCTGATTTTTTTGCTATCTTAACGCTACTATCAATCTGAAATCCTTTTCTTGGAATGGTTGAGATCAAGCGTCGGTCTGTTTCACCAACAGCGCGCAATCCCCGACGAACAATTGAAATGTTCTGATAAAGTGTATTGGTGGGCACAAGCATTCCTTCTTCTTCCCAGACCTTTTTGAAAAAATCCTGTTGAAGCACGATATCGGGAGAGGCCTCAAGTAACAGAAGAAGGCACCGACTGGCAGGAGTCGTGAGCGTGACGTTTATTTCAGGGTTATTCACTGAAATCAGTTTTTTCTCGTCCGGTCTGAATTCAATGTTATCGTTGATATTCCATTGCATATCTATTACGACGCAGCCAGCGGCTATGTTCCTTTTAGTCGTGCAAATTCCAGTATGAATACAGCTCAGTTATTTATTTCAACATATCAGTGAGTTAATTACCATTCTTTTTACATGAAACCACCCGGCAGTCGTAAAAAATTATTGTGAATGATTAATTGCCTTATTATTAACAAGCCTGGTTTTGCATTGCGCGATACGGATTAAATTCAGCACCGAAGGTCACTGTTTTGATGGTTTGTACGCTTAAGCTGAAGCTTACATGGGATTAAAAGCAGCCCGTATTTATCAACAATTAAGAGATTAAATGCATGTATTGGTAACTTTTATAAATTTTTCATTATATATTATGAAAATATTTTCAGCCTGCCGGACACTGTCCTGACGTAACACATCTCCAGGCCGCATATACCACGCATCACTTTCCTCTTCTGTGGCATCGCAGTGCGGTTTAAGCAGTAATTTAAACCATGTATTACCCGTATTCTTAATTACGCTCCCCATCTTATCGTACTCCCAGCGGAAATTAATCTTGCGCGGGCGAACGACAAGAATAGTTTGCATAACAATAACAGGCATCATGCTTACGGCGCTGTTTTCTGCACGATGAGTCGTGCGATTTTGCGCGGGAATTTCCTGGAAGTAGACGCGATAATAACGCTCTTTATCATCCTCGGGACCATGATAATGGAATTTAAAAAAATCCCCTTCGCCTGGCTGGAGCGTTATTTGTCGCGGTGAGTAGAGAATTTCACCATCCTTCGGTCGCATATTAACCTCATCTTCTCCTGGCTTATCAATCGATCGCAACATGACCCGGTAAACCCGGGCCTCTTTATTATTGTTCACCACATAACGGGTTACCATGCTACTTTTCGCGGGCATGGAGAACGTGAGATTGCCGAGATAAATTGCTGATGCGGGTGCGCTAAAAAAGGCTACCAGACAGCAAACGATCCAGATGAGCTTTTTATCGAACATTGCGCCATGTTGCCTTAACGTTAATTTCTCCGGATGCGCTGACTTCGCCGTACCAGCTGGCATTATTGATGGTTTTAAGCGATTCGGGAGAATCCATAGGAATTGAGAATCGGACAGTCGATTTATTCATCAGACCTGTGTTGCCATTAGAATCAGACCATGGCGTACTGACCCATAGCGCATCGGTCATATCACGCCACTGGCCGTCGCAGCCAACATCATGTGTCTTATTAACACTATTTTGTGTAGTAAAGATTAATAAGCCAGGGAAGGGAACACGGGTTAAACCATCCGGAGAACTAAAAATACACCAGGGACGACCACTCATGGTTTGGGTTGGGCCGGTAACATTAATTAGTACTTCATCGGCTGCCGTTTTGCCGCTGGTGGTAACAATATAGTCAAAATCAAGCGGCGGTTCTTCGCGACCCACTTCACCGCTACGGTGCGGGTTGGGGGTATAATCGGTTGAGACAATACTGACGCTAAAATCCTGTGGTTTAATGATAAGCTGCCTCGATGTTGAAAACTCGTACCAGCCTGATTCAGGTGTTGTGGTATTATTCAGGCGAAAATTAAATAATTCTCGCGTATTACTATCGCTTATGCCCAGATCGACCATTTTCTTGAAAAAATTATTAGAAAGAAAAAGGAACATGGTATAGCCACCTTTCATATCATTGAAGGTATAATAAGTAGAAACGCCACTCATTTTTTTCCAGGATTTTCCGTCAAGACTGAATTGCATATCACCGGATTTTATCGCTGCTGCCAGACCAGCATGGTTAAGCGCAGGGAAAACATGGATTGAGGTATTGCTTAAACCATTATGGTTCAGCGTGTAACTCATCATCCCGCACGATAATCCACTCTCCGTGCCAATAAATTGAATCACGCACCCTTGATTGCCTTCACCTAATGTGGGTTTACCATTACTGTCTATAAATACTTCAGAGAGTGCATTGGTATTGAAAAACTTCATATGAGCGCCTTTGGTAAAAGAAACTTTACGCACATACCACTCGCCTGAGTTCATATCCTTACAACGTTGCCCGGCCTGGGCATTATAATTTTCTTTGGTCTGGCAACCATTAAGGATAACGGTAAAATTGCCTCCGACAGGCAGTGTATTCATATACTGATAAAAAGCGTCTGTCAGCATGCCGTGCATCCATTTATTACCGCCGACACCCGTACTGACACCATAAAAACCTTGCTCATCGGTGGTGGCAGGAGGAATAAGGCTGGTGGCGATATCGCATCCGGGGTACCAATTAATACAGCGTAACCCTCGCATTGGATATGTCACCGGGCCGCTTTCCATCCACATATCAAACTTGCTGTTATCTTTAAGAAGAATATTGTAGCCATTGTCGATATATCCAAGACTTTCCTGATAGATACTGCCTGTGCCGGTGTACTGCAGGCCTGTCCAGCGATTTGAACCTGTTAAGCGGGGGTTTAATTCCCCGCCGGGCGTAACAAAGAAATTGTCATCTGTATCGTTTTCAACGAAAACATATTGGCGAGTTGGCGCATCACCATATACCGTTTTGTTGACTGCAGCCTGCAAAGCATGTGGGATAAAAACCAGGAGAATAAGGCAAACCAGGAAAGCATTTTTACCCTTCATGATGGGCTCCGGCAGGCATTCTGGTGACATAAGTTTTCAGGCCCTGGCAAACAATATCACCGACCCAGACAGCCCCCCTCGCATGACTGACCTGCAAATTTACTTCGCAACTATTATTGTTCTCGGCCGTGAAATCTATAGTCGGGAACTTTTTATCAATATCCATGACAAATTCACCATGTTCGTCTGTGCGGGCGCGGCCAATGTGATTATTGATGCGAGCATTGGTAATCAACGTGCCATCTTCGGCATGGATGCGCCCGGAAACCGTTATCATCTGTTTAACCTCCGGGCTTATTAGCACCACATTACCAGGGTAAAGCGTAATATGGCTTTTTCTTCCACTTGCAATGTCGTAACTATCAAGGGAATCCTTATAATTCTGGATCTCAACTTCATAGTGCTTATAGGGTTCAAGCGATAAATAGTTCCGTTTGCCTGTCAGCGGAAATGCGCGCCCATTTACCCTGGCGGTAAGCCTGCCGTCATCTTCAACATCCGTGCGGAAAATGACCCCGGCATTTCCTTCACTGCTGCCGCTGGCGCCGATGTTTTTTCCCTCCCAGCCGAGACTGCCGCTGGATGTCAGGTTGGCATTCAGGTAGCCATCGGCCCCGCTATTAATATTTAACGTCCCGGATGAATAGCGCGTGTCGTACTTCGTCCATACGCCGCCGCTTAATGTTTCATTGTCACCAGCATCTCCTGCTATCGTGCGGGAAAGGTCAGCGCCGACGGTACGAATAATGCCGTCACTCAATTGTTTTTGGGCAGAAAGGTTCGCCATGGTATAGCCGTTCTGATTTGTCATCCCGACACGAAACCAGTTGCCAAGAGGAAGAGTAAAGTCCAGCGCAATATATTTTTGCGTATTCGTTGCGCTGTAATCATAACCGCTGTTATAGCGTTGAAGACCAGCACGAAGCCCAAGCGAACCATATTTTCCATTGAAAAGTGACTGCGTATAATCAGCGGTATAATAATGCGTGTTATGGCGGCGATCGTCGTTAAAATTGGCGGAGAGGGTGCCGAGTTTTGACCATAAGAAATTCAGGTTAAGCGAAGCACCCACTGCACGGGTATTGGCGCTGCTACGGCGTATTTTGGGATGAAAAACGGTTTTTTCCTGACTTAACCATAAGGAGCTGAAGCCGCCGGGGAGCGAGACGCTGAGACTGCTAATTGCACTCCAGGAGTGGTCAGTCGCGGCCATATTCTGCGTACTCAGACTGAAATATTCCGAGACCGGCCAGGAAAAATGCATCTCACCGACTGTCACTGCATTGTAGTGGTAACTTGAAGCCGCCCAGTTCAGCGCCTGGATGCCACCCGCTGCTGAAATACCTGCCAGTACAGTATTTTTCGCCGGGTGGATATCACCATTCTCTTGAGACCAGCTTTCCAGATGCATTTCTCCCCCCCAGATCTGCCAGATAAGGGGTATACCGGCACCTCGCTCGCGGGAAAAAAGCTTATTGATACGTTGAATGTTATTACTCACGACCCGGCCATTGACGATGGTTTCGACGGAAACATCATAAATACCGTAGGGTAAGCTGCGTGTGTCGACTTCATGATTGCCCATGGCAAAGTTTTGTACGCTCAGCAATTTACCGTCACGACGGAGCTGAACCTCACCGGCCGCCGGAAGAAAAACAATGACTGGGGTGACTGAGTTGGTGTTATCAAATGCGGTGGAATTTGCCTGATTCCCCCAGGATGCACCATAAATCTGTCCTGAAGAGATAGCGGTAATTGGACCGAGCGACTGCAAATTCCATGAATCAAGCATTCCTCCGGCAAATCGATAACCGGCAAAATCGCGTTCGTACATCGCTTTATATATGTCGGCTTGCTGAGCAGGGGTGCCCAGGCTATACAAGGTGCCGTCCAGTAGGACATGATGTTCACGTAAAGCAGTAACGTTATTGAGCGCAAGATAGCTGCTCGACGTGCTGCCGCCGCCATTGCGCATCCGGTTACTATAGGCGCCAATATTATAATTGAGCGTGCTGCTCAGGCTATCTGCACTGGACTTGCCAATATCCTCGCCGCGCGGACGTAAAACGGTTGTCAGGGCTTGCCGACGGATAACCAGGTGCAATGTCAGTTGACGAAAGTTTAATTGCAGCCATGCATCTGGCGTCAGGGATATTTTAAAGTTTTTATCAAAGGGCGTGTTTGACAATTCAGTTAATTCATTTCGTGTTTGCTCATTTAATGAAGCGTTGCCTTCTTTATCTTCCAGTCTGATTAAATGAACCCGTAACTTAGTATCATCAAGTAAAATAGATGCGCTACCAATGCGTTGCTGATTTTGTGTTTCATTTGAACCGTCTAAATGTAAATAAAGGGGGATTGACATACTATCACGTAGCGCATTGCTAAAAGCTTCAGGGATAATTACGCCACCGATTTGATGAACGACCTGAGTATTAGCATGTGCATCTTCTGAAACCGCAAATATAATTACGCCAAATGTAACAAATAGTTTTAAAATGTTATTTTCCACGATACGCACACCATAATGACTTACGACATACGGCATTATTTAACGGGAAGGAAATGATCCGCTTGCCATGTGGCGACTCTGCCATTTTGTTTTGAGACATCAACCAGCGTAAAGGCGCGGGCCGTGCCGGGCATGAGATAATAATTTTCCTTACACTCCTCACCACTAACCGGTTTCAGGCAAGGACCGTAAGCAATGACACGTAGGGTTGCATTACCGGTATTTGTGATTTTTCCATTCGCGTACTGATAGTCATAATTTACCTTACGGGGTGAAACAACCAGGATGGTACTAATACGTGCAGAGGCGGTAGCAATCGCGTTTCGTAATGCATCGTTTGACTCAGAAGTACTTAGCGCCTGGTCTGTCCAGAATATACGATAATATCTCTCTTTATCATCTTCCGGTCCGTGATAATAGAATCGAATAATTTCAGCACTATTTGCAGGTAATAATAAACTATTAGGTGAGAGTAATATCTCATCCTTACTCTCCATGGGGATTGACCTCCCACTAGTCTGAGGATTGGAAATCCGTTCTACCTTGATATTAATCAGGCGCCCCATTTTAGTCGTGTTTTTGACTTCTTTACTGAGCATGACTTGATCGCTGTAAATGAACGAGGAAATTTCACCAACATCCAGTGCATACGCAGGCGCAATGGAGCTTAATAAAAAGCTTATTGCCAGAATTGATTTTTTCATGGAAATACCAATGAATAAGCAGGAGCGTAAAAAACCTCCTGCTTTGTAATATTACTTAAGGTGTTGTAGTCCATGTTGCATCGAACTGAACACTGACATCACCGCTCCAGATACCTTCCGGCAACTTACTCAAATCGGTTATCGGCGTAGTACCATCACTTGTGCCATTGATAATTGAGAAAGTAAAACCATCCTGCGCCGTAACTCGGCTACTGGAGTTAAAACCATTGCTTAATGCACTTAAATTACCGCCGTAGGTATGTGAGGCAGTATCGATCATCGAAACATCGCTGGAAGTCGTTAACTCTTTTCCGTTATATCCCACGCCTACATTTAGTGTGGAGCCGGAACCATCATGTTGAGTCAAGGTATTGGTAACCAGACGCGACGTTAATTTAAAGTCTGTCGCCGTCGTGTCCCCCTGGATAGCAACATCAAATAACCCCCTTTGCGAGTTAAAACCTTTAATACCCTCCGCATACTGGAAGGATAAGCTTCCTAAAGGTGTAACCACCAATTTACTGGTAGTATCTTTTTTAGCAGCCGCAGACCATGTGGCGACGGCTTGCGAAACGATGCCGGCAGCTTGAGATGAACCGATGCCTAATGAAGAGAGTAAAGCAATAGCTAACACATTACTTTTCATAATAATACACCTAACAATATTAGATAGGATACTTAAGCCTGGTTTAATACCATGCTGGAAGCGTAAGCGCAGCAAAATACATACGCGCAAGCTTCTGACGTATTACATATAAAAATGTCAAAATGCAAAAAGGCATAACAGTATTTTCTAAATAGCACGTAAATACGAGCCTGTGCACTGCTAATATCAAAGGCACTGTTAATTTTATAAATAACAGGTCATACCTTGTGTACATTTCTGACAACTTGTTTTCCGGCAGTGAGATTACCAGCGGTAACGCACGTCAGTTAGTAAAAAAATATGCTAACGAGATGAAATAAAGAATGTTCTTGATATGTTAAATTATTTTTTTCTTTCTTTTCAATTTGTTAATGCTTGAATTTAACGTTTAATATACATATGGGTGACAATAATTTTTCAGCAGATGTGATTATTTAAGATATGTTGCTATGAGGTCTGTTATGGAGGAAATATCTTTCCGAAAAAATGATGATGTAAGATATGAAGCTGAATGTTTTATTAAAGTGGAGTGTGAAAATAAAGCGCCTTACATTAAGAGACGTTTCCAGCCAGGACAGAGCGGATGATCAGGTTGACCCCCTTTAAGGAGAGCGTAAATCTAATGCATTAGTGAAGGGGAAAGTTAACTTCGCAGACACTAACATATTGTTAACGTGCGGAATGTAATCGATTAAGATTAATCGTTATGCGCAACCAATTATCATTTAATAATGCCAGGCTAATGGTTTTAGCTTCTTGCCAGACCGATAAGGGTGACAAACGTAAGTCGCTCCTAAGCTGCTGGAAAAAAAGCTTTTGGTAATTTATGCACCCTGTTTTTTCAATAAATATTCTTACAAAGCGTTTTAAGATCAATTCACTTTTTTTTGCATGTCCCGTCGTTAATACTGAACCGGAATTTTAGCGGTAGCTGTAACACTCGACATTAAGACTTCACTATATAGAGGCCCTGTAAGCTAGTGAAATATCTTGACTGAGAAATTCGCTAATCGGTTTTACAAGGCATGCATGCAAACGTTGGCAGGTAAATATGGTCTATTTATACGCAAAACATGTCTTACTGTCGTATGTGGAATACGGTATGAAGCGTATCAACAACAATGTACCTAATCAGGGGGCAGGTCGTAGGTTGAAAACGTTTATGTAGAACTTAAGCATTTGACGGTCATTAACACGTGGCCAGTGGATGGCCTGAAGAGATAAATTTATCCGGTGACTATGGAAAATTCTCATCTCAGCAGCTCCTGGCGTGATAACAACTCTGGTCGTTAGCAGGTAAAAATGAAAAGCAGACAAGTAAAATATGGATTAATCAGGCTTAATCCGGTAGCCACCTCCTTTTTTCTATCCTTGCCGTTTATGGTTCAGGCAGAAAATATCGCTGTACATAAGGGTGTGACGACCATTGTTAATGGTGTGGCAGTAGTAGATATCAATGCAGCTAATAGCAATGGCATATCGCATAATATTTATGAAGATTTTAATGTGGATAGAAACGGACTGATCTTTAATAACAGTCAAAAAGATATTGCTACGGTGCTTGCCGGAAACATCGCTGGTAATAAAAATCTGGCAACAGGCACTGCAAAAGTTATTTTGAATGAAGTGATATCCAAAAAGCAGAGTACGCTGGATGGCATGATGGAAGTAGCCGGAGATAAAGCCCATCTTATTATTGCAAACCCAAATGGCATTACGATGCAGAGTGGCGGTTTCATCAATACCGAAAAATCTACCCTAACGACGGGTAAACCCGATATTGAAAACGGAATTCTGAAAGGTTATTCCGTTAATGGTGGTAAAGTGAACTTAGGGAGTTTACAGAGTGCTTCACCAACTGAGATTCTGGCAAGGGCAGTGGTTGTTAATGGCGTAATTAATACAGACAAGCTTACTGTGGTTGCCGGAAATAATTATGTCAATACGAAAACAGAAATAATGGGCGAAGTAAAAGCTCAGGGGCTCAAAAGTAGCTATGGAGTCGATGTCTCAAAGCTCGGGGGAATGTACGCCAATCGTATCAGTCTGATTAGTACTGAAAATGGTGTTGGAGTACGCAACGCAGGTATTGTTGCAGGAGGAGCTGAGGGAATTCAAATTGATAGCAATGGCAAGCTAATAAATAGCAATGGAGAAATGAAATCTCTTGCTGCTATTAAGCTTAAAACAAACGGCACGCTGGATAATGTTACAGGAAAAATAGCCAGTCTGGATAACATCTCAATCGATACAAACAAAAATACAATTAACAATGCGCGGGCAGGTGAAATCGTTGCCGGTACGGACATTTCATTGGTAAGTGGAGCTTTTGATAATATCAATGGCAGAGTTGCTGCTGGCGGTGAGCTTGCTATAAATACCAATAATAAAACGCTAACCAATACCGGAAAAGGTGAGACGGTTGGCATGGAAGGGAAGACCGTTACACTGCAAACTGGCACGCTTAATAACAACGGAGGGCAGATATACGGGCAAAATGTGCGCGCATATGCCACCACTGTAAATAATGTTAAAGGTGCTATCGAAGCGGATGAGAGTATCGAGCTGGATAGCAACAACGATGTCGACAATAACAAAGGTTTGTTGCGTACAAAAAACGGCTATATACAAATTGCTGCTGCCCGTACCTTCACAAACAGCAATAACATAACGGCGGATGCAATAAGTTCTGATTCGCTTGGTGTTCTGGCGGGAGGAGGTGGTATTCGTATAAAAGCTAACACACTGGATAACAAGAAGGGAAAAATGGCATCCAGTGGCAATATTGATCTTGAAAGTAAAGGTACGCTTTATAACGTCGATGGGCAGATCACGTCAAATCAAAATGTATCTGTACTGAGCGCAGGCACGCTTAAAAATAATCAGGGCAAAATTACAGCCAGTCAGCATATATCACTGGTTGGTAGAGGTGCTATCGATAATTCGTGCGGGGCGATATTATCTGACGGAACGATTTCTGTGAGTGCTAACTCATTTGATAATGGTACCTATGCGGGTTTTGTTATGGGTGATAAGGGTGTCAATATTGATATAGCCGGAACTTTCGATAATCATATCGGTGCTATACGCGCAGAAGACGGTGATATTGAAATGAAGGTTAACCGTCTGAATAATAATGGTGGAATGATATTAGGACAAAATATAAACATTTCTTCCACGTCGACGCTGGACAACAGTTATGGCCTGATGGTTGCCGATAAAAAACTTACCATTAACGCAGCGGATGTTAATAATCGCCATGGCGACAGTTTTGGCAGTGTCTATGGGAAATATTTTAATATATCAGGCCAACCAGGCGGGTTAGTCGCACGCGCAAGTGTCGATATAACGGCAAAAAATCTGGATAACGATTATAGTCGAATTATCTCAGAGGCCGGAACGCTGACGATGAATATAGAGGAAACTCTTTCAAGCGATCGTGCACTATTGGTCGCCGGTAGTGACACTACCATCAAAGCTAAAAAATTAAGCAATAATTACTCTACGCTGTATAGTGGCGGAAACCTGATCATTACAACAGCTAGTTTGCAGAACAGCAGTTCAGGTTCGCTTATCGATAATAACGAGACAGGTGTTATCGCGTCCGACAAGAAAATGCTGTTAGAAATTGGCAGTAATTTTACTAACTATGGTTGGATCAGTGGTAAAGAAGCTTCATCAGTTAATATCAATGGTGCTCTTGTTAATTATAATGCTATTAGTTCCGTAAGTGATTTAACGTTAACAACAAAAGGTACCTTGACGAATTATCGGGATATTGCAGCAGGTAGCGTGTTAACGGTTAAGACGGAAAATAGCATAAGTAATGCTTCGGGTGGTAATATTTCAGGTAAAGAAACTCTCGTTGACGTGAAAAAAGATATAAAAAATCTTGGGAATATTGTTGCAACTGATAATTTAACGGTAAATGCCCAAGGCAATATTTATAATTACAGCAATATCTATACCCAGGGTAAAGCAGAGGTGAGTGCAAAAATAATTACCAATAGTGGTGCAAATGCGCTTCTTGGCGGAAGAAATGGGTTGCAGATAAACGCCGAAAAAATTAACAGTAGCGGTAGAATCATAGGGCTTTAATCACGTTAAAAAAGCAGCGGCTCTGCTGCTGCTTTGACATGGCCAGGATAGTTAATGAAAATATTCTCACCATTTTTTATGATTAGTACATTTTTGTTTTTGAGTTTTAGAGTTATTGCTGATACGCAACTAAACCAACTGATAAAAGAGCAGCAGCGTAACGACAGAAATATTTTTCGCGAAAATAATATAAAGAAAAAAGATATTTTCTCAAGTGCAGAAAACAAAAATCCGGATGACATGAAGTTACCTGAAGAAGACCGCTGTTATGTGATAAAAAAACTGGTAATTGAAAATGATTTTCTCGATAACAGCATTACTGACAATATGAAACGAATAGTAGAAGGTCGATGTCTTGGCGTGCAGGGTATTGAAGCAGTTGCAGCTCTGATACAGGATTACTTCATAAACGCAGGGTTTATTACGACGCGTGTCGAAACACCCTCTCAGGATTTATTAAGGCAACAATTAGTTTTCCGTGTGATACCCGGACGTATAGAAAATGTCGTTATCACTAATCATGAGATTAATGGCTGGATATTACCCTTTACTCGTGGGGATATACTCAATATAAGAAATGTTGAGCAAGGGTTGGAGAATATTCAAAAAACACCAGGGGTTAATGTTAAAATAAATATTGTACCGGGTGAAAGACAGGGGTATAGTAATATTGTAATAGATACGAATCGTACAACTTTATGGGATTTTCATACCGCATGGAATAATTGGGGTGATGAAAGCACAGGGCGACAGCTGTTAAGCGCTACTACTTATCTCTACAATGTGACAAAGTTGAATGATATTTTTTATCTGGCTGGCACAACGAGTGCTACACGAAATTATAAAAACTTCAGTGCTTATTATAGTGTGCCGATTGGATACTGGGAGTACGAATTATTCTATAGTCAGAGTAAATCACAGCAACCTATCTATATCGCTGATTTAAATCTTAACTATACGGGTAATAATAAGTATTTGAGTGTTAAAGGTTCCCGTACGCTTTATCGAGACAGCAATAAAAAAGTTACGGGCAGCGCGGAGTTTTTAAGAAGAAAGTCGACTTATACGCTTGACGATATTGAACTGGCTCTACAGAAACGTGATATGGGGAATATACGCCTGGCGGTGAATTATAAAGAAAAGATTACGGATGGTGTATTTGATTCAACTTTTCTCTGGCAACGCTTTTTAACGTTATTAGGCGGAAAAAAAACACCGGATATGATATCTGGTGATGTTAATACGCAAAGTCAGATATGGAGCTTGTATGCACATTATCTGAAGTGGATTACTCTTGTACCTTATCCGATATATTATGAAGCTAATATTGGCACACAATATTCTAAACATGCCTTAACAATTCAGGATCAGTTTGCCATAGGCAATCGTTGGACAGTACGTGGTTTTGAGAACAGCAGTGGGCTTGACGGTAATAGGGGGTTCTTTTTACGAAATACTCTGGGATTCATTACCGGATACAAAGATATCGAGTTATATCTTGGGACTGATTATGGGCAAACTTATGTTGATGGATACTCATTCGCGTCACATTCGCATAATCGAATAATGGGCATGGCTGTGGGTATCAAAGGGTTAATTATGGATCTTGCTTATGATTTTTCAGTAACGGCGCCGGTTATTTATCCGCAATATCTTGATGTTGATAAATTGATGGTGAATTTTAATTTTAGTTACCAGCTCTGATTCCAGGGTGGAATAATGGTTCGTGTGGGGACAGATATCGTTGAAATTGCACGTATAAGCCGGGCAGTCTCTAACTGGAAAATGGACTTCCTGCAACGTGTGTTTACGCCACAAGAAATTATAAGAATCAACGCTGCCGTGTCTGTTTTTGAACGCGCTTCTGGTTTCTGGGCAGCAAAAGAGTCGGTGGTAAAAGCGATTGGTTATGGTTTCCGCGATGGCATTAGGTTCCATGATATTGAAGTTTATCATGATCGATATGGTCGTCCCGCCTTTAATTTGACTGGACGATTAAAAGAAATATTTGCTGAACATAATATAACTCAAGTTTCACTGAGCATTTCTCATTGCCGCACCCATGCTATTGCGGTGACAATTATCACATAACCGACAGTGTATATTGAAATGTATAAATATAAAGATCTTATCGGCAAATCTGTTCTGATTAGCGGCGCAAGTGGCGACCTTGGAGTGGCAATATGCGAAAGTTTTTTAGCACAGCAATGCAGTGTTTACGCACTCTATAAATCAAACCAGGCAGAGTTACATCAATTAAAGGAAGAGCATCCCTGCGGACAGAATTTGCATGTTATTCAGTGCGATCTTCTCGAACCCACCATGATAGCGGCATTGGGAAATTATCTGTCGAAGGTGGCTGGAAAAATTGATGTACTGGTGAATAATGCCGGCATTGTTAAAGATGGCCTTTTTGCCAGTATGAGCATTGATGATTTTAGCGAGGTCATGAATATTAATATGCTCGCCATTTTTCGTCTGACCAAAGAGATGTTGATGCTTTTAAACGCTGCTGAAAAACCAGCGATAATTAATATTGCTTCGGTCGCTGCGATAATACCCAGTGTTGGGCAAGGTAATTATAGTGCCTCGAAAGGTGCCGTCCTTTCGTTTACCAGAACATTAGCTGCAGAGATGGCGCCGAGAGGAATTCGCGTCAATGCTGTTGCGCCAGGGATGATTGAATCAAAAATGGTCAGGAAGGTTGCCAGAACGGTGGTGCGCGAAGTAACACAAACGATTCCTCTGAAACGCATGGGAACGTGCTATGAAGTCGCTAACACCATCGTTTTCTTAAGCTCGACCGCCTCAAGTTATATTGTCGGCCAAACCATCGTTATTGATGGTGGCTTGGTTATGCGGTGAATTATGTCCAGATACTCGATACCGTGTAAGCATTTTCTGGGTATGGGCGGCTGGCGGCAGCCTTTAATTATGGTCGATAGAATTGAAGATTATAAATATGGCGATAAGGGCTATGTGAAGGTTGCTAAACATATCAGTTATAATGAACCATGGCTTGCAGGACATTTCCCGGATGATCCTATTATGCCAGGTACATTGATCTCTGAAATTTTTGGCCAGGCAAGTGAGTATTTGTCATTTTTGACAGATATTTGCACTCTTTATCATCAGCGCCATGATATTGAACTTAAATCGCTACGCGATATCAGCAGGCGTATGCACGAGCGCGCTATGATGGATATTATTCAGCACCAGCGAATCAATGTTCGCGGCGTGTTAGCTGCACAAAATTTAAAATTTAAGGGTATCGTTTATCCTGGCGATACTGTTGATGTCACGAGTGAATTGACCTTTTCGGATCCACATGGTTTTAAACATTATTCGGTGGCGGCGTACGTCGATAAAAAACAGATTAGCCATGGTTCGATTATTAATTATCGTGAAGTAAAGTCATCCAGTAAGGGGATGGAAAGATGACTGATATTTTGAAGAAAATAGAAGAACGTCAGAATATTATTATGAAACTTAAAACTGAAGTTATTCTGAGGCTCAATATTCAAAGAGAAATTCAACAGATTGACGATGACACTGCACTCTTTGGCAATGGGCTGAAGCTTGATTCTGTTGATGCTACAGAAATAATCGTGCTTTTAGATAAAGTATTTGATATCCAGATCAACGAAAGTGATGATCCGTCATATATGCGAACTATTAATAGCCTGGCATCGTTTATTCTCGAAAAAAGGTCAGCGGTTTAATTAACTATCCTTTCAATAAGGTTGCAATATGACATCTCTTTATGATTTGCACATAGAAAGAAATGCCCGGATGGGGGTATATAATAATCATGCAGTACCGTCAGCATATCATGAGCCTGATATTGAATATCGTGCAGTAAGAGAGAACGTACTTCTTATTGATTATTCCCACATGGCCATTGTCAGTGTTATGGGTGAAGATGCATGGATTCTGGTGAATTATTTAGCCTCAGCCGATGTTTCTGTTATTCGCGATGAGCAAGGGATTTACTCCCTTGTACTGAGTGAAAATGGCTTAATCCGTGGTGATATTTACGTACTCTGTACTGCAGATGGATATTTTATTCTTTCTGAGAATTTGTCTGCATTTGATATTATTGATTTATTAAATGGCATAATTGCCAGAGCAGAGAACTTAGACATACAAAATGTTCCTGAAATAAAATCTATGGATGAGGATGACTGGGGGGCAATATTACTTGAAGGTCCATATGCCTGGGAGGTCATGACTGAAATTTATGGCTATGATATTATAGGACTGCCCTTTTTTGAATTCATGTATGAAGATGATGGCCTGCTGGTATTTCGTTGTGGTAAGCATGGAGAATTTGCCTATCTGATGATTGGGCAACAGAATCTGTTAGCTCAACATTGGTTACATCTGCTGACTGTTGGTCAGAAATACTTATTGAAAGCCGGTGGGCTGGATTATCAAAAGATTGTGCGTGTTGAGAATACCGGATGGGATGAAAACATATATGCGGCGTTTTCACGTAATCCTGTGGAACTACAGTTACAGTGGGCCATCCAATATGATAAGGAAAACTTTATCGGTAAAGAAGCCGTGGAGAAATTATCTTGCCTGAAAGCAGGCCGTAAACTTGTAGGGGTTAAACCGACACGCATATCAGATGTTATTCAAAAGGGCGATAATGTTTTTGCTGGCAATAACAATGTCGGAGCTATTATCCGATCTGTATTTTCACCAGCACTCAATTCATTTGTTGCGCTGGCATTAATGGATAAGCAATATGCATGTTCAGATATTGAAGGTTTTACGCTGCATACGGCAAACGGCCCCGTGTCAGCCAGAACAGCGAATTTGCCTTTTCTGAACAATCTGAGCATGTTTGTTAACCCGGTTGCGCACAGTTTTATTGATGCATCGAAATTTAAAAATTTTCTTGCTAAGAAAAATAACCACTGAACTGAATAATAATTTGGCGTGAAATAATCGCTGGTAATTATTTTAGATATTATCAGAACAGGGATGCCATTTGGTAATACAAGGTATAATGATGAAAACAAAACGCCGACGTGTCGTGATTACCGGAGCAGGAATATTGTCTTCTCTTGCTGATAATATTGATGATTTCAAACGCGCGCTGCTTGAAAAAAAGTGTGCGGTAAAAAAAAGTGAGCGTTTTTCAGCCTGGTTTGACAATGCCCGCGCGGCTGAAGTACGCATGCCGGTTAATTATTCCGGTCTGGAACAAGAAACCGTTGATATTCTCGATAATGCTGCGCTCTGGGCCTACAAAGTTGGCAGAGATGCATTAACGCAAGCAAATTTGCTAAATAACCCGGCAATTCTTAATGAAACAGGTTTAATAGTAGGCGTGTCTTCTGCAGGGACGGAGGCCTTTTTACCGCTTTTCGAACAGCGTATAAATGATTTCTCGTTGCGTAAGTCCATCTATTCCGGCGGTTTTTCTTCATGTTGTTCAAGTGTGGCAACATTGCTGGGCCTGAAAGGGGGTACTGAATTGGTAGCTACAGCCTGTACTGCCAGCCCCAACGCGCTGGGATTTGCGTTTGATTACATCCAGAGTCAGAAGAGCAAGACGATGCTGGTTGTCGGAACTGAGCCTATCTATTTGCCGACCTTTGCCGGATTTTTTGCCCTGAACGTGATGCATCCCGAATCCTGCACCCCTTTTTCAGCCAGCCCGGGCATGTCCATCGGCGAAGGTGCCGGGGCGATTGTTCTGGAAGAGTATGAGCATGCGCTTGCACGGGGCGCAAAAATTTATGGTGAAATTCTTTCTTATGCAACGTCGTGCGACGCTTATCACGAAACGGGGCCGGATCCACGCGGCAATGGCGCGGTTATAGCGATGTTGAAAGCGCTGGAAAATGCCGGTGTAGCACCTGAACAGATTGATTATATTAATGCGCACGGTACCGGTACGGAAGCCAACGATAGGATTGAGACGCTTGCGATGAAAAAGGTCTTTGCCAATGCAAAAGACCTTCTTGTGAGTTCGACTAAATCTTATATAGGACACAATATCGGTGCCGCTGGTATTGTGGAGTTGATTGCCTGTCTTGTGACATTGCCAGAGAGTCAGGTTTTACCAACGCTGAATTTTTCAACGCCGCGTCCCGGATGTGATTTGGATTATGTACCAAACCACTTTAGAAAAAAATCGATCAATCTGTTTATGAAAAATAATTACGCTTTCGGTGGAAATAATTGCAGCATGATCCTTAGTACTCTTCCTGGTTCGGTTCCGGTTACAACGTATAACAGAAAGCGCGTCGCTATTTCCGGTATTGGCGCGATTTCGGCAATTGGTCATTCAATAAATGAAATACTGGAGTATGTCTGGCAACAAAATAATGCGGTGCCGCTGACTGAGGTAACGTTTCCGCCGGATATTTTGACGGAGTTTCAGGAGTTAATTACTGCATTGGTGAAAACCTCTCAGCTTACAACACCGCCATCATCTCCTGAGGAATTTAAAACTTTTCAGGTCACGAATCTTGAGCCGCGTAAATATATACGTCGGTACGACTCGCGAAAAGCGACACGCGGGGGGACGTTTGCATTAATTGCACTGTCTGAAGCGCTTGCATCGGCAAAACGAAAGATCAAGGGCGATGGCGAAAATTTTGGCTTAATTCTGGGCATGTCCCGCGGCCCGGAAGCGACGACTTATCGATATTTACAAAGCCTCAAACCCGATCCCCGTAAAGTAAAAACGTCGGAATTTCCGGGTTCCTTAATGAACTCGGTGGCGACATTCTGCGGTATTTCTGCAGGGATCAAAGGATATACGACAACGCTTGCAACCGGAGAAAATGCGGCGCTGGGTGCATTGACTTACGGTTATGAGATTGTGCGGCAGGATCTACAGCCGCAGGTGATTGTCGGCGGCGCGGATGAGTATTTTCCCTCTATGTCATTATATATGGATGCAATAACGCAAAAACTCCATCCCGTTACAAAAGCAAGTGAATATCAAATATACAGTGAAGATGCACAGGGATTTGTGCCGGGTGAAGGGGCCTGCATGCTGTTATTGGAAGACCCGGATGCGGCTACTGCGCGCGGGGCTGAGGTACTGGCAATAATTGCAGGTTACGGTAAAGCCCATAGCAACACTTTTTTTGATGCGACACGCGTGAGCGAAAGAGCTGCGGCAATGTCGCTGGCGATAATGCGTGCGCTCAGCGATGCGGGGATCGCGGCAAAGGATGTCGCGTTGGTTTGTGGTAGCAGTAATGGAAGCAAAGATGATTCACATGTTGAAATCAGTGCAATTCTGAGCGTATTCCAGCAGGATAATCCACAGGTCCCGGTCGTTAATTATAATGCCTGCTTTGGCTTTGTCGCTGCCTCCGCAGGTTTGCTGAATTTGGCTGTGTTAATTGACAGCATCAGAAAACAGTCAATTGTACCTATTCCCTATACCCGCAATTTTTTTGATCCGAGGGTAAATTTTGTTCGCCAGTCATTAAAGTTAGAAATTAATTATGCTTTGCTGATTGGCGCGACAGAAGGGGGAAACTACTATGCTTTTGTCATTAAAGGGACGTGACATGGAAAATAATGCCATTATTGCCGGTCATAGTGTTTATTTACCCTTTGCAGACAGCAGCGCAGAACTAATATATAAGTTAAAACTGGGCGAGAGAGTAAATAAAGAACTCTGGTTTCGTTCAGATGACGAAGCAAGAAAGTGTGGATTTAAAGGCAATGCGTATGTTGCGAAATTAAAAGAAAACAATGCTGACGTACTGGACATTATCTATAATTTAGTTGATGAGGCACTCTGTCAGGCTCAGCTTGATAAACATATTCTGACAGGAGAAAATGTTAGAGTTTATCTTACAGGGATTGGTCCTCGTATTGAGGGTGCGGCTTATAAATCTTTTTATAATAATAATGATACCGAGGATATTAAATGTACGCGGTCGATAACGCATTTGCACGCTAATAACATGTCACAAGATTATATTTCCCAACATATTGCTCGACATTACAAACTATGTCGTTTACCACCTAATATGCACAGTTCAAGCAACTCATCGCTGGCAGCGGTACATTTAGGTTGTCAGGCTATTGAGTATGGTCATGTAGATCTTGTTGTTATCATTAATTGCTCAACGGTTAAATCACAAGATATTTGGTTCCTTGAAAGCCAGTCTATGCTAAGCAGTAAATTTGTGCAGCCTTTTGGTGAAAACAGCAAAAGTGTTTTATATTCCGAAGGGTATTGCGTTATGGTTCTGGAAAATAATCATCACAGATATATGAGGAAACTACGGAGTGGTATCTGTTTACAATCGATATACACCCAGATTAGCGCCAGCAGAAGTAATGATATTGCATGGATGAGTATAAATATGCTTAAACAGATGAAAACTCTTTTAAAGAACGCACAGATTTTGGCGAAGGATATTTGTGCGATTATACCACATGGCAATGGTTCATCAGTAAGCGATAAGGCTGAGGAGAACGCTATCATCGCTTTTATGGCAGATTTAATCATCCCTGTATTGGCTTATAAAGGTCAGATTGGTTATACCACAACCGGCTCTGGCATCATTGATCTTATTATTGGTGAACATTCGTTGCGTCAACATGAATTACTGAGTCCGGTTGGCGAAAATGCCATTACGAATACGCTTTCCCGGTATGTTTTCCTTAATCAGGGAGTAGTAAAACATGCTAAGCAACATTTATTAAAAACTGGAATTGGTATGGATGGTTCCATCATTGCCATTGCTATGACAAATAACGCTTTGGTGAGAGATGTCGATGAACAATGAAATGTTTTTAACATCCTATGCGGTGAACGAGCCAGAAGATAAATTTTACCAATACTTTGCCGGCTGGTTGAATGTTTGGGAGTCATATTTATACAAAAGTGCACTGGTAGATAATGCGAAGAGTGGATGCTTTTTTAAACGATTTGGTACTTCTCTGGATATTTATCCTCGTGAAATGATTCGGAAACCTCACTATATGGCATATCTTAACGCGATGGAAGATGCTGCTGATAATGCCTTGCAAAATATGCCGCCGAAAGAGCGAATGCATTTGTTGAAATCGCGCACGGCATTTATTTATGTTGATGCATGGGGGGAGTCGGCTCTTTTTGAAAATATTTCCAGCGCATTGCACAGCTTTTTCATTGATACATTACCAAAAAATGTGCTGAAAAAGTTTGCTGTTAATAATTTTACCTGCAAAATTCGTGGTGAAAAACAATCTTTTATGCAGGCACTTCAGGTTGCACAGGATTATATTTCGTGGGGTGTTTTTGACTTTGTTGTCATCTGTGCAGCCTATCGGGCAATTCCGTTTCTGGTCTTTTCAGATTCCCAGCGAGACCGAGAGGGAAAACAACATTCCAATATTAACTTAGCGGTTGAACGCGTAGGATGCTTTATTTTTAGTCACAGAGAAAGTGCTTTAAAAGTTAAATGTGGTAAATATATTAATACGTACAGTAATGATAATAGGAAAAATGCTTTGATACCCGTCGATAATAACATCGCTCTTTTCGCATATTCCTGGGTAAATAGTGCAATCAAGGCAACATTTTCGGTGCATAGCAAGGTTATTGATCTGATTGAATACTATGGTAATAGCGGCTGCATGATGCCAGCTCTCGGCTGGGAGTATATTGCACAGCAGGGATTGTTGCGAGGCGTGATGCGAACTATTTCCGGAGATGGTTTCGGTGGTTACAACTATTTTGATAGCTGGTATTAATCGGCGGGGGCAACATATGCACAGTAAGGTCAAGATGCTTCCGGTAATTATGCTGAATGATGTGTCCCGCAGCTACGGTGTTAAAGAAAGCAAAGTTGAAGCGCTTAAAAATGTCAATCTTGAAGTTTTTAGCGGAGAGTTTCTGGCTTTATGCGGCCCTTCCGGGAGTGGAAAAAGCACATTGCTTAATATTCTTGCCGGTATTGATAAACCCAATTCCGGTACTGTTATCTTGTTCAGAAAATTGCTTAACCAATTGCAGGAAAAAGAACTGGCTGCAATTCGTAGTCACTACCTGGGTTTTATCTTTCAGTCATTTAATTTGATTCCAGTTCTGAATGCATTCGATAACGTATATTATCCCTTAATATTAAATGGCCATATAAGTAAAAGCGAAGCCAAAGAACGGGCGGCGCACTACCTTTCGAGTGTCGGGTTAGCCGATATGGGGTATCGCAAACCCGGCCAGTTATCCGGAGGGCAGCAGCAACGGGTTGCTATAGCCAGAGCGCTGGCGCATAAACCGCAGCTTATCGTGGCGGATGAACCGACAGGCAATCTGGATCAGGTAACGGGTGAATCAATTATTGAGCTTTTAGTCGATATCAATCGACGTAACGGTACCACACTTGTTATCTCCACCCATTCTCTACAGCTAAAAGCACGTGCGCAGCGGGTGGTTGAAATCTGTGACGGAGAGATGACTTATGACTCTGCTCAGTAAAATGATATTTTTTTTGGGGCTTTTACTGTCTCAAAATGGATATTTTTTGCATGCGCATGCAGCCAGATTGCCCGCAATTGAGGCCGTGCTGCAAAAAGGTTTTCCGATACAGAAAGACGATTTGGCAAAACAGACTGAAGCATTATACCAGGAGCACAAGCGCCACAAGAATATCGCTTCTCTGATCTTTTATTCTTATGGTCTGTTGCTGCAGGCCAAACAATTTACGTTAATACATGATTATATTAATGCTGCTGAATATTCCAGAACTGCCTTTTTTTATCTCGACGAGGCTGCTGACACGCATGAGGATAATCCACGAGTACGTTATTTAAGGGCGCGTGTTGATGCATGGTTGCCGGTAAGCTCTGGCCGCTGCGTGATAACCTTAAAGGATACTGAGTATCTTATTGGACATATGCACGCCATCACGGAGGTGGTTTCTGCGCGCATTAATATCATGCGTGACCGTGCATTATTCAACTGCCGGCAACAAGCTCAGGCGGAAAAAATTCTGCAGCAAATAAATACTCAGAACACCGATATCGCCCCATTAACCGCTGCTAATGAATCTTCCGTGCCAGCGTGGGACATGCGTGAAATTAATGAGGTTGTCATGCCGCTATTAAAGGATGAATAAATGGTCTCTGGGATAGGGATAATTAACGGATGTATGATAATAATCTCAGGTTTTCTGTTTTGGTCGTTTTTTTTCAGGCTTAATGATGTCAAATTCGTTTTTTTAAATCTTTTCAGGCATAAAAGGCGTTCTTTATCGGCACTCGCCGCAATTATGCTCGGGGGCAGTGCGATATTCCTCTATGGAGGATTTATTGATTACTCATTCTGGCTACTGAAAGAGCAAACTATTCGTACCAATATTGGTCATGTGCAGGTTTATCGCCAGAACTATTTTGATACGGCAAATAAGAATCAAAGCCTTATCGAAAATTATCAAAAGCTGAAAGCGGATATCCTCTCTGATGTCCGATTTTTGGGAGAGATTTCAGCTTTTTCTGGTCAACTGGAGTTTACCGGTATTGTTTCACAGTATGAGTCGGCAACATCGAACTATTTTTCTGCTCTTGGAATTGAGCCGTTTCCTGCATTAAAACTCGGGGCGTTTGACAAAATTGTTTCTGGCAGTGATTTATCTCGTATCAAAAAGGACGAGGTTACCCTGGGTAGTGGTCTGGCAAATACGCTTGGTGCAAAATATGGTGACTGGTTGGATATTATCGCGGTCAATATTCATGGCGGGCAAAGTGCAATTTCATTGAAAGCGCGCGGTATTTTTTCATCAGGCATTAAAGAATATGATGATGTAATGATCAAAATACCGCTCGATACCGCTCAGCGGATGATGGAAACTGGCGGAGTCAATAAAATTTCTATCTTACTTACTCACGATGATATTGCTTCTTTTACCCAAAAATTACGCAAGTATATTTCTGAGCGAAAACTACCATTAATCGTCAAAGAGTGGAGCACTATCTCTTTATTCTATTCGGAAGTCGAAAGTTTATTATCAGGCGTATATTTTTTTATTAAGCTTCTGGTTGGTGTAATTATCATGTTTATGATTAATAACATTATCAACATGAATATAATCGAACGCACCCGGGAGATAACCACACTGCGCGCGATGGGGTTACGGCCGCTGCATGTCACACGTTTATTCGTGCTGGAGGGTGTATTTATTGGTTTTACCGGAGCAATGGGAAGCCTGGCGCTGGGGTTTCTTATTTCTTCTATTATTAACCATCATGGCATTGTGATGCCACCTTCGCCAGGGAAAACGCAGGGGTATGTTGCGTTTATCAAAAATGACACTATTTCTCTGGCCTGGATGACATTCATTTTTCCGGTTGTTACTGCGACGCTGGCTTCATTTTTCCCGGCTATGCGTGCGGCGAAACTCAATATAGCGGATGCGTTTAAATTTTCTCAGGAAGGCTAATGATGAGTTTCTTGAAAATAATCGTCACTCTGATGCTGTTATGCGTATTGCCTTCTACCTATGCGGATAATATGGCGTTAACTATTATTCGGCAGGCTGACCAGATTCGATCGCCGAATAAGCCTTTCCGTTATACTGTGACGGTACTCGAGTACCGAGACGGGGAAAATCAGCCGGCCAATAAACAGATTCTTGACATTTCGATGCGTTTCATCAAACCTGAAAATGGAAGCCCGGCGGATGCGCGTTCTCTGGCTCGTTTTATTTATCCGGTCCGCGATAAAGGAAAGTTATTATTATCAGACTGGTTTGAATTATGGTTTTATACTCCCGAGCTTCGACGTCCTGTTCCGGTTTCGCCGCTGCAAAGATTTTCGGGTCAAATATCTAACGGGGATGTGATTGTTACAAATTTTGAGTACGCATATAATGCTACTTTATCAGGTGAAGAAACTTGCGGTGATAAACAATGTTATAAGCTATTACTTATTCGAAAAAATGCAAAAGTTACCTGGCCAAAAATAATTTATTGGGTTGAGAAAGGGCATGAAAATCGACCTTTTAAAGCCTCCTATTATTCACTGGATGATAAGTTGATAAAAAACGTATTATATGAGAACTATCAACCGGTCCTCGGGCGCAATCGACCTGTGCGGATTGTTATACATGATTTGCGCCATAAGAATAGCTACTCGGTGATGGAATACAGTGATATACGACTGGAAACGCTCCCCGTAACTTTTTTTACACGGAGTTATTTACAGCGGAGCAATAAGTGAAATATATTTTTGCTACGCTTGCTTTATATTTAGTCCACTTCAGCACGAGTGCTAACTGTTTTGTTGCACCGGGCATTACACTTTGGCAGCAGCTTTCATATCGACATAAAGACGCAGCCATCTGGCGCATTGCAGGTAAAAAAACATATACAGACAATAACGCTTATAATGATATGGCTATTAATTTAAGCAATAATTGCACGCTGATTGACTCAAAGCTCGAATTCCTTTTCTCTGCTTACGCATTAATTTATTCTTCCTGGCGAGATACTGGTTCTTTTGAAACTGACCAGAATATATCGCGGACTTTAATAGACAAGTTGTCTCTCGCGTATAATTTCAATGAAAAGTTCAGGTTTGAGGGCGGGAAATTAAAAACCGATCCGGGTGTGTTTTTTCTGAAATCGCCAGCAAAATTGATTAACACAAGCTATAACGGATTTAAGCCTACCCGTCTTTACGATACAGAGATACGTCGGGTGTATGAAGAATCATTTTGGGGAGGCAGTTTATCGACCGGAACAAGTGCTTACGCACTCACTTTTACTGCAGCAGCAAAGTTCGCGAAAATTGAAGAACGCTATCAAACCTCAGGTGACTGGTCAGCCGCCCAGCGGTCAAATGCCAGAGAGCGCTATTTACTGAGCTGGACAGATTATCGTCAGGCGAATCACACACCTTCTGTGCATTTTATGGCCGGGGACTCTCCGGGAGTCGCATTCGCCGATACGTTTGAGGTAATGGACAGGGTAATAGTTAATGCTGAATTTGCCATGCATTGTAAACAGCAGTGGCGCCATTTTTCACCCGCCAGCGCAGAACGGATTCGAGCATATGATTTTAGCCGATGGTTATATAGAGAGCATGATATAAACAGCTTTGAACTGGCTTTGGGTGTGCAGTATACGACAGATAAGTTGAATAGCTTTGGTATGGAGTATTATTTTCAGAGTGAAGGATATAGTGAAGCATCCTGGAAAAAGCAAATCGATTTTATTAAATACCTCAATACCAGTGCCTGGAATAGCGACCTGGCTAATGCCTATGATAATTATAAGTATCTAATGGCTGCTGAAATAAACAATACAATAAATCAAGGTATGCTGCAAAAGAGGCATTATATATATAGCTATGCCAATATTATAGTGAGTGAAAATCTTACGGTTCAGCCATGGCTTATATTAAATATACAGGATAGCAGTGCTATGTTGGGTATTCATACGCAGATACCGTTGAGCCGAATTGATGAGCGGCTCGAAATGTGGAGCGGTATCTATGCCACGCAGGGTCGGAAAAATAGTGAGTTCGCTCTGTTTGGTGAAGCTCTGAATATTTATTTGGGTTTTAAGTATTTTCTATAAGGATGTTGCGTGAATATAAATGGCTCCCAACAACCGGTAGCTTTTCTTTTTGCCGGGCAAGGAAATCCGCTTATTGGTATGGGCGCAGATCTTTGGGATATCAACCCCATGACCCGCCAAATCTGGGATTGTGCCTGTGATATTTCTGGCCGGGATATCCGCCAGTTATGCCTGAAAGGCCCAATGAACCGGCTGATTCACACCACAATACAGCAGCTTGCTGTTACGGCAATCAACGTCACCTTATTTAGCTTGTACCGTGAGCGGTTTGAGAATCTGCGTGTTGCTGCGGCATGCGGTCATAGCGTCGGTGAATACAGCGCACTCTACGCCGCCGGTGCAATATCGCTGGAAGCCTTATTTCGCCTGATCCATTTCCGCGCCAACCTGATGAACGATCTCAGCAGACGGTATCCCGGAAGCATGCTTGTGGTAAATGGGATTGACTACGTGGGCCTACATACGCTCATCGACCATTCTGGTGTTACGCTTGATATCTGTTGTGACAATAGCCACAAACAGCAGTTGGTGGGGGGGACAATGCAGGCGTTAGCGGAGTTTACGCATGTGCTGATCTCTGCAGGGTATTCACCTGCCAAATGTGGGGTGAGTGGGGCGTGGCATACGCGGCTTATGCAAGAAGGGTGTGCTGCGATGCGAGATTTTTTGCGAGGTGTGGATATTTTCACCCCGCAATGTGATGTGCTGATGAATGTTACGGGAGCTGCAGTAAAGGAGGTGCAGTTTATTAAGGAGAATTTAGCTCTGCATCTGACCCATACGGTCAGATGGACCGATTCAATGGAGCATCTTCTTACGGGTAGCTCGCCGGTGCGCTTTCTCGAAATGAGCCATAAACCGTATCTATGCCAGTTATTAAAGGATTACAGCGCTTTTTCCCCACAAAATGCTGTACATAGTCGTACGATATTATCCATGCTAGGAGGGCAGCCGTGATCCCGGAGTATTTAACTTTTATTCGTTACCAGGATAAAAAGTTTCTGGTTTTCATTTATCTTATTAGTTTTATCCTGCTGGGGTTGTACTGGAGTAATACCGGTTACGCGGCGGGTTTACAGGATGTGGGCGTAATTAGCGCTATACTGACTATTTTGCTTTTTAAAGTTATCTATGAATTAAAGGCTTACTGGGCCTATAAATGTGTTGTCGGTACGGTGGATTTGTCTTTTTTTGCCGGAAAGAAAATAAAGCGATATGAGACGGTGATGACACATCCGCTGGTTATTAGTCTGCTTGCGTATGCTGTTTTTTTTGCAGTATATAAAAGTATTTTCTCTCTGCTTTCGCCGCAGGCGGCTCTGAATTCACTTGTTTTGACGGCACCCCTTTTAATATTTATCGTGTTCCGGCTTATGAGAAACAGCTATATCAAACAGGTTGCAACCGCGGTTGTTGAAAAGGTGAAGTATAAGCATCTTTATCGCTACGTGTGTTCAAATGTTGTTCTGAGTCTGGTATTGACATTGCTGATGATTTCACCGTTGAGAGGTGATGAGGATTTCTCATTCGAAGACGGTTTTTTTTCTCCCCGACTGATGATCGCTATGTGGATACTTTGCGCAACTGTGTTGATAATAAATATACTATTTATGCAGTTCCCAAAGCATTATATTTTTCTCGGCAGGTTATTTCTTAACGAAGTAGATTTTTATTTTTCGACTTCAGTTCCTTTTAGCCGTCTGCACGCCAAACCACAATGGTATAAATTGCTGATGATAATGATGATTGAGGCCGGCTGGATCGTTTTAATGAGTGCGTTAATGATGCTGCTGGACTTTAACGTCTGTTTTGAAGCCTGGTTTTTGTGCTGTTTTCTGCCTTGCCTGGGGTTCTACGCATTGTATCTGTACTGGAACTGGCATAATGATTTTATGATGGCGTGTGATATGTATCTTCGGTGGGGCGAGATTAAAAAGCAATCGAATCTCTGGTGATACACACATTCCGCCTGTAATGAATTTTCATCACAAGTGGAATATGTGCAGTGAGTGAATTACAGACTCAAAGCCATTGGTCTGATACCGGGGAGCGAAGAAATATACACCGGTTGGTCTTCAAAAAGTTTATCTCTGATTAATAAGAGATCGCTAATTTTCTTACCACCTAATTTTTTACAGGCTTTATTACGATAAGCATAAACTTTTTTTGGCGGTATGTTCAGTGCATGAGCAATTAAATGAATGCCTTTACCTTTAAGAGATTCCTTTAAAATTATTCTTTCGATATCACTTAGCGAGCTATTACCGGGCGTTATTTTTTTCTTCTTTTTAATAATTCGGCCAATGGCTTTAATAATCTCAGATAAGGAGTCTCTGGATTTTATCACTTCATCAGCATCGTTGATAATGATGTCTCTCGGCGTTCCAAGGATAACTAAAAGTTTGCTTGATTGGTTTAGTGGAGATATTGCTTTTGCATGTGAACTATTGCGGGCGTCAAGGTGAAGAATTACGACATCTTCGAAAGTTAAATCATCAACCGGAATGGCCTCCAATGCATGCGCAAGAATATTCCAGCCTTTCGTGCGTGCTAATGAAATAATTCCGTTTTGAAAATAAATATCGTCACTGATTGTATAAATATTCATTTGTTAACCATGTTATATGGGTCTTTGGATTTGATTGATGAATTGTAATTCGACAGAAGTGCATCCTGTAATTAAATAATCTTAAATGAATTCTTAACAAACTCTGAAGGTGCAAACCTCTGTCCCCGAAGCGGGGCTGGCGACAGGTCAGCCTGCCAGGCAGAAGGCTTTCCGCTACGGCTATTCTTAACAGAGGTAAACAGTAATTAATTATCTCTTTTTCAGGCTGAATGGGAGATAACGTAGCGGCAATAAAGGAACTGCATAGAATATCAATACACTATATACGCATAATGCACAGAGCGACTATACTTCTTAAACGCTTTTCACCGGGGGGGATGCCCACTAACGGGAAAAGATTACTTCGCCGCCTGTTGAATTATTATTATGTGATCGCGCACCTTTTCAGGGTTTTATTGCTGCTTATGCGGTAATCATTGAGCGATAATTTTTAGTTCTTTTTTGCATGAACACTTAGAGGTAATAGCGACTAACAGAATAATGCCGCCAGACCATAACAGACAAGAATCTCTTCTACTGCCGTAAGGGTTTGAATGATGGAGACTTATCTTAAAGCAATGAAAGATGAATGGGTGCATCTGATTGAAAAAACAGATCCTCACATTCGCCTGTTAAGTGCAGAGCTTGCAAAAACGCATGCGCATATGTTGAGTATGGAATTTTACCGTATCGTTTTAACCGATCCGCATGCGGAGGAGTTTCTGTCAAATGATCAAGTAGAACGCCATCTTAAAAGCGCCCTGAGGCGTTGGATAACCGATGTTTTATCCTGCACTATTGATGATATCGATCGGCTTATTGAGGTCCAGCAGCACGTGGCTCAAATCCATGCGCGTATTGGTATTCCGGTTGAGATTGTTGAGATGGGTTTTCGCGTGCTTAAAAAATTACTTTTCCCGATTATCAATAACAGTCCCCAGCAGCCGGGTCAAAAACTGGAGATGTATCACTACTCTATTAATAGTATTGATTTAGCAATGGAGGTCATGTCCAGAGCATTTACCTTCAGCGATAATAGCGCCTCTAAAGAAGATGAAAATTACCGTATTTTTTCCTTACTTGAAAATGCGGAAGAGGAGAAAGAGCGGCAAATTTCTACACTGCTGGCCTGGGAAATGGATATCATATATAAAATTATGCTCGATACAGATCTTGGCAATAGTATTCCCTTAGGTCAGGCTGATTTTGGTCTTTGGTTTAATCACAAAGGCCGCCATTATTTTAGCGGCATTGCTGAGGTGGGACATATTGCTAAACTGATGCTGGAGTTTGATAGTGTTTTTAATGAGATGCGTAATACCCCTAAATCGCTGGCAACTAAACATCAGCGCGTTAAGTTTATTATTCGGGTACGCAATACGCTGGCGCAAATTACGACACTGCTACGCGAGCTATTTGAAGAAGTCTCTCGCCATGAAGTGGGTGTTGATGTTCTGACGAAATTACTTAATCGACGTTTCCTGCCGACGATTTTCAAGCGTGAAATTGCCCATGCCAACCGGGCAGGAACGTCACTGTCGATACTTATTATTGATGTTGATAAATTTAAAGAAATTAACGATACCTGGGGTCACCAAATCGGTGATGAGGTGCTGCGTAAAGTGTCGTATGCGTTTTATGATAATGTCCGCAGCAACGATTATGTTTTTCGCTATGGGGGTGATGAGTTTATTATTGCCCTGACCGAAGCGACGGAAAATGAAACCCTGCGCATCGCCGAACGCGTGCGTAGTCGGGTAGAAAAAACAAATATTAAAGCGCCTGACGGGCAAATTATTCCTATTTCGTTGTCAATCGGCGCCGCAATGTTTAGCGGGCATCCCGATTACGAGCGGTTGATTCAGGTTGCCGACGAAGCGCTTTATATTGCGAAGAAAAATGGCCGAAATCGTGTCGAACTATGGAAACCCGCAACCTGACTAGATGGGAGGGTAAATCGAAAACGCGGCTTTCATCTCTCTGGCTTCCTCGCCGGGGCTGCGCCCAAACAGGCGGCGAAATTCCCGGTTAAATTGTGAAGGGCTTTCATAACCGACGCTAAACGCGGCGCCGGCCGCGGTCTGGTTGTCACGGATCATCAGAAGCCTCGCCTGGTTAAGCCGCACCGATTTTATATACTGCAACGGCGAGCTACCGGTAACGGCCTTAAAGTGTTTATGAAACGCAGGGACGCTCAAGCCGATGTCTCCGGCCAGCGTATGGATATGCAAAGGCTGAGAATAATGGTTATGGATACGCTGCAAAACCCGGGCGATGCTGGCGAATTGACCCTGATTTGCCAGCGCCGCACGCAGCGCGCCGCCGCGCTCTCCCACCAGCACCCGGTAATATAACTCTCGTATAATCTGCGGGCCGATAATTTTCGCCTCCTGCGGTGACATCAGGGCGCGCAGCAGGCGTAACGTCGTATCGGCAAGCAGCGGGTCGAGCGCGGTGGACATTATCCCTTCAGGTGCTGTTGCGGGTTGTACCCACGCGTTATCCATTTCCATCACTAATTCTGATAACACCAGCATATCCAGCCGCACGGATACAGCCAGTAAAGGCTCTTGTGGACTGGCTTGCGTTTCAGTTGAGAAGGGAAGAGGAACCGATAGCACCAGGTAATGTTGTTTATCGTAATGATAGACCCGGTTCGCCAGATAACCGCGCTTATAGCCCTGGCACACAATTACAATGCAGGGTTCATACAGCACCGCAGTACGCCCGATCGGGTGGTCGGATCGCATAAAGCGCACGGTATCCAGCTGCGAGCAAGTGTAACCTTCTTTGGGCGCCAGCTCGTGCAGTAATGATACCATCTCGTTAAACATACCAGCCCCTGTGTTGCATATGATTGAGCAACTACTTTGCCGCTTTATGCGCTAAATGTGAACAACAAAGAGAGGATCAGGCAATCATTAAAGATAAATGAATCTGTTGGCTTCTCCCTGTCTTGCTTAGCATAAACGGGTGATACAACACAGGAGATCACGCGATGAATAACCGTAAAATAATTCTGCTTACCGGAGCCAGTAGCGGTATTGGCGAAGCAACAGCGCGTCGGCTGGTTGCGGATGGCCACCAGTTGATCATCGGCGCGCGGCGCATCGCGCGGCTTGAGGCATTACGCGAAGAGCTTGGCAATATCGACTGCCTGGCCGTCGATGTGACGCGGGCGGAAGATCTACAGAAGATGGCGCATTTTGCTCTGTCTCGCTATGGGCGCATTGATGTACTGATTAATAATGCCGGGGTCATGCCGCTGTCACCGCTGGCTGCGCTAAAAGTCGACGAGTGGCGCCAGACGATTGACGTGAATATTCATGGTGTACTTAATGGTATCGCTGCGGTATTACCGGTTATGCAACAGCAGGCCTCGGGGCAGATAATCAGCGTGGCATCCATCGGCGCGCATACTGTTTTCCCCCGCTCGGCGGTCTATTGCGCCAGTAAATTTGCCGTACGCGCGATTGCGGATGGCCTGCGCCAGGAGAGTGATAACCTGCGCGTGACGGTGGTAAGCCCGGGTGTGGTTGAATCCGAGCTGGCCGATCATATTACCGACGAAAGCGCTAAAGAAGCGATGCAGGCATTTCGCCGCGTTGCGCTGCCAGCGGATGCTATTGCACGGGCCATATCCTGGGCGATTGTGCAACCGGACGGGGTGGATGTCAGCGAAATTATCGTGCGCCCGACACAAAGTCCCTACTAATAAGTGAACAGTAACAAGGCGCCTGGGCGCCTTGTCTGCTATAAACTTCCTGTTCCGCCATCGACCAAAAGCTCAGCACCTACCATATAACTTGAATCATCAGAAGCCAGAAACAGGGCGGCTTTTGCCAGTTCGTCCGGCGTACCCATCCTGCCCAGCGGCACTAATTTTTTTATCTCCTCACGCATGGCACGTTGCTCATCATCGCTGAGACCGAATTTGTTCATCGCTGGCGTTTCTACCGGGCCAGGACTCAGGCCGTTAATGCGCACACCGCGCGAGATAAGCTCAGCCGAGAGCGTTCTGGCAAGAGAAAGTAGCGCGGCCTTACTGGCTGCATATGCGCTGCTGGCTGGCAGGCCAATACGGGCGCTGACAGAACCGCACAAGATAACCGAAGAGGGATTGTTGAGGAGCGGCAACAACGCCTGGATCAGGAAAAAGGGACCTTTAAGATTCGTATCCATTAGCCTGTCCCATGCTTCTTCATGCCACGCTGCAAGTAAATTATGCGTGACATCGCCTGCATTAATAAACAGCACATCCAGCTGTGACCAGCGTTCACCGAGTGTGGCGGCAAGCTGGCGCTGATCGTCGGTGCGCCCGGCATCAGATGCGATAACCCAGGCATTTTTGCCGAGGATCGCTTTTGCCTGCTCTAAGGTGGCCGGGTTACGACCGGTAACGGCAACCTGCGCGCCTTCAGCAATAAACGCTTGCGCAGTCGCCAGACCGATGCCGGTGGTGCCGCCAGTGATCAATGCATGTTTACCTGTTAATCGACCCATTTTTAACTCCTGCAATGTGGCTGGATAAGGCACTATAAAAGCGTTAGTATCTTTTGGATACAAGGTACCAACTGGATACTAAAGAGGCGGAAGGTAAGCTATGGCGCGTTCTCAGGCATTGCCGACAGTAAAAAATTTTCCGCCTGAATCCTGTCCGATGACAGATTTCGTCAACCTGATTTCCGGTAAATGGGCAATTCCTATCCTGTATCGGTTGATTGCGTTGAACACGCCGGTGCGTTTTAGTGAACTGCAGCGCGCCGTGGCACCGATCACGCAAAAAGAGCTAACGCGCCAGTTGCGGCTGTTTGAACAACGTGGGTTAGTCTCGCGCCAGGTTTACCCCGAGGTGCCGCCGCGGGTGGAATATTGCATTACGCCGCTTGGTTTAACGCTTCGCAGCGCCCTGACGCCGCTGGCGGAATGGATGAGCAAACATGGCAATGAATTAAAGCGTTAATTGCGGCGGATCACGCGCAGTACACCCGTTCCCTGCAAGTTGTCGTAAATGTGTCACACTGTTTTATCTAACACGGATGAGAGGAACAGAGTATGAACAAATTCGGCTGGTTAAGTATTCTTATTGCCACAATGGCCACGCCTGCTGCGCTGGCACAAACCGCGCCTAAGGCGTATCAGTTGCAACAAGTATTGATTTTGAGTCGCCATAATTTGCGCGCGCCGCTGGGGGATAACGGCAGTATCCTTCAGCAATCATCGCCGAATCGCTGGCCGCAGTGGGATGTTCCTGGCGGGGAATTAACGACCAAAGGCGGCGTGCTGGAGGTCTATATGGGGCACTACACCCGCGAGTGGCTGACCGCCCAGAAGCTGCTCACGGCAGGTGAGTGCCCGGCCAAAGAGAGTGTTTATGTGCGGGCGAACAGTTTGCAGCGAACCGTTGCGACTGGGCAATTCTTTGTGAACGGCGCCTTTCCAGGATGCGACATTCCTGTCAATCATCAGGAAAAAATGGGCACGATGGACCCGCTCTTTAACCCGGTTATCACCCGCGATTCGGCAGAGTTTTCGCAGCAGGCCATCAAAGCCATGGAGCAAAAAGGGCAGTCTTACTCGCTGACTGAGAGCTATAAACTGCTTGAGCAAATTGTTAATTATCCCGAATCGCCGAACTGCAAAGAGCAGCATCACTGTTCCCTGACCACAGAGAAAAACAGTTACAGCGCCAGCTATCAACATGAGCCGGGTGTCTCCGGGCCGTTAAAAATCGGTAACTCGCTGGTGGATGCATTTACCTTGCAGTACTACCAGGGTTTTCCGCTCGATCAGGTGGCGTGGGGAAAAATCAAAACTGATAAACAGTGGCAACTGCTGTCGAAGCTAAAAAACAGTTATCAGGACACGCTTTTTACTACGCCGGAGGTGGCGCGCAATGTGTCTAAACCGCTGGTGAAATATCTCAACCACGCGCTGGTGGAAGAGGCGGGAAAAGGGCCCAAAATAACCGTACTGGTGGGGCATGATTCCAACATCGCCTCGCTACTGGCGGCGCTGAATTTCAGGCCTTATCAACTGCAAGGGCAGGACGAACGTACACCGATTGGCGGGCAAATTGTTTTCCAGCGCTGGCATGATAACGCGGGCAACCGCTCTTTGATAAAAATCGAGTATGTTTACCAGAGCAAAGAACAGCTCCGTAATACCGAAGAATTAACGCTGAAGTCACCGGCACAGCGTGTGACGCTGGCGCTTGAGGGATGCGCACCGGATGCGGATGGTTTCTGCCCGGCGGATAAATTCAACGCACTGATGAGTGAAGCGGCAAAATAAACCATTCCAACACTATGCCTCCCCCGCAGTGGCGGGGGAGAAGAGGGATCACACGTTTTTCCGCTCGATGGTTTGTTCGCCCCAGAACAACGAATCTTTGTCTGTTTTTTCAAAGGCGCGCGTCAGCACTTCGTCGCTGCCTTCCTCCCAAATTTTTTCCGCCAGCGCTTCGTCGAAATCAGCGACCTCAAAAATCGCCTCGGCGATTTCCGGTGACGTATTGCGTAAACTTGCCCATTCACCAACGTGATGAGCTTTCGATTCTTGAGATGGCATTTGCATCCTCCTGTGAAGATTAGCCGAACAATTTTACTGCCAGACCAGCAACATACTCTCCCTGATAACGGGCTATCGCCAGCTCCTCGGCACTGGGTTGACGCGAACCATCACCTCCGGCAATGGTTGACGCGCCGTATGGGGTTCCGCCGCGAACCTGCGAAACATCAAACAGCTCCTGCGCGCCGTATCCAATGGGAACAATAACCATCCCATGATGAGCAAGGGTAGTCCATGTTGAGGTAATTGTGTGTTCCTGACCGCCGCCGGTGCCGGTTGAGGTGAAGACGCTGGCCAGTTTGCCGTACAGTGCGCCGGATGCCCACAGCCCGCCAGTCTGGTCGAAAAAGGTGCGCATTTGCCCGGACATATTGCCAAAGCGGGTGGGTGTACCCACGATAATGGCGTCGTATTCGGGCAGTTCTTGCGGTGTCGCTACCGGGGCATTTTGCGTTTTACCGCCCGCCTGCAAAAACAGTTCGGGTGGCATAGTTTCAGGGACGCGTTTGATAATAACTTCTGCAGCATCAACCTTTTGTGCGCCTTCGGCCACTGCATGCGCCATCGTTTCGATGTGTCCATACATGGAATAGTAAAGCACCAGCACTTTAGCCATTTCTATCACTCCTCGAAAGTACGTTGATGGACAGCAAATCGCTGCGTTCCTTTTAAGATTATGACGTGTTGGGAAGAGTGCAAACCAGAGCAACATTTCTTTGATAAATAATAAATAACCTCATCAGCATTGTTTCAATTTGACACACTTTAACGATGCGGTTTTTTTGAAGTGATAAGAGTGGCTTAATAGTTCTTACAGGAAAGTATTCACTATTCGGTGCGTTACCTGTTGCAGAATATTACCAGCGGCTGGCTGAATACCCCCGTTCCACTAAGCTTAGTTGCACGCGACGGAGATTTTAGTGCTGTCCTGACGTCGTGAGGTGAAAGAATCCTCTTTTACTGAATGCAGTATGATGACTTATATTTCACTCATCTGGAGGTGAGACATGGCAAATCATCGTGGTGGATCAGGTAACTTCGCCGAGGACCGGGAAAGAGCATCAGCAGCAGGCCGTAAAGGTGGCCAGCAGAGCGGGGGGAACTTCAAAAATGATCCCCAGCGAGCCTCCGAAGCCGGTAAAAAAGGGGGCAAAAACAGCCACGGGAGTCGCAGCAACAGCGAATAATCCCTGGCGGCAGAAAGCCAGACAGACTGCTGCCCACGCCCGCCGCCGGGAGAGACCCGGCGGTTTTTTTTTGCCTGCGCCATTTGATATGCTTACGCAGTGATAAAGGAGAGCATGCATGGCACAGGGTTTGGCAAAGCGCGTCAGCAAAAGGACGCAAGCAGTGAGCGAGAAACGGCAGGCAATTCTGGCCGCCGCACTGGATGTCTTTTCACGACTGGGATTTCATGGCGCAAGACTGGAACAAGTGGCAGAAATGTCCGGCGTGTCAAAAACCAATCTTCTCTACTATTACCCTTCAAAAGAAGTGCTCTATATTGCCGTGCTACGGCAAATCCTGGATGTCTGGCTGGCACCGCTGAAAGCGTTTCGTGAAGACACCACGCCGCTTAAGGCAATCCGCGAATATATCCGCCTTAAGCTTGAAGTCTCGCGCGATCACCCGCAGGCCTCGAAACTGTTCTGCCAGGAGATGCTACAGGGCGCGCCGCTGCTAAAAGCCGAGCTTACCGGAGATTTAAAAGCGCTGGTGGAGGAGAAATCCACCATTATTGCTGGCTGGATCAATAGCGGCAGGCTTGCCGCTGTCGATCCGCACCATTTGATATTTATGATTTGGGCCTCCACGCAGCACTACGCTGATTTTGCCATCCAGGTCGAAACAGTAACCGGCACGACGTTACAGGATGAGGCGTTCTTCCAGCGTACTGTTGATAACGTGCAGCGTATGATTATCGAAGGTATTCGCGTGCGTTAGTGCGCAGGCGGCAGCGGGCAGCTCACATCCCCTTCTTCACACTGCAACAATGAAGCAAGCCAGGCTTCCCGCTCAATGGTTTTATCTGCCAGGCACTGGTTATGCACCATCGGCTGAATGCTGCCACCCTGCACACCAGAAGCGACAAATTCGCAATCGCTGTCACGCAGGTTTACCCAGGTTTGCTGCGCTTTTTTCAGCAGCGTGGCCTGCTCTGGCGTGGCGCGTTTGATGGCGTCCTGCCAGGTTTGATTGAGTTTTTTATCGGCGGCCTGATATTGCCCGGCGGTGCAAACATTCAGCTCGGCTTGCGTGCTGGCGCTATCGCACTCGTCGGCAAGCGCGGCGCCACTGAGTAAAAGCGCGGTCAGCGCCAGTATGCAACGTTTCATCCCTTTCCCTATATTGATTACCCTGAAGTTGCTGTTTTTTTAACATAGCCGTGCGGGGAAGTCATCCGTCAGGGCAGGGCGGCAGGCTGGCTTTGCGAGATGGCTCGACAATTAGCCACAACCAGGAGCGTTAAGTGAAAAAGGCGCCCGCAGGCGCCCTGGGATCCGCCGTGAGTAATTAGCCGATGGTCATCAGGCTGGCGTTACCGCCTGCGGCTGCGGTGTTAACGCTCAGCGAGCGCTCCAGCCACAGGCGTTCCAGCAGGATGTTGCTTTCACCACGGGCGAAGCCTTGTACTGAGACAATCGCTCCGTCGTGCGCGGCAACGTTTTCACACAGGGTGATAAGCTGGTCGGAGTCACCGTGGAAAATCACCGCATCAAACGACTGCGCCATTAACGCTTCGGCTTTGGCGAACTGAATGCGCTGGCTGACGCGCTGCGGCAGTTGCTTCGCCAGTTCGCGATGCAGACTGTCGTCCGGCCACAGTACCTGGCAGCCGCTGGCAAGCGCGGCGGCCAACTGAACCAGCGCGTCCTGTTCGTTATCCGCGATGCACAGCACGCGTTCACGTGGCGCCAGCGTCCAGCTATTGCGCTCACCGGTCGGGCCTTGCAGAACACGCTGCGTGCCGGTTTGCGCCAGCTCGCCAAACTGGCGGCATAACTGCTGCAGTTCCGGGCGGTTCGCTGCCCATTCGCTCAGTGCTTCCAGCGGCTGGATAAGCGTTGATTTCAGCTGCGCATCCAGCGGTTGTACCGCGTCATGGCGGGCGAGCGTTTTCATCACCGCGTTTTCCGGGCGGCTACCCAGCAAGCGGTACAGATAGAGTGGCCCACCGGCCTTCGGCCCGGTTCCCGACACCCCTTCGCCGCCGAACGGCTGTACGCCAACGACAGCGCCGACCATATTACGGTTGACGTAGAGGTTGCCAACATGTGCATTACCGGTGACCTGGGCGATAGTCTCATCGATACGGGTATGGACGCCGAGCGTCAGACCGTAGCCGGAAGCATTAATCTGCTTGAGTAGCGCATCAAGTTGGTTGCGGTTATAACGCACCACATGCAGCACCGGCCCGAAGATCTCCTTTTTCAGCTCATCAAAGCTATCCAGTTCGATAAGCGTTGGCGGAATAAAGGTCCCGGTGCGCCACTCGCGCGCATCTTCGCTGTTCTCGCGCACGGCCTGGAACACGGTACGGCCTTTTGCCCGCATCGCCTGAATATGCTTGTCAATATTCTCTTTGGCCTCAGCATCAATCACCGGACCGATATCGGTGGTCAGGCGTCCCGGGTTGCCCATACGGCACTCTGCCATCGCGCCGCGCAGCATGGTCAGCGTGTGATCGGCAATCTCGTCCTGCAAGCAGAGCACGCGCAGAGCTGAGCAACGCTGGCCAGCGCTGTCGAACGCGGAGGCCAGCACATCTACCACCACCTGCTCGGTGAGCGCGGAGGAGTCCACGATCATCGCATTCATGCCGCCGGTTTCAGCGATAAGCGGCGTCGGGCGGCCTTGCGCATCAAGGCGGTTGGCGATATTGCGCTGCAAAAGTGTTGCCACATCGGTAGAACCGGTAAACATCACGCCGCGCACGCGTGGGTCAGAAGTCAGTTGCGCCCCGACGGTTTCGCCACGCCCTGGCAGCAGTTGCAATACGCCAGCCGGAACACCGGCTTCCAGCAAAATAGCCACACCCTGGGCGGCAATCAGCGGGGTTTGCTCTGCGGGTTTGGCCAGCACGCTGTTGCCTGCGGCCAGCGCGGCAGCGATCTGCCCGGTAAAAATCGCCAGCGGGAAGTTCCACGGGCTGATACAGACCACCGGCCCCAGCGGGCGATGGGTTTCGTTGTCGAAGTCGGCGCTGACCTGGCCTGCGTAGTAACGCAGAAAATCCACGGCTTCCCGCACTTCAGCGATAGCATTGGTGAAGGTTTTCCCGGCTTCACGCACCAGGATGCCCATCAGCGCAGGCATTTGATCTTCCATTAACATCGCCGCACGCTCAAGGATGGCAGCGCGCTCCTGCGGCGGCGTGGCAAACCAGACGGGCGCGTGGCTGAGCGCATTGTCCAGCGCCTGGTTAACCTGCGCTTCGCTGGCTTCAACGACATAACCGACAATATCTTTGGGTTCCGCCGGGTTAGCCACCGGCTGAAGTTCGCCCTCCATCTCAACCTTTTCGAGGGTCGGGCGGGCATACCACTTCTGCGCAGCACTGTTCAGCAGCGAGGAGGAGAGTGAGGCAAGGCGGTGCTCGTTCGCCAGATCCAGCCCGGCAGAGTTGATGCGACCGTCACCATACAGCGCACGCGGCAGCGGGATTTTCGGGTGCGGCAGGCCAATCTGGCCCTCCTGGGCGGCGAGTTTTTCCACCTCAGTGACCGGATCGGCCACTAACGCATCCAGTGGCAGAGTGGTATCTGCAATACGGTTAACAAACGAAGTATTCGCACCGTTTTCCAGCAGGCGGCGAACCAGATAAGCAAGCAGCGTTTCGTGTGTGCCAACCGGCGCATAAATACGGCAAGGACGATTCAGCTTGCCCTCAGCCACTTTGCCGACCACCTGTTCATACAACGGTTCACCCATGCCGTGCAGGCACTGGAACTCGTACTGCCCCGGATAATAGTTCTGCCCGGCCAGTTGGTAAATGGCCGCCAGCGTATGCGCGTTGTGCGTGGCGAATTGCGGATAAATAAGGTTAGGAACCGAGAGCAACTTTTTCGCGCAGGCGAGGTAAGAGACGTCGGTATAGACCTTGCGGGTATAGACCGGATAGCCTTCGAGTCCTTCCATCTGAGCGCGTTTGATTTCGCTGTCCCAGTAGGCGCCTTTCACCAGGCGGATCATCAGGCGACGGCGGCTGCGGGTCGCCAGATCGATAAGGTAATCAATGACAAACGGGCAGCGTTTCTGGTAGGCCTGAATCACAAAACCGATACCGTTCCAGCCAGCAAGTTCTGGTTCAAAGCACAGTTTTTCCAGCAGATCGAGGGAAATTTCCAGACGATCGGCCTCTTCAGCATCAATATTAATACCGATATCATACTGGTGCGCTAACAGCGTCAGGGATTTCAGTCGCGGATAGAGCTCATCCATGACCCGGTCATACTGCGCGCGGCTGTAACGCGGGTGCAGGGCGGAAAGCTTGATAGAGATCCCCGGCCCTTCGTAGATACCGCGCCCGTTTGACGCCTTGCCGATAGCATTGATCGCTTGCTGATACGACACCATATACGCTTGCGCGTCGGCCTCGGTCAGCGCCGCTTCGCCCAGCATATCGTAGGAGTAGCGAAAGCCCTTATCCTCAAGCTTGCGTGCATTTGCCAGAGCTTCGGCAATGGTTTCACCGGTAACAAACTGCTCGCCCATCAGGCGCATCGCCATGTCCACGCCTTTGCGGATCAGCGGCTCGCCACTTTTACCGATGATACGGTTAAGTGAGCGGGAGAGGTTGGCTTCGTTATGCGTAGCCACCAGGCGGCCCGTAAACAGCAGACCCCAGGTCGCGGCGTTCACAAAAAGCGACGGGCTGCGGCCAATATGCGACTGCCAGTTACCGTTACTGATTTTGTCGCGGATCAACGCATCACGGGTGGCTTTGTCCGGAATACGCAACAGCGCTTCGGCAAGGCACATCAGCGCCACACCTTCCTGGGAAGAGAGCGAGAACTCCTGTAGCAGGCTTTGCACCATGCCCGCGCGCCCGGAGGCCGTTTTCTGGTTGCGGAGTTTTTCTGCCAGCTGGTAGGCGAGCGCGTGGGCTTTTTCGGCCACAGGCTGCGGCAGGCGTGCTTGCTCAAGCACCATGGGCACGGCATCGGTTTCAGGCCGACGCCAGGCGCTGGTGATGGCTGCGCGGGAAACGGACTGCGGCAAAATTTGTTCAGCAAATTCGATAAACGGCTGCGGCGTTTCCTCGACGGTGACCACCGGTTCATCATCCTGCGCGGGGGTATCCTGTCCGCTGTCCAGCTCAGATAAAGCAGCGTTGCTTTCAAGCTTTTCCAGATAATTAAAAATGGCCTGTTTAATTAACCAGTGCGGTGTGCGGTCGATAGTGGATGCTGCGGCTTTGATCCTTTCGCGTGTTGCGTCATCAAGCTTGACCCCCATGGTAGTGGTGCCCATGCTTTTGCTCCTGTTTTTACATTGTTTTGCGGTTCGCTGAAATATCTCCCATGTTGCAACTTTGTGCAACCATGTTAAATGTGACCCGCTTTGCAAGGTGAGAAATCGGATAAATGTTAATTACCGGTAACATTAAAAGTTAAGGAGTATTAATAAAGTTATGCCGTGAATATGCGGTGGTTAACATATTTTTAAGGTGCAACCCTTAAAAGTGTGACCGAGTACAACCTATCGCTAAATGATATTAATGTCAGGATGAATTTGATGTAAATGCCGTGTTAAATCGATTGTGAATAAGCGAAGGTTCCGGCAGGATACGTCGCTTTACACAACAAAAACGTACCATCGCCCCGTTCCGGTGATGGATAAAAGCGGCAAAATGAATTTGCCGTCAAAAAAATCCTGGAGACTCATTCATGGCAATAAGCACACCGATGCTGGTCACCTTCCTGGTTTATATCTTTGGCATGATACTCATTGGTTTTTTCGCCTGGCGTTCAACGAAAAACTTTGATGATTATATCCTCGGCGGGCGAAGTCTCGGACCGATGGTGACGGCACTCTCCGCAGGTGCTTCCGATATGAGCGGCTGGTTGCTGATGGGGTTGCCAGGCGCCATTTTTATCTCCGGCATTTCCGAAAGCTGGATTGCAATTGGTTTGACGGCAGGAGCATGGATTAACTGGAAACTGGTGGCGGGGCGACTGCGTGTCCACACCGAGGTGAATAACAACGCGCTGACATTACCGGACTATTTTACCGGCCGTTTTGAAGACAAGAGCCGTCTGCTGCGTATCATTTCCGCCATCGTTATCCTGGTGTTTTTCACGATTTATTGCGCATCCGGTATTGTCGCCGGGGCTCGCCTGTTTGAAAGCACGTTCGGCATGAGTTACGAAACGGCACTGTGGGCGGGCGCGGCGGCGACCATTCTTTACACCTTTATTGGTGGGTTTCTGGCCGTAAGCTGGACGGATACCGTCCAGGCCAGCCTGATGATTTTTGCGCTGATTTTAACCCCGGTAATCGTGATTTTTACCGTGGGTGGCTTCGCCGACTCGCTGGAAGTGATTAAGCAAAAAAGCATCGAAAACGTGGATATGCTAAAAGGCCTGAACTTTGTCGCCATCGTTTCACTGATGGGCTGGGGGCTTGGCTATTTCGGGCAGCCGCATATTCTGGCCCGCTTTATGGCGGCGGATTCACACCATACCATCGTGCATGCGCGTCGTATCAGTATGGCGTGGATGATCCTTTGCCTGGCGGGTGCTTGTGCGGTCGGCTTTTTTGGCATCGCTTACTTCTCGGAGCACGCGTCGCTGGCAGGCGCGGTCAACCAGAACGCCGAGCGTGTGTTTATTGAACTGGCGCAGATCCTCTTTAACCCCTGGATAGCCGGTATTCTGCTTTCGGCAATTCTTGCAGCGGTAATGTCCACCCTGAGCTGCCAGCTGCTGGTGTGCTCCAGCGCGATTACAGAAGACTTCTACAAGGCGTTTTTGCGCAAAGATGCCAGCCAGACTGAGCTGGTCTGGGTGGGGCGCGTGATGGTACTGCTGGTGGCGCTGATTGCTATTGCGCTTGCCGCGAACCCTGAAAACCGCGTACTTGGCCTGGTAAGCTACGCATGGGCAGGTTTTGGCGCGGCCTTTGGCCCGGTTGTGCTGTTCTCCGTAATGTGGTCGCGTATGACCCGTAACGGTGCGCTGGCAGGTATGGTTATCGGTGCTGTAACGGTGATTGTATGGAAACATTACGCCTGGCTGGATCTGTATGAAATCATTCCTGGTTTTGTCTTCGGCTGCATCGGAATTGTGGTATTCAGCCTGTTAGGTAAGGCCCCTTCAGCGACGATGCAGCAGCGCTTTGCTGAAGCTGACGCGCATTATCGCTCTGCACCGCCGTCTCGTTTACAGGAAGGCTAAAAAGCGTGGCGGAGCAGGGATACTGCTCCGCCAGATTACCTGCCTCGTATTCCCGCCATTGCTGCATCCTGTCGTTATCTGTCTTTCTTACGAAAGCGGTATCCGGCGTTTTGTGGTAGTACTAAATTCGCTTTAAAGAATAAAACACGGTGTTGTGTGTCGTTTTTAATCTTTAAGTTAGACAATGATATAGTTGATACTGATTGCTAATTTATATAAATCAATAAAGTACATAGCACTTGAAAAAACCATCGAAAATTTAAATGATTGAAATAAATCTCCCTCCCCATAAACTGAAATTACTTGAGTTGCCCGGTATATTTGTTTCTATTCACTAACAATCATCTTGCTTTGTTTATAATTAACAGAGAATTGCTAACTGTTTTCAGGTTGCCGCATTTACATTGTTTTTTAATGCAGGCGTCTGGCTGGTCAATTACGTTTACCGCGCATTAAAAGAAATGAAATAAGGATTCCAAGGAATAAGGAGATAGCGGTATGGCGAGTTCTGCCTCTCATTTTACGCATAACATCGAAGAGATAAATAAAGGATGCACACCAGGCTTACGGCTGGGTGCACTTAAGCGATTACTTAAAGAGCAATCCGGTATTCGCGTAATGGAAGCCCACAGCCCTTTGTCGGCGCTGCTTGTCGAGCAGGCTGTTTATGAAGATGAAAACACGCATCATCAATTTGATGCATTCTGGTCGAGTTCATTAACCGATTCGGCACTGCGTGGCAAACCCGACACCGAGTTACTTGATTTCGGGCATCGTTTAAATGCCGTTGCTGAGATATTTGATGTGACCACCCGGCCGCTGATTTTCGATGGCGATACCGGTGGCAAAACTGAACATATTGCCCATAAAGTTCGCGCCGCTGAGAATCTTGGAATATCAGCAATGATAATCGAAGATAAAACCGGACTGAAACGCAATTCTTTATTTGGAAATGATGTCAAACAAACCCAGGCAACGCGTGAAGACTTTTGTGAAAAAATTGCGACGGCAAAGAAATCGCAACTTACTGAAGATTTTATGTTAATAGCGAGAATTGAAAGTCTGATCCTGGAAGCAGGAATGCCTGATGCCGTCAATCGCGCGCTACAATATGTTGATGCAGGTGCTGACGGGGTAATGATTCACAGTCGCAGAAATAGCCCTGATGAAATCATCGCTTTCGCGAAAATATTCCGCCAGCATTACCCCAACATTCCCCTTGTCTGTGTGCCAACCAGTTTCAATGATATTACTTTCGATAAGCTGGTGGCCTGCGGATTTAATATCGTGATCTACGCAAATCATATGTTACGGGCGGCGTATCCGGCCATGAAGTCTATTTTACCTGAGATCCTTAAAAACGGCAGAACATTAGAGGTAGAGGATAAATGTATGTCCATTAAGGATATCCTCGATCTTATTGATGGCGCGCCTTGACCCCGCAGCAGATTAAATTCATTAAACCTGACAAGGAGCATTGTTTATGATTGACCCGGATGATTTTCTGGACTTCCTGACCCGCCAGGGCGTGGTATTTTTTAGCGGCGTCCCGGATTCATTATTAAAAGAGTTATGCCAGGCCATTCTGGTAAATCCACAGGTTGCCGGGCACCAGACCGCGTGCAATGAAGGCGCTGCCGTCGGCATTGCCATGGGATATCACCTGGCGACCAATACGCTTCCCGCTATTTATTTACAGAATTCGGGACTGGGTAATGTGGTAAACCCGGTGTGTTCTCTGGCCGCCAACGTGGTTTACGGCATCCCTTTGTTGCTGATTGTCGGGTGGCGCGGCGAAATATTGCCCGATGGCGAGCAGGTTTCTGATGAACCACAGCATCGTCTGCAAGGGCAGGTCACGCTGGCACAGCTGGATGTGATGAATATCCCCTGGTGCATTATTGATGGCGAGAATGAAATACCCTGTCAGCAGATTCGTGGATTATTAGACAAGGCGCGAGCAGAAAAACATCCGGTGGCGCTGGTCATCCGCCGAAAAACCTTTTCCCCGCATCGGCATCCTGCGATACCCGCGCCGACAAACCCGTATCCTTTACGTGAAGGGATCGTGGAAGCTTGTCTGAAACTCTTACCGCAAGCGGTGCCGGTTATCAGTACCACCGGTATGCTCTCGCGCGAACTTTACGAATTACGCGAGAAACGTCATGAAACCCATGAGCGGGATTTTTTGACCGTGGGAGGGATGGGGTTAGCCAGCCAGATAGCCCTGGGCATCTGCTACGGGCAACCGCAGCGAAAGGTTGTTTGCCTGGATGGCGACGGGGCCGCCCTGATGCATATGGGGGGATTGACGAACTGCGCGCAATCCCGCTCGCTGATTCATATCGTTATTAATAATGGGGCCCATGAATCGGTCGGCGGGCAGGCGACGGCGGCGAGCGGTCTCGATCTTGCGCTGATAGCCGCCGCCAGCGGTTATCGGCAGGTTAATGTGGCACTGACGCTTGGGCAGTTTCAGGACGCATTGCGCGCGGCGCTGGCGGGCGATGATAGCCAGTTTATTGAGGTGAAATGTCGGCCAGGCCACCGCAGCGAGCTGGGCCGACCTGCCGCGACGCCGCAAGAAAACCGCCATCAATTTATGTCGTTTCTGGCAACCAGCACTGAACAGAGCACAAGGGCAAGGGAGGAGGGCTACGTATGAAGCACCTCGCACTTGTGGGCACCGGGACGTTAGGAAAAGCGCTCGCCTTACGTTTACTGGCGAGTGGCTACAGCCTGAGCCTGTATAACCGCACCTTTCAGAAAGCACGCGATATTGCGCAGCAACGCAGCGTTGCGGTACGCGCATTCAGTGAATTATTTATTGCACCGTTTCCGGTCATCCTTTTATGCGTGACGGATGCACACTCTATCCGCGCGCTATTTTGTGATGCTGATATTGAACGCAAGGTGGCGCAAACGCACCCGGTTATCCTTAATATCAGTACCGTCGGCCCCCAGGAAAGTGAGCGGCTGGAGGCATATTTCCAGAGCCTGGGCGCATCTTATACCGAGTGTCCGGTGTCGGGCGGGCCTGAAGGGGCAAAAGCGGGGGCGCTTGCCGCATGGGTCGGGAAAATACCCGCAGATTTTAAAGACCGAATTATTCCGGTGATTAACTGCATGGCCGCAAATAGCGTGCAGCTGGATGATAACCGGGCAGCGCAAGCGATGAAAGTTCTCAATAATTATTGTGAAGCGCTGCATCTGGTAATTGCGGCTGAAGCCATTCTTGCAACCCAGAGATTAGGGCTTTCTGCTGAAATGGTGCAGCAGGCTTTATTACTGGGTAGAGGGCGCTCTGTCTATATGGAGGTGATGCTGCAACGCTATTTACACCCCGACAGTAGCGTCTCTGTTCCACTGGATATTCGGTTAAAAGATTTAGCGCTTGCTAATCATCTCTTTCAGACGTGCGGGATTGCCAGTCCATATTTAGATTATACCCGCAATGTTTATCAACAAACGATGAGGCTATCAACATTGCCACAAGATCAGACAGCCTGTTTTACTTGGCTTTCTGAGGTGTTGTACCGGTAATTTCAGGGAGGGGATATGTCTTTAATTAAAAAGAGACAATACTGGATGTCAATATTGGCCCGAAGCCAGGCCACGGAGATAATATCGCGCTGGGCAGCGCTGGATTTTCGCCAGCAATATAAGCTTCTCCGACCCACGCAAATTGGTCTGATACAATTGCAGGGGCGTATGGAGGTGAGCGGTCAGCGCTTTATGCTGGGGGATATGACTGTCACCCGCGCGGCGGTAGAAGTGAGCGATGGCACTGTCGGATACAGTTATATTATTGGTAGAGATAAAACCAAAGCGGAGCTGTGTGCCGTTATTGATGCGCTATTACAAAAAGAAGCGTACTGCGCGCACATCATCGCGGCGGTGATTGAACCGCTTGCCCAACGTTTGCGGGAAACAGGGCAGAAACAGCGGCAGGACGTCGCGCCGAGCAAAGTGAATTTTTATAATTTGGTCAGGGGAGAAGATCAATGACGGCTTCCAGTGTCACCGTCTTTAATTCCCAGTGCAGTTTTCGCAGAATCGTAAAAGCTATCAGTGAGCCGGGGGTATTAGTTACCCTGCCCAAAGTTTCCGGGTTTAATTGTACGACGCTGGCGACCGCCTCAACATTACTTACGCTTGCCAGCAATAAAACACCGCTCTTTATTAGCGAGAGTATCGACAATCCGCTGTTATTAAAAACATTATGCCTGCACACGAATGTGCCGGTGACAAAAGAGATCGGTCAGGCCTATTTTGCGTTATTAAGCGCGCGCGGGTTTAATCATGATTTAATGAGCTTATCCTGCGGCAGCGAAATAGAACCGGAAAAGTCAGCCATTATTATCCTTGAGCTGGAGAGTATGCACGATGGAAAGTGTTTAAAACTCCAGGGGCCGGGAATTAAAACGCACCGTATTATCTCACCACTCCTGCCACGGCGCGTCATTAAATACCTTTGCAAAAGGCCGCACTCCTTCCCGATGGGCCTGGATTTCTTTTTCACCTACGGGAAAAAGTTACTTGCCATTCCCCGAACGACACAAGTGGAGGAGTGCTGATGTACGTAGCCGTAAAAGGCGGCGAAAAAGCGATAGCCGCCGCCCATCAGCTCCAGGCTCGCCTGCGCCGTGGAGACACGCATATTCCTGAGCTGGGTTGCGAACAGATTGAGCAGCAGCTCGGTTTAGCCGTGGACCGGGTGATGACCGAAGGGAATATTTATGACAGGCAACTGGCAGCCCTGGCGATCAAACAAGCCAGCGGCGATTTAGTGGAAGCGATATTTCTGCTGCGCGCCTACCGCTCGACGCTACCGCGCTGGGGAACGTCGCGACCACTCAATACCAACACTATGCGGCCTGAACGCAGAATATCGGCGATTTTTAAAGACTTACCAGGCGGGCAACTGCTTGGGCCGACCTATGATTACACCCATCGCCTGCTGGATTTTTCATTACTTGCCGCAGGCCACTCGCCACCATCACCACAAGAAACGCCACCAGAAACGGCACAAGAGCTAGCACCGGCGCAGGACACCCCACACGCTTTTGCATTTTTAGAAAAGCTTCATCTGGTGCTGCCACAGGCACAAGACGATCCGGAGCCTGCCGATATTACCGTTACACCGCCGCAATACCCGGCGCCGCGAAGTGCGCGTTTACAGCAGTTACTGCGGGCTGACGAAGGGTTTCTGTTATCGCTGGGCTACTCAACGCAGCGGGGCTTTGGGCGCAATCACCCCTTTGTTGCTGAAATCCGAACCGGCTATGTCACCGTGGAATTAGACGCTGAGGAGACCGGTTTTACCCTTGAAATTGGCGACGTGCTGCTCACGGAATGCGAAACGGTGAACGGGTTTATTAAACCTCAGGATACGCCGCCGGGTTTTACGCGTGGTTACGGCATGGCCTTTGGCCGGGCGGAGCGCAAAGCGATTAGCGTGGCGTTAATCGATCGCGCGCTGCGCGCCGGGGAGTATCAGGAAGAGATTAGCGGGCCTGCGCAGGATGAAGAGTTTGTGCTTTCCCATGCGGATAATGTCGAAGCCGCCGGGTTTATCTCGCATCTCAAACTGCCTCACTATGTGGATTTTCAGTCCGAGCTGGAGCTTTTGAAAAAACTTCGCCAGGCCAGTTTCCCGAACGCGGAGGACAAATCATGACGGCGCTTAACCACGAACCACTTTATAACTACGCCTGGCTGGATGAGGTGACGAAAGGCATGATCCGCCGCGCCATCATTAAAGCTATCGCGATTCCAGGTCATCAAATACCGTTTAGCAGCCGGGAGATGCCGATGCCCTATGGGTGGGGAACCGGCGGCATCCAGATAACCGCCAGTATCATTGGCCCGGATGATGTGCTGAAAGTGATAGATCAGGGCTCAGATGACACCACCAATGCTGTCTCAATTCGGGCGTTTTTCCGCACGGTGGCACTGGTGCAAACCACGGAGCGCACGACGGAGGCAACGCTTATCCAGACCCGCCATCGTATCCCGGAAACACCTCTGCATGAGGGGCAAATCATCGTTTTTCAGGTACCTATTCCTGAGCCGCTACGCTTTATCGAGCCGCGTGAAACCGAAACACGCAAGATGCATGCGCTGGAAGAGTACGGCGTGATGCATGTCAAACTCTACGAAGACATTTCCCGCTACGGGCAGGTTGCCACGACCTATGCTTATCCGGTGATAGTGAACCATCGCTATGTGATGGACCCGTCACCCATTCCTAAATTTGATAACCCGAAAATGCATATGATGCCCGCCCTGCAACTGTTTGGCGCTGGCAGAGAGAAACGCATCTATGCTGTGCCGCCGTATACCGCGGTTGAAAGCCTGGCCTTTGACGATCACCCTTTTCGTGTTCAGCAATGGGACGAAACCTGCGCGTTATGTGGTGCCAGCGACAGTTTCCTTGATGAAGTGGTGATGGATGATAACGGCAGCAGGCTGTTTGTCTGCTCCGATACCGATTATTGCCAGCAGCGGCAAGCGCCGCAGGAGGGGGAGCATGTGCCCAATAGCTGAATTTTCTGAACCGCCGCTGCTGGAGGTGCAGGCGCTGTCCCACCTTTATGCGCCCGGCAAGGGGTTTGAAAACGTGTCGTTCAAGCTCTGGCCGGGAGAAGTCCTCGGCATCGTCGGGGAGTCCGGCTCCGGTAAAACCACCTTGCTGAATGCGCTGTCGGCACGGCTGGTGCCGGGGCAAGGCGAGGTTATCTATCGTGACAGGCACCAGCAGCCGCACGCGCTTTATCAGATAAGCGAGCGCCAGCGCAGGATGTTGCTGCGCACCGAGTGGGGGATTGTCTGGCAGCAGCCGCTGTGTGGGTTGCGGCCTTCTGTGTCGGCGGGCGGCAATATCAGCGAGCGGTTAATGGCTCTCGGTGAGAAACACTACGGGAAATTACGCGAACAGGCGGCGAAATGGATGCAAAACGTGGAGTTGCCGCCATCGCGGCTGGATGATTTACCGACAACATTTTCGGGGGGCATGCAGCAACGATTGCAGATAGCCCGCAACCTGGTGACATCACCACGGTTAATGTTCATGGACGAACCAACTGGCGGGCTGGATGTATCGGTACAGGCAACGTTACTCGATCTTCTGCGCACGCTGGTGCGGGATATGCAGCTGGCCGTCATTATCGTCACCCACGATCTTGGCGTTGCGCGCCTTTTATCCCATCGTCTGATGGTGATGCAGCAAGGTGTAGTGGTTGAGCAAGGTCTGACGGACCGGGTGCTTGATGACCCGCACCATCCCTACACGCAACTGCTGGTCTCCTCCATTTTGTAAATCTTTTTACTTCGGGAAATGACAGGATGCACACGCCATTACGCACGGAAAATATCAGCAAAACCTTTATTCTCCACCATCAAAACCGCACCCGTTTACCGGTGTTTCATGATGTGAATTTACGCCTCGAAAGCGGGGAGTGCGTGGCGCTAAATGGCCACTCCGGCAGCGGGAAATCCACGCTCCTGCGCTCGTTATACGGTAACTACCTGCCTGATAGCGGGAAAATATGGGTTCGTCATTGCGGCGAGCCGGTCGATATTGTCTGCGCCGACGCGCGCCACATCCTCGCGTTACGTCGCCATACCCTGGGTTGGGTGAGCCAGTTTTTACATGTTATTCCGCGCGTCAGCACGCTGGACATTGTTATTCAGCCCTTACTGGAGCGTGGCGTAGCGCGCCAGAAGAGTGTAGGCCTGGCGGGCGATTTGCTGACGCGCCTGCATGTGCCCGAACGCCTGTGGTCACTGGCGCCCGCCACATTTTCCGGCGGTGAGCAGCAGCGCATCAACCTGGCACGCGGCCTGATAGCAGACTATCCGGTGTTATTACTTGATGAGCCGACCGCCTCGCTGGATAAGGGCAATCGCAACGTTGTCGTGCAGTTGATTAACGAAGCAAAAGCACGCGGTAGCGCGATTGTCGGCATTTTTCACGACGAAGAAGTGCGGCGGGCGGTTGCCGAACGTCACTACGAGATGACCTGCGAAGCAGGCAGGCAGGGAGCGCAGGATGATCATTAATAATGTACGCATGGTGCTACGCGATGACGTCGTCCACGGATCGCTGGAGATACGCCAGGGCGTTATTCATCACATCAGTGATTCGTTGAGTCGCCATCCCGGCGCGCTGGACGGTGAAGACGCCTTGCTGTTACCGGGGCTGGTGGAGCTGCATACCGATAATCTTGATAAATGTTTTACGCCGCGCCCGGGCGTGGCGTGGCCTGCGATGGCGGCTATGCGCCACCATGACGCTGTCATTATCGCCAGCGGGATCACGACCGTGTTTGATGCGATTGCGGTTGGCGATGTGCGCGATGGCGGCCACCGGCTCAGCACGTTGCGCCATCTTATTGATACGGTGATTGCCAGCCAGCAGGCGCAAGCCAACCGCGCCGATCATTTTATCCATTTACGCTGCGAGTTGCCGCACAAGGATACGCTGGGGTTGTTTGAACAGCTGGCGAATTTCCCGCTGGTGTCGCTGGTGTCGCTAATGGATCATTCACCCGGTCAGCGGCAGTTTGCATCGCGGGAAAAATATTATCAGTACTACAAAGGTAAATATCAGCTTAACGACACGCAAATGACGGCCTTCGAGCAGGAGCAACTGGCGGGTTCGCTGCGCTGGTCGCAACCCAACCGGGCAGCAATTGTGCAGTTGTGTAGAGCAAAGAAACTGACGATGGCAAGCCATGATGATGCGGCGTTCGAGCATGTTGAACAGACCTATCAACAGGGTGGCAGCATTGCGGAGTTTCCGACAACCGAAGCCGCAGCGAAGGCTGCTCAGCAGTTTGGCATGCGCGTGCTGATGGGCGCGCCGAACGTGGTGTGTGGCGGCTCGCATTCGGGTAACGTGGCCGCACATCACCTGGCCGCGCTGGGCTGCCTGGATATCCTCTCTTCTGATTACTACCCGGCAAGTTTGCTTGAATCTGCGTTTATCATGCATGAAGATGAGCGAAATTCCCTGAACCTCGCGCAAGCCGTGGCGCTGGTCAGTCATAATCCCGCCGCAGCGCTGGGGCTGCATGACCGGGGATGCATTGAAGAAGGCCGGCGGGCAGATTTGCTGCTGGTCGAGCGCCATCCTTCCCGGCTTGAACTAAAGCGGGTATGGCGGCGCGGGATTCGGGTTTACTGATATGTCTGGCGCATTGATTTACCTGGTGGGGCCGTCAGGTTCCGGGAAAGATGCCTTGCTCAGCGCGGTACGTAAGGCCTGCCCGCAGGAGGTGCTGGTCGCGCATCGCTATATTACCCGGCCTCCGTCGCCCGGTGAAAATCATATCGCGCTCGCGCCGCCAGAGTTCGCATGGCGCTTACAGCACCATCTTTTTGCCCTGCACTGGCGGGCGCATCACTGTGATTACGCAATAGGTGTGGAAATTGACTGCTGGCTGGCGCAGGGGCTGAAAGTTATCGTTAATGGCTCACGCGCCTATCTGGAGCAGGCCCGGCTGCGTTATACGCACACCTTCGTGCCCGTCTGCCTGACGGTGTCTGCTGCGACGTTGCAACAGCGGCTGGTCGCCAGGGGGCGGGAAAACGCCCAACAAATTGCCGAGCGTATGCAGCGTGCGCAGCAGGTTGAGTGTCGGCTGCCGGATGACTGCATTTTACTGGCTAATGACGGCGCGTTAACCGAAACGCTGGCCGCATTCCAGTCAATTATTAAACAGTAATTCACCGCCTGCGCGGGGTTCCCTCGTGCGGCAAATGATTGCCCGCGCAACATTTTACATCTGCTTATCATTTTTCAGATATTTCACTTGAGTTTCCCTGGTGCGTAATGATAATCACTATCATTGTAATTTACTCTTCTTTGCAACTGTTGACTGTGCATGACATTAGGGGCCTTACATGTTTGTTCCTTTTCTTATTATGTTGCGTGAAGGCCTTGAAGCGGCGCTGATCGTCAGTCTGATAGCCAGTTACCTGAAACGAACCCAACGCGGGCGCTGGATGGGCGCTATGTGGGCGGGCGTTCTTCTTGCCGCCGCGCTCTGTCTGGCGCTGGGCATCGCCATCAATGAAACCACCGGCGAATTCCCGCAAAAAGAGCAGGAGCTGTTCGAAGGCATTATCGCGGTGATTGCGGTGGTTATCCTGAGCTGGATGGTGTTCTGGATGCGTAAAGTGTCGCGTAACGTTAAAGCGCAGCTGGAGCAGGCGGTGGACACTGCGCTGGCGCGCAAGGGGAGTCACGGCTGGGCATTAATCATCATGGTGTTTTTTGCCGTTGCGCGCGAGGGGCTGGAGTCCGTATTTTTCCTCCTTGCCGCGTTCCAGCAAGATGTGGGCATCTGGCCGCCTATTGGCGCTATGCTGGGCCTGGCCAGTGCTGTCGTGCTGGGCTTTCTGCTCTACTGGGGCGGCATTCGCCTGAATCTTGCCGCTTTTTTCAAATGGACCAGCCTGTTTATTTTGTTCGTGGCGGCGGGTCTGGCGGCCGGAGCGATCCGCGCATTTCATGAAGCCGGTCTGTGGAATCACTTCCAGGCTATCGCTTTCGATCTCAGTGATGTGTTAACCACCCATTCATTAACCGGCACGCTACTTGAAGGGATTTTCGGTTATCAGGAAACGCCCAGCGTCAGTGAAGTGTGTGTTTGGCTTCTTTATTTGGTTCCGGCGCTGGTGCTGTTTGCACTACCAGCGCGTCCAGGCTCGTTGCCTTCCCGGGCGGCACCCTGAATCTGCGCATCTTAGTTACAACATACTTATTGAAGGGAAAAGTTATGGCTATTCATTTTCGGCGTAGTGCTATCCAGCTTGGTTTGGCAGGGCTTCTGTCTGGCGCTTTTGCTGCACAGGCGGCTGAGATCCCGCAAGTTAAAGTCACGGTAACAGACAAACAGTGTGATCCGATGAACCTGACGGTACAGGCAGGTAAAACGCAATTTATTATTCTTAACCACAGCCAGAAAGCGCTGGAGTGGGAAATTCTCAAAGGCGTTATGGTCGTGGAAGAGCGTGAGAATATTGCGCCGGGTTTTAGCCAGAAACTGACCGCTAATCTTCAGCCTGGTGAATATGAGATGACCTGCGGCTTGCTCACTAATCCCAAAGGCACGCTGACTGTAAAAGGTAAAGCGACCGCTGACGCGGAAAAAGGCGAGGCGTTATTGAGCCTGGGCGACGCCATCACGGCTTATAAAGAGTATGTTACGCAACAAACGGCCCAGCTGGTTAGCGGCACCCAGGCTTTTACTGATGCGGTGAAAGCGGGCGATGTTGAGAAAGCGAAAGCGCTGTATGCGCCAACGCGCCAGTACTATGAGCGTATTGAGCCGATTGCGGAACTGTTCTCCGATCTGGATGGCAGTATCGATGCTCGTGAAGACGATTATGAGCTGAAAGCCGCAGACCCGAAATTCACCGGCTTCCATCGGCTGGAAAAAGCGTTATTTGGTGATAACAGCACCAAAGGTATGGCGGACTATGCCGGGCAGCTGAACAAGGATGTGCTTGATTTGCAAACGCGAATCAGTGAGCTGGCCTTTCCGCCGTCAAAAGTGGTGGGGGGGGCAGCCGGGTTAATAGAAGAAGTGGCGGCCAGTAAAATCAGCGGCGAAGAAGATCGCTACAGCCATACCGATCTGTGGGATTTCCAGGCGAACGTCGATGGGGCACAAAAGATTGTTGACCTGTTACGCCCGCAGCTACAGCAAAAGCGTGCCGATCTGCTGGCGAAGATCGATGCTAACTTCAAAAAAGTAAACATAATTCTGGCAAAATACCGTCAAAACAACGGCTTTGAAACCTATGACAAACTCACCGATGCGGATCGTAATGCGCTGAAAGGGCCGATTACCACCCTCGCGGAAGATCTGGCGCAGTTGCGCGGCGTGCTCGGCCTGGATTGATATTATGAATAGCACCGATGACAACAGCGTCAGTGAACCTTCCCGGCGTCGTTTATTAAAAGGAATGGGCGCGCTTGGCGGTGCGCTGGTTTTCACCGGCGGTTGCCCGCTTGCCCATGCTGAGAAAACGCAAAGCGCACCGGGTACGCTTTCGCCGGACTCCCGCATGGAAAAACAACCGTTTCTCGGCGAGCATCAGGCCGGGATTTTAACGCCTCAGCAGGCTGCGATAATGCTGGTGGCGTTCGATGTCCTGGCGGTGGATAAGGCAGATCTTGTGCGGCTGTTCCGTTTACTGACACAGCGCATTGCTTTTCTGACCGCCGGTGGGCCTGCTCCGGATACACCAAACCCGCGCCTGCCGCCGAGGGATTCAGGTATTCTTGGGGCGTATATCGCACCGGACAACCTGACGGTTACCGTCTCTGTTGGCGCATCGTTTTTTGATGAGCGTTTTGGCTTAGCGGCGCAGAGGCCGAAAAAGCTGCAAAAAATGCTGCGCTTTGCGAATGATTCCCTTGATGCTGCGCTTTGTCACGGCGACCTGCTGCTGCAAATTTGCGCAAACACACAGGATACGGTGATCCATGCATTGCGCGATATTATCAAGCACACGCCTGATTTGCTCAGCGTGCGCTGGAAGCGCGAAGGGTTTATCTCTGAGCATGCGGCACGCAGCAAAGGCAAAGAGACGCCGGTAAATTTGCTGGGTTTCAAAGATGGTACCGCCAACCCTGACAGCAGTGATAAAGCGCTGATGGATGAGGTTGTCTGGGTTAGCGAAATCCAGCAGGAGCCAGCCTGGGCGGTGGGCGGAAGCTATCAGGCGGTACGCATTATTCAGTTTCGCGTCGAGTTCTGGGATCGTACGCCGCTTAAAGAGCAGCAAACGATTTTTGGCCGTGACAAGCAGACGGGCGCACCGCTCGGTATGAAGCATGAGCATGATGTGCCGGATTATAGCCAGGACCCGGAGGGTGAAGTGATTGCGCTCGACAGTCATATACGGCTGGCCAATCCACGCACGGCGCAAACACAATCCAGCCTGATGATGCGGCGAGGTTACAGTTATTCGCTGGGGGTTACGCCCTCCGGGCAGCTGGATATGGGGCTATTGTTTGTCTGTTATCAGCACGATCTGGAAAAAGGTTTTCTGACGGTGCAAAAACGCCTCAATGGCGAGGCGCTGGAGGAGTATGTGCGTCCTGTGGGCGGCGGTTATTTCTTTGCTTTGCCCGGCGTGAAAGACGCCGATCGCTATCTGGCGCAGTCGCTCCTTGAAGCGTAAAGATCCTATCCTGCCTCGCCGGGGCAGGATATTCTGTTATCTGTAGCATTTTGACATACTTTTTCTGCCATCCAGCCATCACTATTTCCTATTAGAAAGTCGCTGTTATCTTTCTGTAATATTCCCTGGCAATACTCTTTTTTAACCGATAAGAAGTCCTAAAAGTTATCGCTTCGTAAAAATAATGTTGCATTAGTGAAAAGCTCTGATGTAATTATGAGTAAAGCTCGACCCGGCGGTAATGAAGTCAGCAGGAGAACGTGGATGGTTAAAGTCACCAGGGGGCTTACCGTAAAACCTCCCCGCACCACCCGGCACGAAGGCGACACCTTCGGCAACGATTTCTACGCCCCTGAATTTTTCTCCTCTTTTTCCACTCCCCATTTCAACGATGTAGCAGGCGATGATGCCAGTCGCATTGCTGCGTCAATTCGCAAGGCAAGCTATGGCTTACAAGGAAGCCAACCCTCAAACGTTAGTGCGCATAATCGCGTCGGCTCAGACGCGTGTGATGTAAACCAACAACTCAAGGTGCTATCCATGGGAAGACAAAAAGCAGTGATCAAAGCTCGTCGTGAAGCGAAACGCGTGCTGAGACGTGATTCACGCAGCCATAAACAACGTGAAGAAGAGTCGGTCACCTCGCTTGTGCAGATGAGTGGCGTTGAAGCAATTGGCATGGCGCGGGACAGCCGTGATACTTCTCCAATTGCGGCGCGCAATGAAGCTCAGGAGCACTACCTGAATGCTATTGAGAGCAAGCAACTGATTTTCGCAACCGGTGAGGCCGGATGCGGGAAAACGTGGATCAGTGCTGCGAAAGCGGCGGAAGCTCTGATTCATAAGGACGTGGAGAGGATTATTGTCACCCGACCGGTCCTGCAAGCCGATGAAGATCTTGGCTTCTTACCCGGCGATATTTCGGAGAAGTTCGCTCCCTATTTTCGGCCCGTTTATGACGTCCTTTTGAAACGCCTGGGAGCGTCCTTTATGCAATACTGCCTGCGCCCGGAGATAGGTAAGGTAGAAATCGCGCCGTTCGCCTATATGCGTGGACGTACCTTTGAAAATGCGGTCGTCATTCTTGATGAGGCTCAGAATGTTACCGCTGCGCAAATGAAGATGTTTTTGACGCGCCTCGGGGAGAACGTGACCGTTATCGTCAATGGTGATATTACCCAGTGTGATTTACCTGCCGGGGTGAAGTCAGGGCTGAGCGATGCGCTGGCACGTTTTGAGGAAGATGAGATGATTGGCGTGATTCGCTTTAATAAAGACGATTGCGTACGTTCGGCGCTCTGTCAACGAACCCTGAAAGCGTACGACTGATTTTTGTCATCCCATAAACCCGGTCTGCCCCAGGCAGGCCGGTTTTTATTTGTCACCCCCCTGGAATTTGCCTTTCCTTAAATTAAGTACGGCTATTCATTTGCCGATAAGTGTTCTGGCGTGAGCGGGATTGCCGCGAGCGTCGGACATTTATTGTTTTCAGGTAAGGATCAGGACAAATGAAACCTCATTTTACGCTCAGTGCGCTCGTTTTATCGCTGATGTTGGCAGGGTGCAGTAATAAGCCGCTACCACCGACGGAAAAGGTTGTACAGACTCAGGTGATCAAATCCGACAAGGGCGCTTCGCTTAAAATTGATAGCTACGAACAATTAAAAACAGATTTCCACCAGCCCACCGATACATCGCTGCGTTATATTACCCGGGCGGATACCAGCAAAGTGGTCGCATTAAAAACTTTGACCTTTGTCTTGGGAACGCTCAGCGGCGGGGCGCAGGAGAATGGTTTTACCAAGGATCAACTGGCAGGAACCCCGATTACGTCGTTGCCGAATCCTTCCGTGGCTTTTTTCAATGAAGGCATCGGGAAAACGTTGCAACCAGCGCTCGCACTCAAACCCGCCGGAGAGTTGCAACATCCGCTGCAAATTCGCCCCTACGTCTGGATGCTGGTCTATGAAAATTTATCCGGCGGCGAAAACTACGAGCTGCATTACTCCACGACCATTCTTCGCAGCAAAGATAGCGCGAAGGACAAATTCGATTACGCAAGCGTAAGTTGCACACCGGAGCCGGTAAAAGCGCCGCTGGCGCAGTGGGAAGCGAATAATTACCAGAAAGTTACCGAGGTAACACAGCGCTTTATGGCTGCTTGCTTACAGGATTTTGATAAAAAGAAAGAAGAGTTCCTGCAATAAGCGCGGAAGCCACAAATCATTCGCACTCTGTTTATAGCCCGCTATTATCTGCGGGTTTTTTATATCGGTGCGAAAAAGACGCAAGCAGGGACGCCCGCAACCGCGGGGGCTTTTGTTCAGGGGAAAGTGACTCGTTTGCCCGTTGTCGGCCTCCGGTCGGGGGTTCTCCCCCCTGGGTGAGCACTATGCGAAAAAAAAGCCCGCATAGAAATGCGAGTTCTTCTTTAAATGATGGCGGTGAGGGGGGGATTGACTCGCTTTGCTCGCCCTGCGGGCAGATTCCTCGCAGGCTCGTCATCTGTCCAACGGGCTGTAGCCCGTTGTCGAACCCCGGTCGGGGATTTTCACCCCCCTTGGGTGAGCACGATGCGAAAAAAAAGCCCGCATAGAAATGCGAGCTCTTCTTCGAATGATGGCGGTGAGNTGGGTGAGCACGATGCGAAAAAAAAGCCCGCATAGAAATGCGAGCTCTTCTTCGAATGATGGCGGTGAGGGGGGGATTGACTCGCTTTGCTCGCCCTGCGGGCAGATTCCTCGCAGGCTCGTCATCTGTCCAACGGGCTGTAGCCCGTTGTCGAACCCCGGTCGGGGATTCTCACCCCCCCTGGGTGAGCACGATGCGAAAAAAAAGCCCGCATAGAAATGCGAGCTCTTCTTCGAATGATGGCGGTGAGGGGGGGATTCGAACCCCCGATACGTTGCCGTATACACACTTTCCAGGCGTGCTCCTTCAGCCACTCGGACACCTCACCACATTGTATTGTTGCCTGCTACTTGGGGGCAACGGGGCGCTACTATAGGGAGTTGTACTGAAACGGTCAAGCACAATTTCGGCTTTACAGACTGTTCGATTAAGGTATGAGCAATGTCTGTTTTTTGCAGTAACAGAATGCTTCTGACGTGGGCATATTTACGCGCCGGTGGTTGAAGGTTCTGCTCCCCTGGGTGAGCACGATGCGAAAAAAAAGCCCGCATAGAAATGCGAGCTCTTCTTCGAATGATGGCGGTGAGGGGGGGATTCGAACCCCCGATACGTTGCCGTATACACACTTTCCAGGCGTGCTCCTTCAGCCACTCGGACACCTCACCACATTGTTTTCCCATCAGCGACGGGACGGGCGCTAATTTAGGGAAAACGCGTAACGTCGTCAATCTCATTTTTCAATAAATTAGCGTGATTAGACAAACTTCAAGCAACCTGCTTCTTAAACGTTCTGAAATTGTCTTTTTTCTCAGCGCGGCTGTTTATCGATGTCCCGCAGGATAATTTGTTATGCTGTTGAACTGACGAAAAATTTAACGATAAATCCGTAAAGTTATTGGATACAACACAACCTGTTCTGGAGCAGATATGGAAATTATCTTTTATCACCCCTCATTTGATAACGATTACTGGCTGAGCGCGTTAAGCAAATCGCTACCTCAGGCGAAAGTGCGCCGCTGGCAGACGGGTGATAACGCCCCGGCAGATTATGCGCTGGTATGGCAGCCTCCGGTTGAAATGCTCCGGGGCCGCAAATTGAAGGGCGTGTTTGCGCTGGGCGCGGGCGTTGATGCCATACTCGAACAGCTTAAAAACAATCCTGACATGCTGCATGAGTCTGTCCCGCTGTTTCGCCTTGAAGATACAGGGATGGGACAACAGATGCAGGAATATGCCGTAAGCCAGGTGCTGCACTGGTTTCGCCGTTTCGATGATTACCAGGTTCTGAAGCAGCAATCCCGCTGGCAGCCACTGGAAGCACATCACCATCACGATTTTACGATTGGTATCCTGGGGGCTGGCGTTTTGGGGGCAAAAGTTGCTGAAAGCCTGCGTCCCTGGGGTTTCCCGCTACGCTGCTGGAGCCGCAGCCGAAAAACAGTGCCTGGCGTCACCAGTTTCGCTGGCAATAATGAGCTGAGCGAGTTTTTGCAGGGCACACGCGTGCTTATCAACCTGCTGCCCAATACGCCGGAAACCGCAGGCATTATCAATCTTTCGCTACTCAATCAGCTGGCAGATAATAGTTATATTATCAATCTGGCACGCGGTGTTCATGTGGTGGAAAGCGATCTGTTACAGGCCCTGGAGAGCGGTAAATTGCATGCAGCCATGCTCGATGTCTTCAGCCAGGAACCCTTGCCTGCGGATAATCCCCTCTGGGCGCACCCGCGCGTAGTGATGACCCCTCATGTCGCGGCGGTCACGCGCCCGGCAGAAGCGATTGCCTATATTACGCGCACAATCAATCAGCTTGAGCGCGGCGAAGCCGTAAACGGGCAGGTTGACTGCGTGCGCGGCTACTGAATCGCACCCGGCGCGCCGGGTTTTGTCATTAAACCGCAGAACAATAACTGTTATCCTTGTAAAAATAACGACTGGAGTGAGCCATGTATCCCGTTGACCTGCATATGCATACCGTCGCCAGCACCCACGCTTACAGCACATTGCACGATTATATTGCCGAAGCAAAACGCAAAGGGATCCGGCTATTTGCTATTACCGATCATGGGCCGGACATGGCCGATGCGCCGCATTACTGGCACTTTGTTAACATGCGTATCTGGCCGCGTCTGGTCGATGGCGTTGGTATTTTGCGCGGCATTGAGGCCAATATTAAAAACCGTGAGGGTGAAATCGACTGCACCGGGCCGATGCTCGGCTCACTGGATCTTATCATCGCCGGTTTTCACGAGCCGGTCTTCGCCCCGAGCGATAAAGCGACCCATACGCAGGCGATGATTGCCACCATGTCCAGCGGCCATGTTCACATCATCAGCCACCCAGGAAATCCAAAATTTGAGGTCGATATTCCGGCGATCGCGCAGGCTGCGGCGAAATATAACGTGGCGCTGGAAATCAATAACTCTTCCTTTATACACTCTCGCAAAGGCAGTGAGGCGAACTGCCGGGCGATTGCCGCCGCTGTGCGTGATGCCGGAGGGTGGGTGGCACTGGGGTCGGACTCGCACACTGCGTTTACGCTGGGGGATTTTGGCGAGTGCCGCAAGGTGCTGGATGACGTGGGATTCCCTGAAGATCGTATACTTAACGTGTCGCCGCGACGCCTGCTGAACTTCCTTGAAGCGCGCGGTATGGCACCCATTAGCGAATTTGCTGAACTTTAATACTGACTGGAACTGTTGAATGAACGAATTTTCTATCCTGTGCCGTGTACTGGGATCGCTGTTTTACCGCCAGCCGCAAGACCCGCTGTTGGTCCCGCTGTACACGCTTATCCGCGAAGGGAAACTGGCACAAAGCTGGCCGCTGGAGCAGGATGAGTTGCTGGAGCGGTTGCAGAAAAACTGTGATGCTCAGGCACTGACGGCGGATTATAACGCGCTTTTTGTCGGCGAAGAGTGTCGGGTAGCGCCTTACCGTAGCGCATGGGTAGCGGGTGCTAACGAAGCCGAAGTTCGTTCATTCTTGTCATCGCGCGGTATGCCGCTGACGGATGCCCCTGCTGACCATATCGGCACGCTGCTGCTTGCCGCCTCCTGGCTGGAAGACCAGTCTGCCGAGGATGAGAGCGAGGCGCTGGAAACACTTTTTGCAGAGTATCTCTTGCCCTGGTGCGGGACGTTTTTCGGCAAAGTTGAAGCGCATGCCACAACACCTTTCTGGCGTACCCTGGCACCGCTGGCGCGGGACGCAATCGCCGCGATGTGGGACGAGTTACAGGAAGAGAATGAAGAGTGATCTGAGTCACGAAATAAATGCAACTGATGAGAAAATCATTCAAATAATGTGCTGGAAATCTCATAAGAAGGCTGCGCACCTGCTAAGATGCGCGCCATGAACATTCTTCTTTCTCTGGCATTAACGACGGGTATTCTCTCCGGCCTGTGGGGCTGGGTTGCCGTCTCTCTTGGGCTGATTAGCTGGGCGGGGTTCCTCGGATGTACGGCGTATTTTGCCTGTCCGCAGGGAGGGATTAAAGGGCTTGCGATTTCAGCCTGCACGCTAATGAGCGGGGTCGTCTGGGCGCTTGCTATTATGCACGGCACTGCGCTGGCACCACATCTTGAGATAATCGGCTATACCCTTACCGGTGTGGTGGCCTTTTTTATGTGCTTGCAGGCAAAAAACATGCTGCTCTCTTTTGTTCCGGGCACGTTTATTGGCGCCTGCGCCACCTTTGCCGGGCAGGGCGAGTGGCGACTGGTCGTCCCTTCGCTAATGGTCGGCGTGCTGTTTGGTTACGCCATGAAAAACAGCGGGCTTTGGCTTGCATCGCGCACCAAAAAAGCACCGCTGAGGCAACATGAAAAAGCGTGACCTCGCGTCACGCTTTTCGTGTATCAGGACTCTGGCGGCACCGCCAGATCCCGGTATTTTGTCAGCACCGCGTTACTGCGTTCGGCTTTATTTTGTAAATCCCACAATCCACGATCGATACCGTCATTAATCAGTAAAATCACACCCGTTTCGATAGCAGACATCAGGCAGAGCATAACCGGTTCGTTGGAGGTATAGCCCACTTCGCCCTCAAGTAGCCGCTGGTATTCAATAAAGCGAAAGACGCCGGCCTGCACTTCATAAGACAAGATAGTTTTGCTGGTATTCACCGAGGAGAGGATTTCGCCGGTACTGACATTGACAACCCGCAGGTTTACCGCAATCTGATCCAACTGATACTGAGTATCACCGCCGATGCCGAAGTAGCGCGCCCCCACGCCGCCAGATTTAACGTTGCTCTCATAGCCGATAATCGATCCTTCAATCATCACGTTCGCTGCGGTAAGGGATTGCAACGGGAACCGGTTATTGATGGCAACCGTGCCGTTTTCCTGCGCTGCGCGGATTATCTTGCGCTCGTTAAGCAGGTTTTGCAGACCCTGGCGCTCAAGAGGGACAAACCAGCGCGAATCTTTCAGCGCCGTCACCAGCATCGCGGTGGCGCTTTGCGGTACTGCCGTAGAAAAGTTGCTCGCCGGATAGGCTTTAAATTGCCCGGTTTCATCCTGAATATTGTATACCGACACGAAAATCTTTCCGGTTGGCATAGGGAGCTTAGTCAGGTCTCTGTAGCTTTGCGCGCGTGGCATCAATGTTGGGCTGGCTGCTTGTTTTGGCGGTGCAGTAAGGCAACCGCTTAATAATAAAACGGCGAATACCATTAATAAACGCTTCATGATCATTGTCCTTAAAAAGGCAGGTCTTAGAAATCAGTTGAACCAGTTTGTAAACCTGACACTTCGATCGTGGAAGTCCTTCCGGTCTTACGGTCGGTGACATTTAATTGCAGCTGCCCGTCGCGGTTAACGATATCGACGATATAGTCGCTGGTGACCATCCTGCCGGGCTTGCCTGTATTAATATTGGTCAGCAATCCACCTAATATTTGTGACTGGATCGCCTGGGTAAAATTATCCAGCGCCGAGGGTTGTTCTATTCCATAATCTGAATAGCTCGGATCTTTGTAAGAATTTTGCGCCTGCGCACTGTTTAATAAAAAAGCACCATTATTGGGATTGCCGCCAAAATTAGGATTGCGAAACTGGAATGTCATATTTCCAGCCCAGCTTGCAGGAACGGTAAGGGATAACGCGAGCAGGCCATATGCGATGCGCATATTTTCCTCCGGATATTTATCGTGTTTTAGAATTCGTCGCTCGCCATATCACCTATGCTGAGCAGCGCCTGGTTTATTTGCTGGCGTTCAATTGCCTGTTGCGTTTGCGCCACAGCAAATTGCACGTTCTGATCAAAATCACGCTTGATGGGGAAAAGAAATGTTTGATACACCACCATTTGATTTACCGTGATGGTAATCCAGCTTCCCCATCGCGCGCTTGGCCTTTCATTAATGGTCAGATTCCCTGTCCAGCTACTTTCCCATTTATCACTAAATGCACGATAAAAATCGTGTCCCACCGACGATACTGTGTGGTCTGTCAATAATCCCGGTACCTCCACTTCTGCAGCGTGCAGGTAACCGGCGGCAAGCAATATGGCCGCTGCCGAAAAGTACGGTAAATAACGTTTCATTTTCTTAGCGCCTGAGGTTTTCGTTGGCCCAGGAGACTGCCTGCGTACGGTTTTTAACAGATATCTTTTTGAAAAGATTATAAAGATGTGTTTTTACCGTATTTTCACTAATAAACAACGAACGCGCGATTTCAATATTTGATGCGCCGATTCGCAGCTTATTAAGTATCTCTTTTTCCCGGTGCGTTAACAGCGCCGACTCAGCATTGCTATAGCGATAATTACCCGAGTGGGTAATCAGATAACTTGCCAGCTTTTGCGTGAAATAGCATTCGCCACGCAGTACGCCCTGCAAACCATCGATTAGCTGATTTTCATCTTCCGATACGTAAAATACGCCATTAATATGCGGCCAGCACTCAATATCCCGGAATGGATATTCATCCGGAGTATTCATGAGTAACGTTTTCAGGTTGTTGTTTTTGCGCGATAAAATATCCTGCCAATAATGGATGGTTTTTTTATCGGCTTCCATCATGTCGAATAACACGATGCTATGAGTAGGTATTTCTTCAACAGGCCTTTGAATATTGTGAAGTTTTCCTGTTAATGACAGAGAATGCTTTAAATGTTGTAACAGTGCCGTTGCTTGTAGAGATGGTTTGGTAATTAGCATTAATACCGGAATAGTGGAACTTTGGACTTCATTAAACATGATGAAACCCCGCTTATTTTATAATACATCTGCAGCTATCCTTATGTATTAATAAGGATTCCAGAAGTACTGACAGATGCGCGTTGCTATGTGTAGTAATAAGTACTCAGCCCGTCAGGGGAAAGTAATAGAATTTAATGAGCAGTGCTGGTTTTAATCTAGCTATTACTAATCTTAAATCAAGTGTTAAACATGTAACAGGATGTAACTTGAAATATAAAAATGTTTCGCATAATTTTATTTGTCAATGTTTATTGACCTTTCGGTTGTAAAAAGAGGGTTTGCACCATAGTTTAAGAATTTGCATAATAATAGTAACGTATTGTTTTTAGGGTGATAATTTTTAGAGTTGAGAAAAATTATCATTCCTTTGAATTAGGAATAATCACTCGTTTGTATTTTTCCCATTTTTTTAATGGAAAAGTCTTAGATACCAGTGCTTCAGGGAAATCTGTTAACCAGGCTGCACTGTAAGAAAGCGAAACGTAAATTAAGATTCTTTCTATATATGAAAATTTCATGACAATAAAATGTCGTTTGTATATTTGAAAGCTTTTATTGTTATAAAGTCTTTTAATACTTTGGGGTGACTATTTATAGCAAAATCCAACGCGCGGGTGAGATTTTTTTAATTTCACAAAGCGCATACTCATCCTCGTAACGCAAAGTTAACAAACGCACGATGTGGAATATTAATAAGTATTTGACCAGCGCATGGTGACAACATGAAAAACAAATCGTTATTTATGATGTTAATGATGCTGGGTATGCCTGGAATTGCAACCGCAGCAGGTTATGACCTGGCTAATTCCGAATATAATCTTGCGGTTAATGAATTAAGTCTGTCAGCTTATGATAAAGCTGCCATTGTTGGCCAGCAGGGTAGCAATAATAATGCACGGCTTGATCAGTCTGGCTCGAAATTATTAGGTGTGATTTCTCAGAGCGGCGGGCGGAATTCAGCAAGAATTAACCAGTCCGGAAGTTATAACTTTGCTTATATCGATCAGGCCGGGAATTCCAACGATGCCAGTATCACGCAAGGTGCTTACGGAAATACCGCGATGATTATTCAGAAAGGCTCGGGCAACCGGGCGAATATTACGCAATATGGTGCGCAGAAAACAGCAGTTGTAGTGCAAAGACAGTCGCAAATGGCTATTCGCGTTATCCAGCGCTAGTTGTCCGGCGACATTTAAATCAATCCGATGGGGGTTTTATCATGAAACTGTTAAAAATTGCAGTGGCAGCGGCGCTGGTTGTTTCGGCAGGTGCCTGGGCTGGTAGTATCCCGCAATATGGTCACGGCGGCGGTTATGGCGGCCCGAACTCAGAACTGAGCATCTACCAGTACGGTACAGCGAACACCGCAGTCGCACTGCAAACGAACGCACGTGATTCCGAAACTGTTATTAAACAGTACGGTTCAAGCAACTCTGCCGATGTTGGTCAGGGTTCTGACGACAGCTCAATCGATCTGTCGCAAAATGGCTTCAATAACTCAGCAACCATTGACCAGTGGAACAGCCGTGATTCTGAAATTGCGGTTCGCCAGTACGGTGGTGCCAACAACGCGGTGGTTAACCAGACCGCGTCTGGTTCAAGTGTAGCCGTCCACCAGAGTGGCTACGGCAACCAGGCTATTGCCAATCAGTATTAACAGGCAGGCAGGGAAAACAGGGCTTCGGCCCTGTTTTTTCACGGGAATTTCGCGGAGGCACTATGCACGGCTTAATATTGCTGGCGGCGCTGTCCAGTCAGATAACCTTTCACACTTCGCAATATGGCGACATCTACACCATCACCCCGCAAGTTCTGGTCACGCAAGACTGTGTGTGTCAGGTACAGGTCATAACCGAACGCAATGGCACTGCGGGTAGCAGCCAGAGTCGCCAGCGCAATACGGTGGCGCTTACCGCCAACAAACTCACCGAGCTTACACGTTTAAGCATGAACATTTCGCCGCAGGATAACGTCAAAATTGTCGTAACCGTTTCCGATGGGCAGTCACTTAATCTGGCGCAGCAATGGCCTGCCAGTTCAGGGGCACTTCGCTAACAGGCGCGTTATTTGCTGATTTTTCCTCCCCGTCATTTCCTTTCCTGCCAGGATACATTTAAAGTGTGTTACGGGTTTTAAGCCGGAAAGGAGGCGAATATGCAACCACGTATGCAGGTGCTTCAGGGGGATATCACGACGCTTGCGGTCGACGTCATCGTTAACGCGGCAAATTCATCGTTGCTGGGAGGCGGAGGTGTGGACGGTGCTATCCATCGCGCAGCCGGGCCTGCGTTGCTGGAGGCGTGTCAACGGGTTCGCCAGCAGCAGGGGGAGTGCCCGCCAGGCCATGCGGTGATAACCCCGGCGGGAAACCTGCCGGCTAAAGCGGTCATTCATGCGGTCGGGCCGGTCTGGCGCGGTGGCGGCGAGCATGAAGCGCGTTTACTGGAAGATGCTTATCGCAACGCCTTACAACTGGCGCAAGCGAATAGTTACGAGTCCATTGCCTTTCCGGCCATTAGTACTGGGGTGTATGGCTACCCGAAAGCGGCGGCGGCAGAGATTGCTGTAAATACAGTTTCGGATTATCTCACCAGATATAACCAGTTACGGCAGATATACTTTGTCTGTTATGACGACGAAACGACACGACTCTACCAACGCTTACTTACCCAACAAGGCGACGAACCCGCTGAGTGATACCCGGCTGGGGCGCGCTATTGCGCCTGCCTGTGCAGCGCATCCTGGCCTGTGCGGGCTGTACGTGCTGGCCGATAGCCTTGATGCCTTTGTGGCCCGTTACCGGCTCGCCGAGCTGGCGCAGCATACGCTGGATGTGCAGTACTATATCTGGGAAGACGATATGTCTGGCCGGTTGCTGCTGCTGGCGCTGCTGGCCGCCGCCGATCGCGGCGTGCATGTCCGTTTATTGCTCGATGACAACAACACCATCGGTATGGACGGCGTGCTGCGCAAGCTTGATAGCCATCCTAATATTGAAATTCGTCTGTTTAACCCTTTCTCGTTTCGCACGTTGCGTGCGCTGGGCTATTTAACCGATTTCGCCCGGCTTAACCGGCGTATGCACAATAAAAGTTTCACGGTTGATGGCGTGGTGACGTTGATTGGCGGGCGAAACGTCGGCGATGCCTATTTTGGCGCCGGTGAAGAGCCGCTGTTTACCGATCTGGATGTGATGGCCATCGGCCCGGTCGTGGAGGACGTGGCGCAGGATTTTACGCGTTACTGGAACTCGGCACCGGTCTCTCCTTTGCACAGTGTTTTGGATCTTTCCCAGGAAGAGATTGCCGAGGAGATCCGCCTGCCGGATGCCTGGCGCGAGAACACCACAGCCGTGCGCTATATGAATAAACTCGCCTCCACGCAATTTTCCAGCCAGCTGGAGAGCGGTGATTTGCCGCTTATCTGGGCTAAAACGCGCCTTTTAAGCGACGATCCCCGCAAAGGGCAGGGCAAAGCGCGTTACCATACGCTGCTCGGTCAGCGCCTGTTAAATGTGATGGGCAAACCGGAAAAGCAGGTCGATATTATTTCTTCCTATTTCGTGCCGGGGCGTGCCGGTGTCGCGCAGTTATTACAGCTGGCACGCAGAGGCGTGAAGGTCGCTATTCTCACCAATTCGCTGGCGGCCAATGATGTCACCGTCGTGCATGCAGGTTATGCGCGCTGGCGTAAAAAACTGTTGCGCCACGGAATTGCGCTTTATGAACTTAAACCAACCCGCGAAGACGCGCATCCTGTTCATGACCGCGGCCTGACGGGGAATTCCGGCTCCAGCCTGCACGCCAAAACCTTCAGCATTGATGGCAAAAAGGTTTTCATTGGTTCATTTAACTTTGATCCGCGCTCGGCGATGCTGAACACGGAGATGGGTTTTGTCATCGAGAGCGATGCGCTGGCGGAGCATATTCACCACCGTTTTTTGCGCAGCCAGCGCGATATAACCTGGCAGCTGCGGTTGGACAGATTCGGGCGCATTAACTGGATAGAGCAGCAGGACGGCAAAGAGGTGGTGCTGAAAAAGGAGCCGAAAACCCGGCTGTGGCAGCGCTTGCTGGTACGCCTCGTTTACTGGCTACCGGTTGAGTGGCTGCTCTGACCAGCAGCAGCCGTTAATCTTACCTGACCGGCGCTTCAGTTCTGGTTTCTTTATTCTGTGGTTTACCGGAGAAGAGGAACCGCAGCAGCGGAATGCGTAAATGCACTTCGTAGAGCAGCACGGCTATCCCCACCACAAAGATCAGGCCCGCGATAAAACCCAGCAGATTCGAGTCGATATGCGGGGTGATCCACGCACCGTACAGCAGCGTCAGTGGATGGTGAACAAGATAGATAAAAAGCGACGCATTGACGAAATAAGTGACGCGCGCCGACTGGAAATTTAACAGCCGGTGCCCAAATGAAAACACCACGTTGACCATCCATAGCCCCAGCAGCATGGTTATCACGTACTCCGTTTCATACATCCACGCATCGCCGCTGCCGTAACGCTGGTTGAGCAGGTAGGCGGCAAACGTCACCAGCGAGCCGACCATGCACCAGGGCGAAGGGGTAGTAAAAAGGGCCTTCAGGCGAGGATTCACAAATGCGACGGCGCCGAGTAAGAAAAAGGGCGTATAAAACAGCGTTTGCATCACGGCAAAATTAAACAGCGCATCACGCAATATTTCGGGGGCAAAGATAAAAATGACCCGGCGTATTGCGGCGTAAGCAATACCGAGCAGCAGGAAGATGAGGGAAAGTTTGCCCAGTGAAATGTTTCCGGCAATGTGTGCGGCACTGTTTTTAATTTTTTTAAATAGCCCTATACAGATTGTTGTTAAAACAACCAGCACCAGTAAAAACCATAAATGAGAGATTAATTCCCAGCCCAGCGTATTAAATTTGTCATAGGCCGAGAGCGTGTGCCATTCGGCTGTTTTATTTTTCACATACTGCAACATAATAAATTGCGGCAGCGTCAGCAGGGGAATTGCCGTTAGCATCGGGATCCCTACGCGCTCAACGCGCACAACCCACCAGCGTTTCAGGGGATAGCGCAGATAGAGCATGTACGAAAAATACCCTGAAATCACAAAAAAAACCTGCATGCGAAATGCATGAACAGCGTCATTAAAAAGCGTTAAACTCCAGGAAGGAGCGCTGCTGTTAACATGCCATATATGGCTGGAATAAATCAGTGAAATGTGGAAAGGGATCCCCAGCAACATTAACCATGCGCGGATGGAATCCAGAAAATATTCGCGTTTTGCAGGTTGGTTGGTCATATAACTCAGTACATTCTCAGACTTTTCGTCTTATCCGTAAGGCAAATAATGATTACATTCGAAAACAACCCTACACTATGTCCGATCCACTGTCTCCAGGATAAGCGCACAAAAACGATTAAGGGGTTGAGCGGCATTTGCTTATTCGCTGAGCCAGCGCGCTGAACAAAGAGGGGATTCAGTTGTCGGATTGCCTGAGTTTCCATTAAAATAGATCGGATCGATTTAAGCACACAAAGGGGGAAGTGCTTAGTTATTATGAAACCTAAATTACGAATGATGAAATTGCACTGGGTTGGTGCTGCTGTTCTGTTGTCACTTTATACGTCATCGGGTTGGGCTTTTTCTATTGATGATGTCGCAAAACAGGCACAATCTCTGGCCAGCAAAGGCTATGAAGCACCCAAGAGCAACCTGCCCTCTGCGCTGCGTGAGATGAAATACGCGGACTACCAGCAGATCCAGTTTAACCACGACAAAGCCTACTGGAACGCAATCAAGACCCCATTTAAGCTTGAGTTTTACCACCAGGGCATGTACTTCGACACCCCGGTCAAAATCAACGAAGTGACTGCGACCGCCGTCCACAAAATCAAATACAGTCCGGATTACTTCAATTTCGGCGATGTGCCGCACGACAAAGACACCGTAAAAGACCTCGGTTTTGCCGGTTTCAAAGTTCTGTACCCCATAAATTCGAAAGATAAGAACGATGAAATCCTCAGCATGCTCGGCGCGAGCTACTTCCGTGTGATTGGCGCAGGGCAGGTTTATGGCCTCTCCGCGCGCGGTCTGGCGATTGATACCGCGCTGCCGTCCGGTGAAGAATTTCCCCGTTTTCGCGAGTTCTGGATTGAGCGCCCGAAACCGACCGATAAACGCCTGACCATTTATGCGCTGCTGGATTCTCCGCGCGCAACTGGCGCGTACCGTTTTGTGGTGATCCCGGGGCGTGACACGGTGGTTGACGTACAGTCAAAAGTCTATCTGCGCGATAAAGTCGGCAAACTGGGTGTGGCGCCGTTAACCAGTATGTTCCTGTTTGGGCCGTCTCAGCCGTCCCCGGCCACTAACTTCCGCCCGGAGCTTCACGACTCCAACGGTCTGTCGATGCATGCCGGTAACGGCGAGTGGATCTGGCGGCCGCTGAATAATCCAAAACATCTGGCCGTGAGCAGCTACGCGATGGAAAACCCGCAGGGCTTCGGCTTGCTGCAACGCGGTCGCGAGTTCTCCCGCTTTGAAGATCTTGACGATCGTTACGACCAGCGCCCCAGCGCGTGGGTAACGCCGAAAGGGGAGTGGGGTAAAGGTAAAGTCGAGCTGGTTGAAATCCCGACCAACGACGAAACCAACGATAACATCGTCGCTTACTGGACGCCGGATCAGTTGCCGGAGCCGGGTAAGGAGATGAACTTCAAATACACCATCACCTTTAGTCGCGACGAAGACAAGCTGCACGCGCCGGATAACGCATGGGTGACTCAGACGCGTCGTTCAACCGGCGATGTGAAACAGTCGAACCTGATTCGCCAGCCGGATGGCACCATTGCATTCGTCGTGGATTTCACCGGCCAGGAGATGAAAAAACTGGCGAAAGAAACACCCGTGACCGCGCAAGCGAGCATCGGTGATAACGGTGAGATCGTGGAAAATACCGTTCGCTATAACCCGGTAACCCAGGGCTGGCGTTTAACTCTGCGCGTGAAAGTCAAAGATCCGAAGAAAACCACGGATATGCGCGCTGCGCTGGTCAATGCCGAGCAGACCCTGAGTGAAACCTGGAGCTATCAGCTACCTGCCAATGAATAAAACAACTGACTATATCGACGCGCTGCCGCTGACGGATGCGGAAAAGGCCGCGCTGCCGACAGAAAGCATTCGTGCGGTGCACGAGGCGCTGGATAAAGAACACACGGACTGGAAGCGTGAGGATGACACCCCGCTGGGTTCGGTTACTGCTCGCCTGGAAGGCAGCTGGCCGGACTCGCTGGCGCCAGGCCAACTGGTTAACGATGACGAAGGGCGCGCGCAGCTACAGGCGATGCCGAAAGCGAAGCGTTCTTCCATGTTCCCCGATCCCTGGCGTACCAACCCGATTGGGCGCTTCTGGGATCGTCTGCGCGGGCGGGACGTGTCACCGCGCTATCTCGCTCGTCTGACCAAAGAAGAGCAGGCGCATGAGCAGAAGTGGCGTACCGTCGGCACAATACGGCGCTACATCCTGCTGCTGCTGACGCTGGCGCAAACTGTTGTCGCGACCTGGTACATGAAAACAATTTTGCCTTACCAGGGCTGGGCGCTGATCACGCCGACCGATATGGTGGGTCAGGATCTGTGGGTCTCGTTTATGCAGCTGCTGCCGTATGTGCTGCAAACCGGCATCCTTATCTTGTTTGCGATTCTGTTCTGCTGGGTTTCGGCCGGGTTCTGGACGGCGCTAATGGGCTTCCTGCAACTGTTGATTGGGCGGGATAAATACAGTATTTCAGCCTCAACGGTGGGAGACGAACCGCTGAACCCGGCGCACCGCACCGCACTTATCATGCCTATCTGCAACGAAGATGTGGATCGCGTGTTCGCCGGTCTGCGCGCTACCTGGGAGTCGGTGAAAGCCACCGGGCAGCAACAGCACTTTGACGTCTATATCCTGAGCGACAGCTACAACCCGGATATCTGCGTGGCTGAGCAGAAAGCATGGATGGAGCTGATTGCCGAGGTGCAGGGCGAAGGGCAGATTTTCTATCGTCGCCGCCGTCGTCGCGTTAAGCGCAAAAGCGGCAACATCGATGATTTCTGCCGTCGCTGGGGCAGCCAGTACAGCTATATGGTTGTGCTGGACGCTGACTCCGTGATGAGCGGTGAGTGCCTGACCGGTCTGGTGCGCCTGATGGAAGCGAACCCGAATGCCGGGATCATCCAGTCGTCGCCGAAAGCCTCCGGGATGGACACGCTCTATGCACGCTGCCAGCAGTTTGCAACGCGCGTTTACGGGCCGCTCTTTACCGCAGGTCTGCACTTCTGGCAGCTTGGCGAGTCCCACTATTGGGGGCATAACGCCATCATTCGCGTGAAGCCGTTTATCGAGCATTGCGCGCTGGCACCGCTGCCGGGCGAAGGGTCGTTTGCCGGTTCAATTCTCTCGCACGATTTCGTGGAAGCCGCGCTGATGCGCCGCGCAGGCTGGGGAGTGTGGATTGCCTACGATCTGCCGGGTTCTTATGAAGAGCTGCCGCCAAACCTGCTTGATGAGCTGAAGCGCGACCGCCGCTGGTGTCACGGCAACCTGATGAACTTCAGGCTGTTTCTGGTAAAAGGGATGCACCCGGTACACCGGGCGGTGTTCCTCACCGGGGTGATGTCATACCTCTCCGCGCCGCTGTGGTTTATGTTTCTTGCGCTCTCCACCGCTTTGCAGGTGGTGCATGCTCTGACTGAACCGCAATACTTCCTGCAACCGCGCCAGTTGTTTCCGGTGTGGCCGCAGTGGCGTCCGGAGCTGGCGATTGCGCTGTTTGCATCAACAATGGTGCTGCTGTTCCTGCCAAAATTGCTGAGTATCATCCTGGTGTGGTGCAAAGGGCCGAAAGAGTACGGCGGCTTCTTGCGCGTCACGCTTTCGCTGTTACTGGAAGTGCTGTTCTCCGTTCTGCTGGCGCCCGTGCGTATGCTGTTCCACACTGTTTTCGTGGTGAGCGCATTCCTCGGCTGGGAAGTGGTGTGGAATTCGCCGCAGCGTGATGATGACTCGACGCCGTGGGGCGAAGCCTTTATGCGTCACGGTTCACAGTTGTTACTTGGGCTGGTATGGGCTGCAGGCATGGCCTGGCTGGACCTGCGTTTCCTGTTCTGGCTGGCACCGATAGTTTTCTCGCTGATCCTCTCGCCGTTTGTTTCGGTGATTTCCAGTCGGTCAACGGTCGGTCTGCGCACCAAACGCTGGAAACTGTTCCTGATACCGGAAGAGTATTCCCCGCCGAAGGTGCTGGTGGATACCGATAACTATCTGTCGCTTAATCGCTCGCGCTCGCTGGAAGACGGTTTTATGCACGCGGTGTTTAACCCCTCCTTCAACGCGCTGGCTACCGCGATGGCAACCGCACGCCACCGGGCCAGCCATGTGCTGGAGATTGCACGCGATCGCCACGTCGAGCAGGCGCTGAATGAAACGCCTGAGAAACTGAACCGGGAGCGTCGCCTGGTGCTGTTAAGCGATCCGGTGACGTTGTCCCGCCTGCATTATCGGGTCTGGGCGGCGCCTGAGAAATACCTGTCATGGGTTAGCTATTACGAGAAGTTAACGCTTAACCCGCTGGCGTTAAAGGTAAAATAAGCCGACATAAAGGAAAATACCGGCCTGACAGCCGGTATTTTTTTTACCCCTGAGAGGTAATGGTGAAAATCATTTTAGTCGTTGCGATGGCGCTTGCGCTGAGCGGCTGTGGCAGTATCATTAGCCGAACCATTCCCGGGCAGGGCCACGGGAATCAGTACTATCCAGGCGTGAAATGGGACGTTCGCGACTCCGCATGGCGTTATATCACCGTGCTGGATTTACCTTTCTCGCTGGTGTTCGATACGCTACTGCTACCGCTGGATGCTCAGCACGGCCCGTACGAATAATCAGCGCTCATCCCATTCATCAGCGGCAGCCTGGCCTTCTTCAGTATCCAGCGGCGGCTCCAGCTGGAATTCACCTTCATCCCATTCATGCAGGGTATTCTCTTCCTGCCACTCCTGGCTGATTTCGATATCGTCATAATCCCCATCAAAGACGCTCTGCGCGGCTTCGCCGCTTAGCAACGGTAGGCACTCGCCTGGCTCTTCTTCATCAGCGAAAAATTCGGCGCGCCACACGATATCGCCATCCTGAAGTACGTACTTTTGCACATTAAACTGCTGCACGACGGCCTCTTCTTCATCAAGCTCCGGGTTACTGGCAAGGAACTCCTCCCGGGCCGCATCAACTGCTTCAGGCAGTGTTGAGTAATAGTTCAGGTTCGGGTCGGCCATATCATCGTTCTCCAGGTTACAGAAAAGGGATATGCAAACCTATAGTCGTTGCTATTGCGAGCGTCAAATGCGTGGCTGCGTTATCAGTTTTTTCCTCGCTTATTTGCACAAACAGTCAGCAATTTTACTCTTCGATATTCGCTGTCTGCTGACGCTGTGAGAAATTTTTACTTGCCTGGGCAGGTCGTTGCAGGCTGAACCACGAATAGAGTGCGTTAAATAGCACCACCGCAGCGGTCACACAAAACATTGCCCGGAAACCATAGCTGGCCGACACGGCCGCGCCGAGCAGCGGGCCGGTAACATTGCCGATATCGCGAAACGACTGGTTATAGCTAAAGATCCGCCCGGCCACCTGGTTGGTGGAGTTATAGACCAGCAAGGTTTGCACCGCAGGCAGTAGCGCGCCATCGGCCGCGCCCAGCAGAAAACGTAGCACGCCAAGTTGCCATGGCGTTTGCACCATTGACATGGGGATCAGCAGCAGCACTGAGATAACCAGCGCGGCGATAAGAATTTTCTCCGGGCCAATCCTGTCACCCAGTTTGCCAAGACGGGGCGCACTCAGCAGGGCGGCCACGCCAGGCACTGAGGCTATCAGGCCGCTAACAAACGCAATATTACTGATATTCCCTGCCAATTCGCGCACGTAGAGCGTCAGGATGGGGGCAATAGAGCCGGTGGCGACCTGGATAATCATGGTGGTGACAAACAGACTCAGCACCAGTTTCGGGCTTTTCAGCGAGGCAAAGACATCTTTTGCGTGCAACATCTCGCGTTTCGCAACCGGCGAAAAATTCTCCCGGATACACAACAGCGTCAGCAAGAAGCAGATGGCCAGCACGGCGGCGGTGATAAAAAAGACCATCCGCAAACCCAGGCTGTCGGCGAGGAGACCGCCTGCCAGCGGGCCAAGCAGCGCGCCGCTGACGCCGCCGGTTGAGAGCGTGCCGAGCGCCCAGCCGCTTTTATTGCGCGGGATTTGCGTGGCAATGAGCGCATTAGCATTAGGAATAAAGCCGCCGAGCAAGCCGAGCAGGGCGCGTAACGCCAACAGTTGCCAGACGTTTTGCGCAAGTCCCATCAGCGCCATCACGACAGCCATACCGAGCGCGGAGCGAAGCAGCATAAGTTTGCGGCCTTTTCTGTCGGCGAGGCCGCCCCAGAAGGGCGAAGCAATGGCAGAAAAGAGGAAGGTGATACTGAACACCAGGCCTGACCACATGTTAAGCGCGCCGTGGCCGCTCACGCCCAGTTGTTCGACATACAGAGGTAAAAAAGGCATAACCAGGCTAAATGCTGCGCCGGTAAGAAAGCAGCCGAGCCAGGCGATGGTCAGATTGCGTTTCCAGTTCACTGGAGTATCAGAGGGTGACATAACGTTCCACAGAGGCGTTGTTGCAACGCACGGATTAATTTTTAGAAATTGGTAGCATGCTAATTATGCGCCTGGGTGATGATTCCTTCAACGTGTGGCGGCGATTTTGTATGACGAAAAAACAGCCCGGAAATGCGGGCTGTTTATATGATTGAATGCAGTTTATTGATTACTGGGAAGTATTAAATTTCGCCAGATGCGATGGCGTGCAGACGGGCTGTTGTTTCAGCACGAAGGCCTTACGCAGCGCGGAGAAGTTCAGATCATCGTCAAACAAATTACTGCGCATGCCCTCAAGCTCCCGGCGGCGATACTCCGTGACAGATTTACTTTTCAGCATGCTGTTCTTATCGCGCCATTTCTTTTGCAAATAACCGGTGAGTGTCGACGGCGCAATCATTTCTGCCACCATGGCGATCACCTCGCCAAGAAACGAGAAGCGGGACGTCTCAAGCGCCGTATCAATCATACCCAGCGAGGCCGCCTTGCTGGCACTGATTGGCATACAGCGCTCGGTGAGCTCACTCGCCATGGCTGGCCCAACGCGCCAGGGTAACGTCAGCGTCCAGAGTTCGGAACCCGTTAACCCCATGGTTTTGTAATGCGGATTAATCACCACGCCTGCCCGCGCGATAACCATATCTGCGGTGAGCATTAACATTGCACCGCCAGCGCCGGCATTCGCATTCACTGCGCTGATAATCAGTTTGTCCCGGCAACGAAAAATGGATTCAGCCAGATCATCAATCGCATTGATGGATTCCCACCCTTCTGCCGCCGAATCGTTCGCGGCATGAATAGAGTTCAGGTCGATACCGTTAGACCAGAAATCATTGCCACCGGCGAGGATGATGGCATCAAGGTGCGTATCTCTGGCAGCGGCTTCAAACAGATTGCGCAACGTAACGGAATCGTCCGTGCTGAACGCGCCGTTAAGAAAGGGAAAATGCAGCACACCAATACGCCCGCATCGCTCCAGCCAGGGGTGATCCGGGTGGGCAACTCGCTGGTTAGGCAACTGAGCGAGGGTAGGCAACACCGGGCCAAGGACATGCGCGGCAGGAAGTTTGACCTTTGCCAGCGGGTGCGTATCGCAGCGGCGCAAGTGGCCTATCCATAACGCGCCGTCTACCGTTGCCACGCAAACCGCGTTGCCCGAACGGGCAAATATTTCGCCGTTGCGCCCGCGAATTTGCGCCAGCGTGACATCCGCTTTCCAGACATTAAACAGCTTTACCGGAATATCCGCCAGGAAGGCAGAGGCGCCGGGCTTGCTGTCGCTGGCCCAAATTTTACGCAGAAGCGTGCTGGTGACATCACTTTGCCAGTCAATAGTGCGCTCTGCGACGGATAAAGGCGCCCGCTCGCGCCCACGCACATTGATGCTGTCGTAATCCAGCGGTTCGCCCCGCTGCTGACCCCGTTTTAATTTTTCGAGCAGTTCCCATAAGCAGCCGACGGCTGCCTCGGTCACCTGCTGGCGATAGATACGGCTTTTGCCCATTGGTGGCAGGGGAAATTTACGCGTGGCCCAGATATCCCCGGCATCCATCACCGCATTGGCTTGTAACAGGGTGACGCCCCATTCGCTCCACCCTTCGAGAATAGCCCAGTCGAGGGAGCAAGGGCCGCGATCGCCAACGATCCCCGGATGAAGGATAAAGCATAAGAACCGTTGCCATATGTGTTGCGGAATAGCACGCGTTAAAAACGGTGCAATGATGATATCCGGTGGGCAATTTTTAATTTGCAGCATAAGCGCGTCATCACTGGTAAAAATATGAACGACGACCTTATGGCCTGCATCTGCGAGTTCAACAAAAAAGCGTTGAGATAATCCGTTAAAACCACTACAAAGCAGCAGAATATTCATTTACTTTCCATCCTGGAACGCAATATTGTTAATATGATAACTAAGCTATCAGGATTTAATTTAGCTTAAGGCGGGAAATAAGGGAACCCTTTTTACATTCAGGCGATCAATTTAACCGTCTGAAAACCAGGAATTTTATGCGCGATAAATTAAAAATAAGATTATTATAAAAATAACAGGCATAGAAAGTATGGCTAATTTCCCTGCCATCTTTTGACGGATTATAAGATTTAAAATGCGTTGTGAAACGGTTAAGAAAAGCAGCCCGTAAAATTACGGGCTGGGGTGTATTTAATAGCGAGAAGGGACGCCTTCCGGGCGAGTTTTAAAACGGCGATGCAGCCACATATATTGTTCCGGAGCCATCATAATGCAGCGCTCAACCACTTTGTTCATCCATGCAGCGGTTGTTTCTGCATTATCCAGCGGCGGCGAACACTCCGGCTCCAGCATAATCAGTTCATAACCTTTAGCGTCTGGCTTGCGGCGCGGCACAAACGGTACAATGCAAGCTTGCGACATGCGCGCCAGCATCCAGGTACCCGAGGTGGATGCAGCTTGCTCTACGGCAAAGAACGGCGCGAAAACGCTGGCGCGCGGGCCATAGTCATGATCCGGTGCGTACCAGACGACGTCTCCGGCTTTTAGCGCACGGATCATCCCCTTCAGGTCTTTACGATCGATCATGCTCTTGTTCGAACGCATACGCCCCCAGGTTTGCAGCCAGTCTATCACCGGGTTGTCATTCGGGCGATAAACGCCAATGCCCGGTTCATTCATGCCAAACATACGTGCGCCGATTTCCAGCGTCAAAAAATGCACGCCAATCAGCAAAATGCCGCGCCCCTGCGCCTGCACATCGCGAACATGATGAAAATTGGAGACATCCATCCAGCGCTGCATACGACGGTCTGACCAGAACCAGGCCATGCCGGTTTCCATCAGGCCCATGCCGACAGATTCAAAATTTTTATCGAGAAACTGCTGGCGTTCGGCGGTGCTCATGTGCGGAAAACAGAGCTCAAGGTTACGTTCGGCGACCTGAACACGGCGCTTCATAAACCGCTTTGCCAGATGACCTATACCGCAGCCCAGACGATAAATAACGGGGTAAGGGAGCTGAACCACTAACCACAATACGCCAATGCCTAACCAGGTTAACCAATAGCGAGGATGCAGAAGTGAGGCAGAAAACTTGGGTAAACGCGTCATGACTGTCCTGTATAAAGCAACAATTCCCTGTATTCTCGCATTTTTTTTGCTGTTAACCAAAACTAAGGCGCACAGAACGCCTGTTTTGTGGGCAATCGTTGTACATTGATGTTAATAATAAGAAAGAATGTAGCGCAAAATGTGTGGATGTAAATTATCAGTAATTGCTTTATGATGCCGCCGTTTTTTACACTCTTTTGCAGGACACGTACACCATGCCAGTGTTACATAACCGCATCGCCAATGATGAATTGAAAGCCCGCATGCTCGCGGAAACCGAGCCACGAACGACCGTTTCCTTTTATAAATACTTCACCATAGACGATCCGCAGGCTACGCGTGATGCGCTGTATGGAGCATTCACTGCGCTAAGTGTTTTTGGCCGGGTCTATCTGGCGCGTGAAGGAATTAACGCCCAGGTCAGCGTGCCGCAAAGCCGTTTTGCGGCATTTCGCGACATCTTATATGCCTTCGACCCGGCGCTGAATGACTTGCGGCTAAACATTGCCATTGATGATGACGGGAAATCTTTTTGGGTGCTGCGCATGAAAGTCCGCGATCGCATTGTGGCGGACGGTATCGAGGACGACAGCTTTGATGCCAGCGATGTCGGTGACTACCTGAAAGCGGCAGAAGTGAACGCGATGCTCGACGATCCTGAGGCTATCTTTATCGATATGCGTAACCACTACGAGTACGAAGTGGGGCACTTTGATGGTGCGCTGGAGATCCCTGCCGATACGTTTCGCGAGCAGTTGCCGAAAGCGGTAGAGATGATGCAGGCGCATAAAGATAAAAAAATAGTGATGTACTGCACTGGCGGGATCCGCTGTGAAAAAGCCAGCGCCTGGATGAAGCATAACGGCTTTAATAAAGTGTGGCACATTGAGGGCGGAATTATTGAGTATGCCCGCCGTGCGCGCGAACAAGGCTTGCCGGTACGTTTTATTGGTAAGAATTTTGTCTTCGATGAACGTATGGGCGAACGTATTTCCGGGGATGTGATTGCCCATTGCCATCAGTGCGGCGCGCCTTGCGATTCTCACACGAATTGCCTCAACGATGGTTGCCATTTACTGTTTATCCAGTGTCCGGCTTGCGCTGCGAAATTTAACGGCTGCTGTAGCGAAGCGTGTAAAGAAGAGAGCGGGCTGCCGGAAGAAGAGCAGCGTAAACGTCGGGCAGGGCGTGAAAACGGCAACAAAATTTTTAATAAATCTCGTGGACGCCTGAATACCAAACTGGGTATTCCCGACCCGGAATAAATAAACAGGAGAGGGCATTGCGCCCTCTCATTGTTTTACTTCTGCTGCACACCTTCTACCGAAATAACCAACTCAACATCCTGCGATGCCGGGCCAAGATCGGTCGTGATGTTAAAATCCTTCAGCGCGATTTTACCGGTCGCTTCAAAGCCTGCACGCACGCCGCCCCACGGATCTTTACCCTGACCCAGCAGTTTTGCTTTTAAGGTAACGGGTTTGGTCACGCCATTCAGCGTCAGATCACCGGTGACATCCAGCGCATCGCCCTCTTTTTTCACCGCGGTAGAGGCAAAAGTCGCCTGCGGAAATTTCGCCACATTGAGGAAGTCCGCGCTGCGTAAATGTTTATCGCGCTCTGCATGGTTGGTGTCGAGGCTGTTGGTATTAATAGTCACATTCACTTTATCGGCAGCAGGATTCGCTTCATCAAAGGTAAAAGTGCCGTCAAAATCTTTAAATGTGCCGTATACCCAGCTGTAACCAAGATGCTGAATGCGGAAGTTAACGAAGGCGTGTTGACCTTCCTTATCAATTTTATAATCCGCCGCAATGGCAGAACCCGTGGTTAACAGCAGCGAGGCGAGAGCGAGTCCCGGCAGGATTTTCTTCATTTTATACTCCAGAGTCAGATGACGATTTTCCCAGCATACGCGTGAGAGTGGCGTCTTTATCGATGAAATGGTGTTTTAGGGCGGCAAGACCGTGCAGCAGAGAAAGTACAACCACGCTCCACGCCAGCCACAGGTGAATACTCCCGGCCAGGTCTGCCTGTGACCCGGCATCCGCAAGCGTAGCGGGCACCTCAAACAGGCCAAAAACACTCACAGGCCTGCCGTCAGCGGTGGAGATGAGATAGCCGCTGATGATAATACCGAACAACAGTAAATAGAGCGCCAGATGCGCCAGCGCTGCGCCAATACGGGTAAGCCGTGACAAAGTGGCTAGCGGCGCGGGCACCGGGGATAACGCGCGCCAGATAAGGCGTATGACCAGAGCAAGCATCAGCAGAACGCCAATGCTTTTGTGAATTTCAGGCGCCTGATGATACCAGCCATCGTAATAGCTGAGCGTAACCATCCATAACCCTAAAGCAAACATGCCATACACCGTTACTGCTGTCAGCCAGTGCAGGAGCACACTAATAGCGCCATAACGAGATGGAGAATTACGTAATTGCATCTTTTTTAACCGCAGCTAATAAAAGGTTTAATTAAAATGGCGTGAGAAAAATAATATTGCAACTCAAAAAAGGCGAAATGGAATGATAATTTTTGGATATCAATTTTTTTGAATGATTTTAGTTTGTTATATTCAGTGTTTCAGTGCGTAAAGGGGGTGAAAGGAGATTGTCACGCAGCTTGCAGGGGAATTCTTAATAAGAATTCTGTTCAAAATATCTGTGCGTAATTTATATTTTTTTAAAGCATTGTCAGCTTATGTCAATTTATAAGGTCAGAAAAAAACAGATAAATAATATCAAGCAGCGCGAGCAGCAGCCACAGGGCGATATATATCATAAGATGCTCACGCACGTTGTTAATTAAGAAGTGAAATAGCCGACGCATGCCTTCTCCGCCAGAGAGTAAAGCGGCCTTCATCGAAGGCCGTGAATTTTATTTGCTAAAACGCGCTAAAGAGAAGGGCGTAAGATCAAACGCACTGCGCTCGTTACGTGCGAAAGCAGCTGCGATTTCACCCAGTACCGGGGCAAATTTAAAGCCGTGACCGCTGAGGCCAGTAATGATCAGTGTGTCAGGGCGGCCCTCCGGCGAGTCGATGATAAAATCCTCATCCGGTGAATTATCATAGGTGCAGGATGCGCCGTATAAACAGCCGCCAATGCCGGGCAGGAAGTGGCGCAGAAAACCAAAGCACTCGGAGCCATCGCCCGCTTCGGTACCAAATGGCGTACGTTGCTGCGGTTCGCTAATCAGCTGCCCACCGTTATGGTGGCCAATTTTTAGCGCGTCATCTTGTGCCGGGAAGCCATAGTATTGATCGCCGTTGGGCATTTCGCCGGTAAAGGCCGGGAAATTATTTTTTGTGCTAAAACGACCGTCCGCTTGAAACCAGGCGAAGACTTTGCGTACCGCCTGTACAGGCAGGGTAGGGAGCAGCGTTTTGACCCAGGTACCGGCGCTGACCAGCACTTTCTTGCCATCATACGTGCCGTCAGGTGTCTCGATGGTGACGCCCTCGTCATGGTGATACAGCGCCGTAACCGGGCAGTTAAACAGCTGCGCGCAGCCCGCTTCTTTCGCCAGGCGTATCCACGTTTCAATTGCCAGCTCGCTGCGCAGTACGCCGGAATTTTTCTCAAAAAGCCCGATATAGTTATCCGGCACGCGAATTTCGGGCCAGCGCGCCATCAGCGCAGGAGCGTCAAGCTTTTCGACATCCAGGTTCCATTGCGCCGCGCTGTGCGCCACATTTGCCAGAAAAGCGGAGTCCGCAGGGCCGAGGTTAACCACCCCGGTACGCTGGAAAACGGCTTCACCGCTGTCAGCGGCCAGCTCATCCCATAATTGCTGCGCCCGCAGCACCAGCGGGACATATTTTTCACCTTCGCCATAGGCGTGGCAAATCAGGCGGGTGTCACCATGATGACTGCCTTCCTTGTGAGGCGGTAAATGCGCATCAGTCATCAGTACATTTAACCCGGCACGGGTTGCATAATAGCCCGCCGCCGCTCCCACGGAGCCGCTGCCAATTATTATCAGATCATATTTCAAGGTGTTCTCCTGACGAAAGCATTTTTCGCAGGGTAAATAACCTGGCAGCGTTATACAAGGCTGAAAATAAAGAAGGCACCCATAAGGTGCCTGTTGACGATATATTAAGCATTATATTTAATGCCTGCGATACTCGTTTTCCTGGTAATCGCCAGATTCTATCTTGGCAATACCCGCTTCCAGTATGGAGATAAACTGGCGGGCAACATCGGTCGTCAGCCAAAGGGTCTGACCAACTTCAGTCTCTTCCTGAGCGGCTCTGCTTGGGGTCTGGTAGTGCAACCGGAGCATCAGGGCGTCGTAGCTATCCACGGTGCTGATGTCCCATCCGACCAGTGGATGGGTCTGGATGACTTCGTTATTCTTTACCATCATAACCCCCTTGTTGGCGTGTATATTTAATAGACAACGACTTCGAGGTTCAATGCGTGTATTTTTTGAAGCCTTTTCAGTATACCAACAACAGAGAAGAGAGATCGAATAAATATACACTCTGCAACATAATTTTTGCGCAGCGTGACTTTTTCTGAATGAGAAAACGTAATCTTACTCACTAATTTTTACAAGGAAATTGATCTATTATCGCTCCGTGTAAAAAATAAACAAAAAAGCCGGGGCGACCCGGCAATAAGCACAACTTAAGGGAAATCTTAATCGGTGATAAACCAGTCGTCAGCGCTTTCCCAGGTCTCCTGCAAAATTTCGCTAACGCGCTCACGGTCTTCTTTTGCACCGCCTAATACGGATAAATTATTCCCGCTGGCATAGCGAACGGTAATTTTATTATCACTATCAGGATAATGTTGACTCACACGACGGGATAACTCGCCCGCCAGCGCGTCGATAGCGCCTGGCGGTAAAGATGTGGTTCTGGCAATGGTCACTTCAATGCGCATAGCTGCCCCCTGAATAATTTACTGTATGTTTATACAGCTTAATATATATATTTACAACAGGGGGACAATAATTTTTAACGCTTTACGCGCCAGCGCAAGGTTTCACCGGCGAGAAACGGCACCAGAGTATCATCCGGCAGCGCAATGCTTTCAGCCACCGTCTGCTCTTCGCGTATCAGTTCGATAAAATCCTCGTTCACCGGCAGGCCATAGAAGCGCGGGCCATTAAGCGAGCAGAATGCTTCCAGATGGTGCAGGGCATCCATCTCTTCAAACACCTGTGCGTAGCTTCCCAGTGCAGTCGGCGCGTTAAAACAACCGGCGCAGCCGCAGCTGGCCTCTTTACGATGGCGGGCGTGGGGCGCGGAGTCGGTACCGAGAAACACGCGATCGCAGCCGCTGGCCACCAGTTCGCGCAAGGCCTGCTGATGGATGTTGCGCTTAAGGATAGGCAGGCAATAGAGGTGCGGGCGCACGCCACCCACCAGCATATGGTTACGGTTAAACATTAAGTGTTGCGGCGTGATGGTTGCCCCAAGCAGGCTGTTGCCTTCGCGCACATAGTCAGCCGCTTCTTTTGTTGTGATATGTTCAAAAACTACCTTCAGACCAGGCAACCGGTGGCGCAACGGCTCCATCACCGTGTCGATAAAGCGGGCTTCGCGATCGAATATATCAATCTCGGCATGGGTCACTTCACCATGTACCAGCAGCGGCATCCCCAGTTTTTCCATGCATTCAAGCACCGGCATGATCGCATCGATATGGGTTACGCCGTGGCTTGAGTTGGTGGTGGCATTCGCCGGATAAAGTTTCGCGGCGGTGAATACCTGCTCATTGAAGCCGCGCTCGATTTCCTCTGCCCGCAGGCTGTCGGTCAGGTAACAGGTCATCAGCGGGGTGAAATCATGCCCGGCAGGCACGGCGTCCAGAATACGCTGACGATAGGCGCGCGCCGCCTCAACGGTCGTTACCGGAGGCGCAAGGTTCGGCATGACAATGGCGCGGGCATAGGTTTCACTGGTCATCGGCACCACGGTTTTTAGCATATCGCCATCGCGTAGATGGACGTGCCAGTCGTCAGGGCGGCGGATTTTTAAAACCTGGGATTGTGTCATTAAGAAGCTCCGGCTGGGAAGGAATCAGTCACTGTGGCTGGTTTTTGCCGGAGAACAAGCATAAGGGTAAACGTTTTCGTTTGCATCTTTTTCCTGAAAAAAAGGCGCGGTGAAGCGCCTTATCATTCAGTCGGTGAAGGGGATAATAATCTCACCCGGTTTCACTTCGATGCCTTTGGCAAACTTTTTCGCCAGCGCCTCGCCCCGACTGCTGTCTTCTTTCAGCACGTACGCCGGGCGATGGTTAAAGTAATTACGCAGCGACTGGTTCAAATAAGGCATCAGGGTTTGCAGGACGCCCTGCATCTTTTCCGGCGTGACGGTCGCATCGACCACCTCCATCTCTTGCAGGAAAATGGCCCCTTTCTCTTTATCAAACACCGGCAGCGCTTTCAATTTCAGCTTCATCAGCGCTTTCTGGTTGCCGAAAAGTGAGGACAAATCGAGATTCGCATCGCCTGTGAGCGTCACTTTGTTTGGCTCTTCGCGGCCAATCTCAGAAGCAAGATTATTCAGCACGATATGCGCCTCGGCGACGCCAGGCAGCCCGATATCTTTGGAAAAATCATTACGCTTTTGCAACGCCTGATTGATTTCCTGCTCGCTGATGGAATATTGGGTTAACTGGTTACAACCGACCAACACGCCGCTCAACATTAACGCAGCGGCAAAAATCATTTTTTTCATCGTTTCTTAACGGCTCCCTGATAGTCGTTCTCGCAGGTAGCATGCGTTACCAGGCGGCCAAACACCAGCAGAAAATGCCCAATAGCACGGCGAAAGCAGGCGCTTTCGCCGACATTGTTTAAATTGCCATCGATGACAGCAGATTAACCTGCGTTTGTTTCGCCATATTGTCGCGATAATCTGCGACGCGGCTGGGCCAGGTGATGCCAGCCACCAGCGTCAGGTTACGCAGAAGCGGAAAGAGATGGATATCATCATCGGACAACTCACCGTTAACGGCATTGGGCTGGACAATGAGTTTATCCAGCGCGCGCAGATCGTCGCTGATGTTTTTAATCAAGCCATTGGAGTGGGCAAGATGGTCGGCAAAATCGCCGATAGCCGCCTCTTTTTTAGCTGCAAACGAGGCGCGGGCCTGCGGGGTAGAGAATTCATCAAAAGCTGATTTCGCCACGCGCGGGAGCAGCAGCTTATTGACGTAGCCATTCACTTTGCGCAGCCACTCTTCAAGCTGCGGATTTTGTTTGCCGGTCAGCAGCGGTTTCCCGTCAAGCTGGTCGACATAATGCACAATATCCATACTTTCCGCCAGGTAACGGCTGTCATCTTTTTGCAAAATGGGCGCCATTTTTTTACCGATCATACGGGTCGGGGTGGCGTCATCGTCGCTTTGCAATATGTTGAGTTCGACAGGGATGTTTTTGAGGCCGAAAATCATGCGGGCTTTAACACAGAAAGGGCAGTGATCGTAGATATATAGCTTCACGTTTCTCCTCCATACTGGCTTCGGATATCTACCAGTATGGTGGAGAGCGCCGGTGGGCGCAAATCAGGCGCCGGGTTCCAGCACCGGTGGCTGAACGCGTTTCAGGCCAAATTGCCACAACAAGGCAAAGAAGGTGATGAGACCAATCAGCGCCAGCATCACCCAGGGAAGCTCAGGCTGATGCAGGGCTTTGCCCGCGTCAAACAGCCAGCCGCCGCCGGCATAACCCAGCGCGCCGCCGAATGCCAGACCGAGGCGGCTGAACCCCATATAGCTGCCGCGGGCGCGCGCATCACTCAGCTGGGCACTTAACGTTTCCCGCGCGGGTTCGGCGATAATCGAGCCGATATAGAACGTACAAATCAGCGTGAAGAGTTGTTGTAATGAGGCAACCATGCCTATCGGCAGGAGGCTAAACGTCATCACCAGCAGGCCCGCCATCAGGCGGTACTCCAGGCGAAAACGTTTCTCGCTCCAGCGGGCGATAGGGTAAAGCAGCGTCAGTGACAGGCAAGCTTCGATTGCGTACATCCACTTCACGGCAGCCGGAGAACCGGCAATATCGTTAACCATAATCGGTAGCATCAGCATCACCTGCACCGCCAGCATATAGTAGCCGGTGAGCGTCAACACATAGGTGACAAAGCGTTTGTCACGTAACACGCGGCCCAGCCCTTCCCGCACCGGGGTTTTCACGGTTGACAGTTTCCAGGCAGGTAGCAGCCAGGCGTTAAATGCCGCGCAGAGGACAAACATCAGCGCACCCACCGCGCACACCAGGCGGAAGTCATATTGCAGCAGCCAGCTTCCGAGCAGCGCGCCGATAACTGCGCCCGCGCTGTCCTGCATCATCAGCAGCGAAAAGAAGCGACCGCGCTGGTGAGGACGCACCAGTTTTACCACCAGCGCCGAGCGCGGTGGATCGAAGAGCGTGCCGCCAAGCCCTGAGAGCAAACAGGAGAGCCACAAGAGCCAGGGTTCGTGCGCGACACCCATTGCCACAAAGCCCGCGGCGCGCAACAACATGCCGGTGACAATCATCGGCTTGGCGCCCAGGCGATCGGCAATCGCGCCGCCGAAAATACCCAGCCCCTGCTGAATAAACTGCCGCAAGCCGAGCGCAATACCGACCATGAGCGCAGCCCAGCCCAGTTGATCAACAAAACGGATAGAAATAAGCGGAAAAACCACGAAAAAGCCGAGCACTACCAGCATATTATCGACCAGCAGGAAATATTTACCCAGGCTCCTTGCCTGCGATATGCGCGCCATTTCCCCTCCGGGAAATAAAAAGAGGTAACGCATCTATTCTGCGGTGCCGCTGCGTATTTTCCCATATTGTTAGTGACAATATTTTTTTATCAAAAACCGGCTTTGATTCAGATTTTTCATTGAAAAAGCAACTTAATGCAGAAAAATGCCATCTTGCGGTTTTCACGAAATGCTCAGGCGACGGTATAGTAAAAGAGTCGAGAATCGCAAGGAGTGGTCATACATGTTTGGCTATCGCAGTAATGTGCCGAAAGTACGCCTGACAACGGACAGATTAGTGGTGCGCCTTGTACACGAGCGCGATGCCTGGCGTCTGGCGGATTATTACGCTGAGAATCGGCTATTTTTAAAACCCTGGGAGCCCGTGCGTGATGAAAGCCACTGTTATCCATCCGGCTGGCAGGCGCGTCTTGGCATGATCAATGAATTTCATAAACAGGGCTCAGCGTTCTACTTTGCGCTGCTCGATCCTGATGAAAAAGAGATAATCGGCGTGGCGAATTTCTCCAATGTTGTTCGCGGCTCTTTTCATGCCTGTTATCTCGGCTACTCAATTGGTCAGAAATGGCAGGGCAAAGGACTGATGTATGAAGCGCTTGGCGCGGCTATTCGCTATATGCAACGCACGCAACATATGCACCGTATTATGGCGAACTATATGCCGCACAATCAGCGCAGCGGGGATTTGCTGGCGAGGCTGGGTTTCGAGAAAGAGGGCTACGCCAAATCCTATCTACTGATCGACGGGCAATGGCGTGATCATGTATTAACCGCGCTGACTACACAGGAATGGACGTCAGGACGTTGAGGAGTAAGCATGAAGTATCAATTAACTGCCACTGAAGCACGGGTGATTGGCTGCCTGCTGGAAAAACAGGTGACGACGCCGGAACAATATCCGCTGTCGATTAACGGCGTGGTGACGGCGTGTAATCAGAAGACCAACCGCGAGCCGGTGATGAACCTGAGCGAGCGGGAGGTGCAGGAAGTGGTGGATGAGCTGGTGAAGCGCCACTATCTGCGTACCGTCAGCGGCTTTGGCAATCGGGTGACGAAATATGAGCAGCGCTTTTGCAATTCTGAGTTTGGCGATTTAAAACTGAGTCCGGCAGAGGTTGCGCTTATCACCACGCTCTTGTTACGCGGCCCGCAAACGCCAGGCGAGTTGCGCGGGCGCGCTGAGCGGATGCACCGTTTCACGGATATGACCGAGGTGGAAACCACGCTTACGCAGCTGGAAAACCGGGAGGATGGCCCGTTTGTTGTGCGTCTGCCCCGCGAACCCGGCAAGCGTGAAAGCCGTTTTATGCATCTTTTTAGTGGTGATGTGCAAACGCTGGTGAATGTTGTCGAAGCGGTCAGTCCCGCCACGGATACGCTGGAAGCGCGTGTGATGGCGCTCGAAGAAGAGGTCGCAGAGCTAAAACAGCGTCTGGATTCCCTGCTGGCTCACCTGGGAGATTAAGCGTGACAGGATTACGTATTGGCGTGGTTGGATTGGGCGGTATTGCGCAAAAAGCGTGGCTGCCGGTGCTCGGCGCGGCGACGGACTGGACGCTGGCTGGTGCCTGGTCGCCGACGCAGGAGAAGGCGCAGCGCATCTGCAATACCTGGCGCATCCCGTATGCAGCCTCTCTGGAGGCGCTGGCTGCGCAGTGCGACGCGGTGTTTGTCCATACCTCGACCGCCTCTCATTACGCGGTGGTGAGCGCGTTACTTAATCTCGGTGTGCATGTCTGTGTTGATAAGCCGCTGGCGGAAAATCTCCAGGATGCCCAGCGGCTACTGGAGCTGGCGGCGCGTAAAAAACTGATCTTAATGGTCGGGTTTAATCGCCGCTTCGCACCGTTATACCGTGAGCTAAAGCAGCATATGCCGCAGGCATTATCACTGCGAATGGATAAGCATCGCGCCGACAGCGTTGGCCCGCAGGATTTGCGCTTCACCTTGCTTGATGATTATCTGCACGTTGTCGATACCGCGCTGTGGCTGGCGGGTAACGCGGGGCAGCTGAAAAGCGGCACGCTGGTGACCAATGATGAAGGCGCGATGATCTATGCGGAGCATCATTTCGCCCATGAACATCTGCAAATCACCACCAGCATGCATCGACGGGCGGGAAGCCAGCGCGAATGGGTGCAAGCGGTCACCGACGGCGGTCTGTTTGATATCACCGAAATGCGTGAATGGCGTGAAGAGCGCGGGCAGGGTGTCGTTGCCCGCCCGGTGCCCGGCTGGCTGAGCGTGCTGGAACAGCGCGGTTTTGCCGGGTGCGCGCGCCACTTTATTGAATGCGTACAAAATCAGACAGTTCCGCAAACCGCAGGTGAGCAGGCCATTCTCGCGCAACGCGTGGTTGAGAAGCTCTGGCGCGAGGCGATGAGCGAATAATGCCCTGTAACATCTGGCGTTAGCAATTCGCCTTTTTCCCTGTAGACTAAGCGCTTCGCTGTACACCAACGCCTGCATTGCAGGCGTTGTGTCTTATGGATAAACGAATGAACCTGTTAAAATCGCTGGCGGCAGTCAGCTCCATGACGATGTTTTCCCGCGTGCTGGGTTTTGCGCGCGACGCCATTGTGGCGCGAGTATTTGGCGCAGGCATGGCGACGGATGCCTTTTTCGTGGCGTTCAAATTGCCAAACCTGCTGCGGCGTATCTTTGCCGAAGGCGCTTTTTCCCAGGCCTTTGTGCCGATTCTGGCCGAATATAAAAGCAAGCAGGGCGAGGATGCCACGCGCGTGTTTGTCTCTTACGTTTCCGGGCTGCTGACGCTGGCGCTGGCCATTGTCACGGTGCTCGGTATGCTGGCTGCGCCCTGGGTCATCTTTGTCACCGCGCCGGGGTTTGCCGATACGGCAGATAAATTCGCGCTGACCTCGCAACTGCTGCGTATTACCTTTCCTTATATTCTGCTGATTTCGCTGGCCTCGCTGGTCGGTGCCATCCTCAACACCTGGAACCGTTTTTCGGTACCGGCGTTTGCGCCGACGTTTTTAAATATCAGCATGATTGGTTTTGCCCTGTTCGCCGCGCCGTATTTCAACCCGCCGGTGCTGGCGCTGGCGTGGGCGGTGACTGTCGGCGGTGTTTTACAGCTGGTTTATCAGCTCCCGCATCTTAAGAAAATTGGCATGTTGGTGCTGCCACGTATCAATTTGCGCGATGCGGGCGCGATACGGGTGGTCAAACAGATGGGACCCGCTATCCTGGGCGTGTCGGTTAGTCAAATCTCGCTGATTATTAACACGATTTTCGCCTCCTTTCTCGTCTCCGGTTCGGTTTCGTGGATGTATTACGCTGACCGCCTGATGGAGTTCCCTTCCGGGGTGCTGGGCGTGGCGCTGGGGACAATTCTGCTGCCTTCGCTGTCGAAAAGCTTCGCCAGTGGTAATCATGACGAGTATTGCCGCCTGATGGACTGGGGGCTGCGGCTCTGTTTTCTGCTGGCGCTGCCCAGTGCGGTGGCGCTGGGTATTCTGGCAAAACCACTTACGGTCGCGCTGTTCCAGTACGGTAAATTTAGCGCATTTGATGCCATGATGACCCAGCGCGCGCTGGTTGCTTACTCGGTAGGATTGATGGGGCTGATTGTGGTGAAGGTGCTGGCGCCAGGCTTTTACTCGCGCCAGGATATTAAAACGCCGGTGAAAATCGCTATCGTCACGCTTATCCTGACCCAGGTGATGAATCTGGCGTTTATCGGCCCGCTTAAACACGCGGGGCTGGCGTTATCGATTGGTCTGGCGGCGTGCCTGAACGCCGGTCTGCTGTACTGGCAGCTACGTAAAAAGAATATTTTTACGCCGCAGCCTGGCTGGTCGCGCTTTTTGCTGCGTCTGGTGGTTGCCGTACTGGTGATGGCGGCTGCGCTGGTGGGCATACTGCACGTTATGCCGCAGTGGTCGCAAGGGACGATGCCGTATCGTTTACTGCGCCTGATGGCCGTCGTGCTGGTTGGCGTGGTGGCTTATTTCGCCACGCTGGCAGTGCTGGGCTTTAAAGTAAAAGAGTTCACGCGCCGGACGGTGTAACAGCAAAAGCCGCCTTTATCGCAGGCGGCTTCATTTCATCCCGCAGGATGGGCAAAAATCGTATAAACCCCTGCCCGAAGCCTACGGACAATACTTGTTGCTGACCACGCTCACAGGGCAGGGGAGAATAGAATTGCCAGGGGAATCCCTGGCAAAAAAAATCGGGCGCTATCAGATGGAGATTTTTTTGCCGCCGCGCAAGGAGGAGGCTGTCTGGCCATTGGCACCGTACAGGGCCGGTTCCTGGTGAGGCTTCAGAATGTCCAGCACCTGCTGATTACGTGCAATTTGCCCTTCCAGCAGCCAGCCATTGTGCTGGTTCAGCTCGCGCAGATGCTGCGTCTTTTGCGTAATAATCTGCCAGCGATCGGCGATGTCGTCGCTTGCGCTGTGTTGTGCTTTTTGCGCGGCGCGGCGCTGCTGCTCAAGGTAATCCAGGGTGGCGAGCAAGGAGCTTTTTTCCTCCGTAATACGCTGAAGCGCGCTGCCATTGATCTGGCCTACGGAAAGCTGTTTTTGCTCAGCATCCATCACGTCTTTTAAAGCGCTCAGGATAACTGTCATTTGATCAAGAATGTCTGACAGTCGATTCATATCGTTATTTACTCTGTAAGTAACTCTGCGCTTCATCAATCAGGGCATCGGCAATTTTGCCCGTGTCCATTTTCAGCTCGCCATTACGGATAGCGGTTTTTAACTGCTCAACGCGTTCCATATTGATATCGTTAGTGCCCGCCTGCATCAGTCTGGCCTGAGCGCCGCTGAAGGTCACACTGGTGCTATTCGCATCGGTGGTTTTTTCAATACGCGTTTTCGGCGTCTGAGTCTCGTTAGTCTCACGCTGCTGTACAGTGCTAACTGGCTTCAGGGGCGATGTACGATCAATGCTCATAGTATTGTCCTCATTGAGGTTTCCCGGCATTTCGGGCCTGGTAACTTTAGTGGTTGTTAATTTATCGGCAGTTAACGCGAATTCTTTAAAAAGATTATAGGTTAATCAGAATATTCCCATCAGAATCCACTGTACCGCTGACAATCTGCCCTGAAGCCATACGTACGCGGGCGTTTTGCGCCACCGCCGCATTGTTCAGCGCTTGCCCCTCGCCGTTAACACTAAAGCCCTCTCCCGAGGCCACAACCTGTACGCGCTGCCCGGCTTTTACCCGCCACGCCTGGCGCAGCATCGAAAGCTGCACCGGCTGGCCGGGAGCCAGATCGCGCAAACTGACCGCATCCTGCGCCTGGGTGATATCCAGCATGGTTCTCGGTGGCAACTGATCCAGACGACCGCGTTTTAAGGCCACGCTGCCCGGTTGCAGGACGCTACCGCGCGCGACGGATTGCGCTGCCACCACATAGTTCCCCGTCGCCTGCACGTTTACCTGCAAATAACGCTTTGCGCCTGCGCAGTTTGCCAGAACGTTCAAATTACCCCACAGCTTTGCACTACCGATAACGCTTAGCGCCGGTTGCTCACAGGCAGGTAACAGATTCTTTGGGGTGCGTATATTTACCACCACCTCATCACTAAAGCCAGCAAGACGTTGTGCGAAAAGGGACGTCAGTTGTTCCTGCAGATCGGACGCTTGTGTTAGCGGGCTGACTAACAAAAAAATCGCGGCTAAACCGCCATGCAACGCCTTCATCGCAGACTCCTGCTGGTTTGGGAATGAGAGGATTTTAACCGTATGTCAAATCTATCAACGCAAAAAATAGCGACCCATTTTGCCCTTATTCCAGCGATAAGTTTGCAAGAGGAGATTTAAGCTGTTGGCTAAATAATTGTCATCAGTGGGGGAGCCATGCTCGATAAACTTGATGCCGCACTGCGTTTTCAACAAGAAGCGCTGAACCTGAGCGCCCAGCGTCAGGAGATTCTGGCGGCAAACATCGCTAACGCCGACACCCCAGGGTTTCAGGCGCGCGATATCGATTTCGCCAGTGAACTGAAAAAAGTCATGGAGCGCGGTCGTGCTGAAAACAGCGGCGTTTCGTTAGCCCTGACTTCTGCCCGTCATATCCCGGCGCAGGCGATGACGACACCATCAACCGATCTGCTGTATCGCATCCCGGATCAGCCCTCTCTGGATGGCAACACCGTGGATATGGATCGTGAACGTACGCAATTTGCGGATAACAGCCTGAAATACCAGACCGGTCTGACCGTCCTCGGCGGGCAGATAAAAGGCATGATGAGCGTTCTGCAAGGGGGAAATTAATTAGATGGCATTACTGAATATTTTTGATGTCGCAGGCTCCGCGCTGACCGCGCAATCAAAACGCCTGAACGTGGCCGCCAGTAACCTGGCGAACGCCGACAGCGTAACCGGGCCGGATGGACAGCCTTATCGCGCCAAACAGGTCGTTTTTCAGGTGGATGCGGCTCCAGGGCAAGCCACCGGCGGCGTGAAAGTGGCGGATGTGATTGAAAGCCAGGCACCGGACAAACTGGTGTATGAGCCAGGCAACCCGCTGGCTGATGCCAATGGCTACGTCAAAATGCCTAACGTTGATGTGGTCGGTGAGATGGTGAACACCATGTCCGCTTCACGCAGCTATCAGGCAAACGTTGAAGTGCTCAACACCGTTAAGAGCATGATGCTCAAAACGCTCACCCTCGGCCAGTAAAGGAGACGTGACAGCATGTCTATTGCCGTAAACGTTAACGACCCGACAAACAGTGGCGTCGCGTCGAGTTCCAGCACGACATCTTCAACCGGCACCAACAGCGCCGCCGACCTGCAAGGCAGCTTTCTGACCCTGCTGGTAGCACAGCTGAAAAATCAGGACCCGACTAACCCGCTGCAAAACAACGAGCTGACCACACAGCTTGCGCAAATCAGTACCGTTAGCGGGATAGAAAAACTCAATACCACGCTTGGTTCGATTTCCGGGCAGATCGATAACAACCAGTCGCTGCAAGCATCAACGCTTATCGGCCACGGTGTGATGATCCCGGGCCAGACCATTCTGGTGGGTAAAGAAACCTCGACACCGTTTGGCGTGGAGCTGGCGCAGGCTGCCGACAAAGTGACCGCGACCATCACCGATAAAGATGGTGCCGTGGTGCGTACCATTGAGCTGGGCGGCCTGACGGCAGGCGTGCATACCTTTAGCTGGGACGGCAAAGCGGCAGACGGCACGGCGGCGGCGGATGGCTCTTACAAAGTCTCCCTCGCGGCAAGCTCTGGTTCGACGCAGCTGGTGGCTCAGCCGTTACATTTTGCGCTGGTGCAGGGTGTGACCCGCGATAGCAACGGCAACACATTAGATTTGGGTACGTACGGTACCACTACCTTAGACGAAGTACGGCAGATTATTTAAAGCCTTAACACTTATCAGGAGTAAGTCATGGCCTTTTCACAAGCGGTCAGCGGCCTGAATGCTGCGGCCACCAACCTCGATGTCATTGGTAACAACATCGCCAACTCCGCCACTTATGGCTTTAAATCCGGGTCTGCGTCCTTCGCCGATATGTTTGCCGGTTCTAAAGTTGGTCTGGGCGTAAAAGTTGCCGGTATCACTCAGGACTTCAGTGACGGTACTACCACCAACACCGGTCGTGGCCTGGATGTTGCGCTGAGCGGCAACGGGTTCTTCCGTCTGACCGACAGCAACGGTTCTGTTTATTACAGCCGTAACGGCCAGTTTAAACTGGACGAAAGCCGTAACCTGGTGAACATGCAGGGGATGACCGTAACGGGCTACCCGGCAACCGGTACGCCGCCGACTATCCAGACCGGCGCGAACCCGACGGCTATCACCATTCCGAACACCCTGATGGCGGCGAAAACCACCACCTCCGGCACTATGCAGGTCAACCTGAACTCAACAGACGCGACGCCGTCGGTTGCAACGTTTGACCCGACGAACCCGGACTCTTACAACAAAAAGACCTCGATCACCGCTTACGACAGCCAGGGTAACGCCCACGACGTGAACGTCTATTTTGTGAAAGACGCAAATGCCAACACCTGGAACGTCTACACCCAGGACAGCAGCGTTGCCGGTAGCCCGGTTTCTGCCGCGCACACCATGACCTTTGATGCGAACGGTACATTGACCGCAGGCGATACGCTGAGCATCACGACCGGCACCATCAATGGCGCGACCCCGGCAACGTTCGATCTGAGCTTCGCTAACTCCATGCAACAGAACACCGGCACTACCAGCATCGTTGGTATCACCCAGAACGGTTACAAACCGGGCGATCTGGTGAGCTACACCATTAACGATGACGGCACCGTGGTTGGTAACTACTCCAACGAGCAGAAACAGCTGCTGGGGCAGATTGTGCTGGCGAACTTTGCTAACTCCGAAGGCCTGCAATCGGAAGGTGACAACGTCTGGTCTGCAACGAACGCGTCTGGCGTTGCGCTGCTGGGAACTGCCGGTACCGGTAACTTCGGTTCCCTGACCAACGGTGCGCTGGAGTCTTCAAACGTGGATCTGAGTAAAGAGCTGGTCAATATGATCGTCGCGCAGCGTAACTATCAGTCGAACGCGCAGACCATCAAAACCCAGGATCAGATCCTCAACACGCTGGTTAACCTGCGTTAATCATCTGACGGGATGGCTTAATGGATCACGCAATATATACCGCGATGGGCGCCGCCAGCCAGACGCTGAATCAGCAGGCTGTCACCGCCAGCAACCTCGCGAATGCGTCCACGCCGGGTTTTCGTGCGCAGCTTAATGCGCTGCGCGCGGTACCGGTCGAAGGGCTTTCTCTGCCCACGCGCACGCTGGTCGTTGCCTCTACGCCGGGTGCCGATATGACGCCAGGGCAGATGGATTACACTTCGCGCCCGCTCGATGTGGCGTTGCAACAAGATGGCTGGCTGGCTGTGCAAACCGCCGACGGTTCAGAAGGGTATACCCGTAACGGTAACATCCAGGTAAGCCCGACCGGTCAGCTGACTATTCAGGGCCATCCGGTGATTGGTGAAGCAGGCCCGCTGGCCGTGCCGGAAGGTTCCGAGGTCACTATCGCGGCCGACGGGACGATTTCGGCGCTCAATCCGGGCGATGCGGCAAACACCATCGCGCCGATTGGCCGACTGAAGCTGGTCAAAGCGGATGCGCAGGAAGTGGTGCGTGGCGACGACGGTGTTTTCCGTCTCAGTCAGGCAGCGCAGACCGCGCGTGGCCCGGTTTTACAAGCCGATCCGACCATTCGTGTGATGTCAGGTGTGCTGGAAGGCAGTAACGTCAAGCCGGTAGAAGCCATGACCGACATGATTGCCAGCGCGCGCCGTTTCGAGATGCAGATGAAAGTTATTCACAGCGTCGATGAAAATGCGCAACGCGCTAACCAGTTGCTGTCAATGGCCTAATAAACAGGACTACTTATGATCAGTTCATTATGGATCGCGAAAACCGGTCTCGACGCCCAGCAAACCAATATGGATGTCATCGCCAACAACCTGGCGAACGTCAGTACCAATGGTTTTAAGCGTCAGCGTGCGGTATTTGAAGATCTGATGTACCAAACGATTCGCCAGCCTGGCGCGCAGTCTTCCGAACAGACGGTGCTGCCTTCCGGCCTGCAAATCGGTACCGGTGTTCGCCCGGTGGCGACCGAGCGTCTGCACAGCCAGGGTAACCTCTCCCAGACCAACAACAGCAAAGACGTGGCGATTAAAGGGCAGGGCTTTTTTGAAGTGCTGCTGCCGGACGGTACCTCTGCGTATACGCGCGATGGCTCCTTCCAGGTGGATCAAAATGGTCAGCTGGTGACGGCGGGCGGTTTCCAGGTTCAGCCTGCGATAACCATCCCGGCTAACTCCCTGAGCATCACGATTGGCCGCGACGGTGTGGTCAGCGTGACGCAACAAGGTGCCGCCGCGCCGGTGCAGGTTGGTCAGTTAAACCTGACCACCTTTATGAATGACACCGGTCTGGAAAGCATCGGTGAAAACCTCTACACCGAAACCCAGTCTTCGGGGGCGCCAAACGCCACCACGCCTGGACTCAACGGTGCAGGGCTGTTGTATCAGGGGTATGTAGAAACCTCTAACGTAAACGTGGCGGAAGAGCTGGTGAACATGATCCAGGTTCAGCGCGCTTACGAAATTAATAGTAAGGCAGTGTCGACGACCGATCAGATGCTGCAAAAACTGACGCAACTCTAAGGCGTTATCCGGTGCGGCAACCGCCGCGCCGGAACCCTGATTTCGAAGATGAATGCAATGCAAAAATACGCCGCGCGCAGCTACCCGATTATGGCTTTTCTGGCATTCACCCTGACGGGTTGTGCCTGGGTTCCTTCGACACCGTTGGTACAAGGGGCCACCAGCGCCCAGCCGACACCCGGACCCGTGCCTGTAGTAAACGGCTCGATTTATCAGACCGCGCAGCCGATCAACTATGGCTACCAGCCACTGTTTGAAGACCGACGTCCGCGTAACGTGGGCGATACGCTGACCATCGTTTTACAAGAAAACGTCAGCGCAAGTAAAAGCTCCTCGGCGAACGCCAGCCGTGACAGCAAAGCCAGCTTTGGTCTGGACACCACCCCGCGCTACCTTGAAGGCCTGTTCGGCAACGCGCGTGGCGACCTGAGTGCCTCTGGCGGTAATGAGTTCAACGGTAAAGGCGGCGCAAACGCCAGCAATACCTTTAGCGGCACGTTAACCGTGACGGTTGACCAGGTGCTGATCAATGGCAATTTACATGTGGTGGGTGAAAAACAGATAGCCATCAACCAGGGCACTGAATTCATCCGCTTCTCCGGTGTCGTGAACCCACGCACCATCAGCGGTAGCAATACCGTTCCGTCCACCCAGGTGGCGGACGCTCGCATCGAATATGTTGGCAATGGCTACATCAACGAAGCGCAGAATATGGGCTGGCTGCAGCGTTTCTTCCTCAACTTATCGCCGATGTAACCGGGGTAATTATGTTCAGATATTTTGCTGGAATCGTGTTAGTGCTGGCGGCAAGCGTTGCCCAGGCCGACCGTATCCGCGACCTCACCAGCGTACAGGGCGTACGGGAAAACTCACTGATTGGCTACGGCCTGGTCGTTGGTCTTGACGGCACGGGTGACCAGACCACCCAGACACCGTTTACCACCCAGACGCTGAACAACATGCTGTCGCAGATGGGGATCACGGTGCCCACCGGCACCAATATGCAGCTGAAAAACGTGGCGGCGGTGATGGTCACCGCGCAGTTCCCGGCGTTTGCCCGCCAGGGGCAAACCATCGATGTGGTGGTCTCCTCAATGGGTAACGCCAAAAGTCTGCGCGGCGGTACGCTGCTGATGACCCCGCTGAAAGGGGTGGACAGCCAGGTCTACGCGCTGGCGCAGGGGAATATTCTGGTGGGCGGTGCCGGGGCATCAGCTGGCGGCAGCAGCGTGCAGGTGAACCAGCTCAACGGGGGGCGCATCACCAATGGTGCGGTGATTGAGCGTGAGCTGCCTTCGCAATTTGGCGCCGGGAACACCCTCAATCTGCAGCTCAATCAGGAAGATTTCACCATGGCGCAGCAGATTGCCGACACCATCAACCGCAACCGTGGCTATGGTAGCGCAACCGCGCTGGATGCCCGCACCGTGCAGATCCGTGTTTCCAGCGGTAGCAGCAATCAGGTGCGTCTGCTGGCCGATATTCAGAATATGGAAGTTGGTGTGACGCAACAGGACGCGAAAGTCATCATTAACTCCCGCACCGGCTCTGTGGTGATGAACCGCGAAGTGTCGCTCGATAGTTGTGCCGTGGCGCAGGGGAATCTGTCGGTCACCGTTAACCAGCAGGCGAACGTCAGCCAGCCCAATACGCCTTTCGGCGGCGGCCAGACGGTCGTGACGCCGCAGACGCAAATCGATTTGCGCCAGAGTGGCGGCTCGATTCAGAGCGTGCGTTCCAGCGCTAACCTGAACAGCGTGGTGCGCGCACTGAATGCGCTGGGCGCATCGCCGATGGAACTGATGTCTATCCTGCAATCGATGCAGAGCGCGGGTTGCCTGCGTGCGAAACTGGAGATCATTTAATGTTGACGGACAGCCGCCTGATGTCGAGTGCTGCATGGGATGCGCAATCGCTTAATGAACTGAAATCGAAGGCCGGGCAGGACCCGCAGGCAAACCTGCGTCCTGTTGCCCGCCAGGTGGAAGGGATGTTTGTGCAGATGATGCTAAAAAGCATGCGCGAAGCCTTGCCGAAAGACGGCATTTTCAGCAGCGACTCAACCCGGCTGTACACCAGCATGTACGATCAGCAAATCGCGCAACAAATGACCGCCGGGAAAGGTTTAGGCCTGGCGGACATGATGGTCAAACAGATGTCCGGCGAGCAACAGCCTGTGGATCCACAGTCGCAGATGCAGCAGGTGCCGATGAAGTTCCCGCTGGAAACGGTGACCAGTTATCAAAACCAGGCGCTGACGCAACTGGTGCGCAAAGCGATACCGAAAGCGCCAGATAATAACGACGAAGCATTAAGCGGCGACAGCAAAGACTTCCTGGCGCAGCTTTCGCTTCCGGCACGTCTTGCCAGCCAGCAGAGTGGGGTTCCGCACCACCTGATCCTGGCGCAGGCGGCGCTGGAGTCCGGCTGGGGCCAGCGCCAGATCACGCGGGAAAATGGCGAGCCGAGCTTTAACATCTTCGGTGTGAAAGCCTCGGCAGGCTGGAAAGGGCCAACCACCGAAATTACCACCACCGAGTATGAAAACGGCGAGGCGGTGAAAGTCAAAGCGAAGTTCCGTGTCTATAGCTCCTATCTTGAAGCGTTGTCCGATTATGTGGGCATGTTGACGCGCAATAAACGCTACGCGGCGGTAACGAACGCCGCGACGGCGGAGCAGGGCGCACAGGCGCTGCAAAATGCAGGCTATGCGACCGATCCGAACTATGCGCGCAAGCTGACAAGCATGATTCAGCAGCTGAAAGCGATGGGCGAAAAAGTCAGTAAAGCCTACAGCAGCGATATCGAAAATCTGTTCTGAAAGCTCTCAAGTTTCGATCCAGGTTGCCGATAATCTTCAACAGGACTCATGTCTGAGAGTGTATAAAAGGAACCTTCATGTCCAATTTAATCAATAGCGCCATGAGCGGGCTTTCCGCAGCCCAGGCTGCGCTGAATACGGCCAGTAATAACATTTCAAGTTATAACGTGGCTGGCTATACCCGCCAGACTGCGGTGATTTCACAGGCAAAAAGCACGCTTGCCTCCGCTGGCTATATTGGCAACGGTGTGTATGTTTCAAACGTTCAGCGTGAGTACGATGCATTTATTACCAACCAGCTGCGCGCGGCGGAAAACCAGGGCAGCGGGCTGACGACACGCTATGAGCAGATGTCGAAAATCAACAACCTGCTTTCCAGCTCCTCAACCACGCTTTCTACCACGCTGCAGGACTTTTTCTCGTCATTGCAGACGCTGGTCGGTAACGCGGAAGACCCGGCAGCGCGCCAGACGTTAATTGGTAAAGCCGATGGCCTTGTTAACCAGTTCAAAGTGACGGATGCCTATCTGCGCGAGCAGGATAAGCAAGTTAACACCGCTATCAGCTCAACTGTTGAGCAAATCAATAACTACAGCACGCAAATCGCCAAGCTCAACGATCAGATTTCTCGTCTGACGGCGCAGGGCGGTGGCGCTTCGCCCAATGATTTACTCGATCAGCGCGATCTTTTAGTCAGCGACCTGAACAAGCTGGTGGGCATTGAGGTGAGCGTGCAGGACGGTTCGTCCTATAACATCACCATGCCTAATGGCACCACGCTGGTTTCCGGCAGCACTGCGCGCCAGCTGGCCGCCGTGCAGTCCAGCGCCGATCCTGCGCGCACCACCATTGCTTACGTTGATAACGTGGCGGGCAATGTTGAGATCCCGGAAAAATTAGTCACAACCGGTACGCTTGGCGGGCTGTTTGCGTTTCGCACCAACGATCTGGACCAGGCGCGCAACACGCTCAACCAGCTGGCCGTGGCGTTCAGCGATGCGTTCAACCAGCAGCATAAAGAAGGGATTGATGCCAATGGCGACGTCGGCGGCGATTTCTTCAGCGTGGGCGCACCGTACAGCCTGAGCAACAGCAAAAACACCGGTAGCGCGACGCTCTCGCCTGCACTGGTGGCTGGCGAAGGCAGCAAAGTTCAGGCTACAGATTATAACGTGAAGTATGTGGGCGGTGCCTGGCAGGTAACGCGCACGTCAGATAACACCACCGTGGCGGCGAATTTTGACGCAACGGATAACTCGCTGAATTTTGACGGGATGAAAATTACCGTCAGCGGTACGGCGGCTAATAACGACAGCTTTACCGTGAAACCTGTCGCTAATGCGATTGTTAACATGCAGCTGCTGGTTAAAGACGAATCCAAAATCGCACTGGGTATCGACGATGCTGATACCGGCGAGAGCGATAACCGTAACGGCCAGAAACTGCTGGATCTGCAAAACACCAAAACCGTGGGCGGCAACAAAACGTTTAACGATGCCTACGCAGCGCTGGTAGCGGATGTCGGTAACAAAACCAACACCCTGAAAACCAGCAGCACCACCCAGGCGAACGTGGTCTCGCAGTTGAGCGATCAGCAGCAGTCGATTTCTGGCGTCAACCTTGATGAAGAGTACGGCAACCTGCAGCGTTACCAGCAATATTACCTGGCAAATGCCCAGGTGCTGCAAACCGCCAGTACCATCTTTGATGCATTACTGGGCATTCGCTAAGGAAGAAATTAACGATGCGTATTAGTACACAAATGATGTATCAGCAGAATATGCGCGGCGTCACCGATGCTCAGAGTGAATGGCTGAGAAGCGGTGAACAAATGTCTACCGGCAAGCGCGTATTGACGCCATCGGACGATCCGATTGCCGCCGCGCAGGCGGTCGTGCTCTCCCAGGCACAGGCGCAGAACGCGCAATATGCGACGGCGCGCGGCTTCGCAAACCAGCGCGTTTCGCTCGAAGACAGCGTCCTCGGCGCGGTGGCTACCGCCATTACCTCCGCCCAGGAAAAACTGGTCTATGCCAACAACGGCACGCTGAGCGATACCGACAAAGCGACTCTGGCAACCGACTTGCAGGGTATTCGCGACCAAATCATGAACCTGGCAAACAGCACCGACGGTAATGGTCGCTACATTTTTGGCGGCTACAAAACCGATCAACCGCCGTTTGATGCCGCGACCGGCGTTTACAGCGGCGGTGCCAATACCGTGATGCAGCAGGTGGACTCTTCCCGCAGCATGGTGATTGGCCATACAGGGACACAGATTTTTGAAACCCTGACCAGCAACGCTGCGCCGGAACCGGACGGTTCGCCGTCGGAAAATAAACTCTTCGCCATGCTGGACTCCGCCATCGCTGCGCTGAAAGTGCCGACCGAGGGTGATGATGCTGCGCAGGCGACCCAGACGGCAGCCATCCAGAAAAGCAGCCGTGGACTGGCAAATGCGCTGGATACGGTCGGAACCGTGCGTGCTGAAGTGGGCGTGCAGTTAACGGAGTTGCAAGAGCTGGATAATCTCGGTACCGAGCGCGGTCTGGGCCAGACCGAGCAGATGAGTAACCTGGTGGATGTGGATATCACCTCGGCTATCTCTTCTTACGTGATGAAGCAGGCGGCACTGCAGGCTTCCTATAAAGCATTTAGTGATATGCAAGGCATGTCCTTGTTCCAGGTTAATAAGTAACTTTTTCGATTTGGGCATGTCTGGAAACTGGGATATGCTCGCTGTGCTCGCTCCACCACCCCGGAGCGGGCTTTTTTTTGCCCTTTCGCTGCCCAAAAACAAAAAACCGGCGGCACAGGCCACCGGTTGACGTTTCATTTTACTCAGGCTTTTTGCGTGCAGACTGCGCGACGTCTTGTTTCCATCATCCGAATAGCGAGTGCGACAAAACCACTGACCGTCGCCAGCACCACCACGCCTTGCCACCCGGCGATAGCATAAAGCTTACTGCCCAGCGCGGACCCCGCAGCCATACCAATAAAGACGCCGGTAAACAGCAGAGCGTTTAACCTGCCGCGCGCTTCAGGTTCCAGACCATAGACCAGATTCTGGTGCGCCACGAGGCTTGATTGCAGCCCTAAATCAAAACCAATGGCCGACAGAGCGATAAGCGCAAGTTGCCCATGTACAGGCAGGGCCGGTAACAAAAACATCAGGGCAAAAGAGATGGTCACCAGGCCTGCGCCAAGCTGGGTGACTTTAGCTGCGCCAACTTTGTCGGCAAGACCTCCGGCCAGCGGCGCGGCCAGCGCGCCTGCCGCTCCGGCAATGCCGAACGTTCCGGCAACCGCGCTGCCAAGCTGATAGTTATCCAGCAGCATCATCGCAAGGGTTGACCAGAACGCACTGAACGCGACGGATAAGCAACCTTGCGCCATCGCCGCATGACGCAGCGCCGGATAACGTTGCCACAGGTGCGCCATGGATTTCATCAACGCCGGGTAGCTCAGGGTGGATGGGGTCGCGAAACGCGGCAGCACTGACCACATCAGCACTCCAATCAGCGCGATGCTGAGCGCCGCAAGTTGATACATCACCCGCCAGCCGAATGCCGCACCGACAAAACCGCTGACGGTTCGCGAAAGCAGGATGCCCAGCAGCAGCCCGGTCATCACCGTGCCAACCATTTTCCCTTGCTTCCCGGCGGGGGCCAGGATCGCCGCAGCCGGAACAATATCCTGCGCCATCGTGGCAGCCATACCGATAAGCAGGCTGACAATCAGTAACGAAGGCAGGTGGCTGGCGAGGCTACAGGCCAGCAGCAACAGAGCAAGCGCGGCGCTTTTGAATAAAATCAGGCGACGACGATCGTAGCGATCGCCAAGCGGCAGCAGAAATAGAATACCTAACGCATAACCCGCCTGGGTCAGGGTAGGGACTAAGCCCATCCCGCCAATGCTCAGGTGCAAGTCGCTGCCCATCAGCGGCAGCAGCGGCTGCGAATAATAAATAGCGGCAACACTAAACCCTGCGCCGAGCGCGAGGGCGAATATGACCCGACCAACAACATCTGATGAAAGCGAATGACGGTCCATGATTTTTATTCCAGAAGAAAGTGTGACGGCATTGTCACGTAATCGCCGCTGGCGCGGTAGCCAGCGCAGTGGTAAAACGGTTATACGTGAAACGCATAAGTAAAAGAATAATGAATCGACAAGAGCGTATAGACAGAGTTTCTCTGATGCAGACATTCATTCGCATAGTGGAGACCGGATCGCTATCGGCCGCCGCCCGTCAGTTGAGTACCACCCAGGCGACGGTCAGTCGCCGTTTGCAATCGCTGGAATCGCTGCTTGGCTGCAAGCTCCTGCTGCGTACCACGCATGCGATGAAACTGACGGATGATGGCGAGCGTTGCTATCAACATGCAAAACAGCTGGTGGATGGCTGGGCGGCGCTGGAGGATGAATTACGCCAGGCAGAGGATGAACCGGTCGGGATGCTGCGCGTGCGTGCGCCGCATGCATTTGGTCAGGAGCAATTGCTGACACCGCTGACGCAATTTCTGGAACGCTATCCGCAGTTGTCGGTCGAGTGGATGCTGAATGATAAGTCGGTCGATTTTCTCAGCGATAATATTGACTGCGCCATACGCGTTGGCGCAGAGGTTGACCCGGCCACGGTGTCGATGCTGCTGGCAGAGGTGCCGCGCAGCATGGTGGCTTCACCAGAGCTTTTGGCACGCTTTGCGCCCGTTGAAAATCCTCAACAGCTGGCATCGATGCCGTGGGTTGCGCTGAGCACGTTTTATCAGCACGAAATCACGCTGACGCACCAGGCGAGCGGTGAAACGGCGCAGGTGGCGATTGCGCCGCGGCTTTTTACCGACAGTCTTTTTGCAGCGCGAAACAGTGCTATTGCCGGGCTTGGCATCGCAATTATTTCCAGCTGGAGCGTGGAGGAGGATATCCGTGCCGGGCGGCTGATTGTGCTGCTGCCGGACTGGCAGGCGGCGCGACTGCCGGTACATCTGGTTTACCCGTGGTCACGTTACTATCCGGCGCGGCTGCGTAAATTTTTGCAGTTGATGCGCGAAGTGATGCCGCAAATTGGCGGCGTGCAGAAGATATAAAAAAGCCGACCCGAAGGTCGGCTGTTAACGCAAAGCAGTTTATTCAACAGGCTTTGGTTTGGTGGCCGGTGCGGAGGCCGTATGGGTGGCGCTGTGACCGCCTGCGGCACCTTTGCCCTCGAAGGCAAAGTCCGGGCGAACCCAGTCGCTGTGACGCGGCGCTTCCTGCACATAGGCTGGCGCAGGCGCTTTTGTCATCGGCGCCGTGGCCACTTTGCGGCTCACGGTAACCGGCGCTTCAGGCGCGTTGTCCACAGCTGGCGCGGAGACCGGCGGCTGAGCGATAACCTCTGGCTGAGCTTCCACTTCAGGTTCTGCGACCTGAGGTTGGGCGTCAACGAGCGGTTGCGCTTCGGCTTTTGGCTCAGTTTCAACGAGCGGCTGTGCTTCTGCTTTCGGCTCAGCTTCCGTTACCGGCTCTGCCGTGATTACTGGCTCCGCGTCCTGCGTAACCGGCGCTTCGCTGTCCGCTGGTTTGACTTCCTCAGCGACTTCTTCAGCAACGGCACGGTCTTCCTGCGCAATCAGCTGAGGCTGCTCATCGACCGGTGCGGCAATCACTTGCGGATGCGTGGTTTCCACGGCAACCGGCTGCGGCTCGGCAACAGCTTGCGGCTCAACAACCACTGGCTCATCGGCGGTGGCCGGCGCTTGCGGTTCTACTACGTTTTGCTGTTCGCCGGTCAGCAGTTGCGCTTCGGCGATAGCCGGTGCGACATCCTGCGCGACGGGGGTGTCTTGCTGGGTGTTGATTTCCTGTTCTGGCTGCTCGTCCTGCGGGCGGGCGACCGGATAACGAACCCACACTTTACCGGAAGCCATTTCCGGCGAGGCGCTGGCAGCGGCCAGCGGCATCGCGGACTGCAGCGGATAGCGCTCGTCACGGTAACGGCGGCGGCGCTGCCCGCTAACGCGCAGGTGGCGCGGAGAGCGGCGTGAACGGCGCGGCATCGCGTTTTCGCGACCTTCACCATTTTCGTCCTGCTCCTGCACACCCTCAACAACCGCAGGCAGATCCACTTTCGCAAGCTCAGTGCTGGCAACCGGCGCGCTTTCTGCCACTTCGTCTTGCGGCGCATTCGCTTCGCGATTGTCATCAATACGCACTTTCTGGCTTAGCTGGCGCTGTTTGCGGCGCGGCATCACCTGCACACGCTCTTCCTGCTCTGCTTCCTGAGCCGGTTGCTCTTCGCGGTTCAGCTCTTTAACTTCCTGCTGCGCCTGGCGTTTGTCATCGTTACGACGACGGTTGCGCTCGCGGCGGGACGGTTGCTGCTCGTCACGCTGTTTGGTTTTTTCCGACTCTTCTGCGGCTACCGGTTGGCGGGCTTCACGCGTCTCGGCGGTCTGCTGCGGTTTTTCACGGCGATTGCGGCGATTCTCGTCGCGACCTTCACGATTATCACGGCTTTCGCGGCCTTCGTTACCTTCGCTGCGCGGATCGCGGCGCTCATTGCGATCGCGACGGTTGCCCTGACGCGATTTGCGGCGCTCCTGCGGGCGCTCTGGTTTCTCGCTCTTCGCCTCTTCTTTGACTTCGACCGGCGCCGGGGCTTCTTCACCCGCGAACAGACCTTTCAGTGCCGAGAGGAAACGGCCAAAGATGCCCGCTGACGCAGGGGCAGCCGCCTGAACGGATGCGGGTTCTGTGCGGTCGACAGGCGCGGCGGTAGCCGCTTGCGGAGCAGGCGGGACTTCCGGCATCACAAACGTCGCCAGCGCAGGCTGCTCAGGACGTTTACGCTCGGCAAACTCCTCTTCAGACGGCAGCGCCATCGCCTCTTCATGCAGCTTCGGCAGCAGGTAGCTGAGCGTTGGCGTCTCTTCACCTTTGCGCACGCGCAGTACGGAGTAGTGCGGCGTTTCCATCTGATCGTTCGGCACGATAATGCAGCGCACGCCGCCCTGGCGGGCTTCGATAGCGCTAACTGCGGCGCGTTTTTCGTTCAGCAGATAAGAGGCGACCTGCACCGGCACAATCGCATGCACTTCCTGAGTGTTTTCTTTCAGCGCTTCTTCTTCAATCAGACGAAGAATCGACAAAGAGAGGGATTCGTTGTCGCGAATGGTGCCTGTACCGCTACAGCGCGGGCACACATGATGGCTGGATTCACCCAGCGACGGGCTTAAGCGCTGGCGGGACATCTCCAGCAGGCCGAAGCGGGAAATATGGCTAATCTGGATGCGCGCACGGTCCTGGCGCACCGCTTCGCGCAGACGGTTTTCTACCGCACGCTGATGGCGCACCGGCGTCATATCGATAAAGTCGATAACAATCAGGCCGCCGAGGTCGCGCAGGCGTAATTGACGGGCGATTTCATCCGCCGCTTCCAGGTTAGTGTTGAAAGCTGTTTCTTCGATATCGCCGCCGCGCGTGGCGCGAGCAGAGTTGATATCGATAGCGGTCAGCGCTTCCGTGGAGTCGATAACGATAGAACCGCCGGACGGCAAACGCACTTCGCGCTGGAAGGCTGATTCAATCTGCGACTCGATTTGATAGTGGCTAAACAGCGGAATTTCACCGGTGTAGAGCTTAATTTTGCTGCTGAAATCCGGGCGGCCCAGCGCAGAGATATGCTGACGCGCCAGCTCAAGCACTTTCGGGTTATCGATAAGGATTTCGCCGATGTCCTGGCGCAGATAGTCGCGAAACGCGCGCACAATGACGTTGCTTTCCTGATGGATAAGGAACGGGGCAGGGCGGCTTTCAGCGGCTTTCTGGATAGCTTCCCAGTGCTTTAAGCGAAAGCTTAAGTCCCACTGCAGCGCTTCGGCGGACTTGCCAACGCCTGCGGTACGGACAATCAGACCCATGCCATCCGGCAATTCGAGACTGGAGAGGGCTTCCTTTAATTCGGTACGGTCATCGCCCTCGATACGCCGGGAGATACCGCCCGCACGCGGGTTGTTTGGCATCAGCACCAGATAGCTGCCTGCAAGGCTGATAAAGGTTGTCAGCGCCGCGCCTTTGTTGCCGCGCTCTTCTTTATCAATCTGAACAATGACTTCCTGGCCTTCACGCAGCACGTCTTTAATATTAGGACGGCCATGTGCGTTGTAATTGGCAGGGAAATATTCGCGGGCGATCTCTTTAAGGGGGAGGAAGCCGTGACGCTCGGCACCGTAATCGACAAACGCAGCTTCAAGGCTCGGTTCAATGCGGGTGATTTTACCTTTGTAGATGTTTGCTTTTTTCTGTTCGTGGCCCGGACTTTCGATGTCCAGGTCGTACAGGCGCTGCCCATCAACAAGGGCGACACGCAACTCTTCCTGCTGAGTTGCGTTGATTAACATTCTTTTCATCGTAACTTACTCATTATTCTTACATTGACGACTAAGCTGCGGGCATGGTGACGCCTTGCCGGGGAAGAACCGATGGCCTCGTGACTATTCACGCCGCCAACCTCACGGTTATCGGTCGCTTAAGAGGCGCAGTGTGTCGGCTGCCTGTATTTCCTGTGGAAAATACAGCGCAATTATCAGGGGAACAGCCTGGGAAAAACTCTCCAGAGAAGATTCCATCTACCGGTAAGGTCTGCAACCCGCAGCCCGCTAACTGCCTGAACGATCAATACGTCTTACGCCATTGCTGCGTGGATAATCGGACAAGCAAAACTGATAGTTCCGTTCATTTACTTGTTTTAACAAGTTTCAATTCGGAAAACGGCAACATTATTCCTTGCGAACCCTGTTATAGCAAGCTGACTTTTACCAATTATCACCGGGTTACTCACAGTTTTTTCACGACGGAACGGCGATTGCGTTAATAACCACCGAATCAACCATGAAAAACAATGTCCTCCGGATCAATATTCAATATAAGCATAGAAAAATGAGTGGCGCTATTCATCATGGCTATTTAGAATCGCCACCCATGAAAACTGAGACACCATCCGTAAAACTGGTTGCTATTTCTGCTGACGAAGCAGGGCAACGCATCGATAACTTTTTGCGCACCCAGCTCAAAGGCGTGCCGAAAAGCATGATCTACCGTATTTTGCGCAAAGGCGAAGTGCGGGTGAATAAAAAGCGCATTAAACCTGAATACAAACTTGAAGCGGGCGATGAAGTGCGCATTCCGCCGGTGCGGGTCGCGGAAAGAGAAGAAGCAGCGGTTTCGCCGCGTCTGCAAAAAGTGGCGCAGCTGAGCGATGTTATCCTTTATGAAGACGACCATATTCTGGTGCTGAATAAGCCCTCCGGCACTGCCGTACACGGTGGCAGCGGCCTGAGTTTTGGCGTGATTGAAGGGTTGCGCGCGCTGCGCCCGGAAGCCCGGTTCCTGGAGCTGGTGCACCGGCTCGACCGCGATACCTCCGGTGTGCTGCTGGTAGCAAAAAAGCGCTCGGCGCTGCGCTCGCTGCATGAACAGCTGCGCGGGAAAGATATGCAAAAGGATTATCTGGCGTTGGTGCGTGGGCAGTGGCAGTCGCATGTGAAAGTGGTGCAGGCGCCGCTTTTGAAAAACATCCTGCAAAGCGGTGAACGTATCGTGCGGGTGAGCAGTGAAGGCAAGCCGTCGGAAACCCGTTTTAAGGTCGAAGAGCGCTACGCATTCGCCACGCTGATGCGTTGCAGCCCGGTGACCGGTCGCACCCATCAGATTCGCGTGCATACGCAGCACGCTGGCCATCCGATTGCGTTTGACGATCGTTATGGCGACCGCGAGTTTGATAAGCAGCTCGCTGGTACGGGTTTGTCGCGGCTGTTTTTGCACGCGGCGGCGCTGAAATTTACCCATCCGGCCAGCGGCGAAACGCTGCGTATCGAAGCGCCGCTTGATGATGCGCTAAAACGCTGCCTGCAAGCGTTGCGTAACGCAAAATAAAAACGCCCCCATAAAAGGGGGCGCTCGTTACGGCTTTAACCATCTATCCAGCCACGGGAACACCTCATCCTGCTGTTCCTGATAAAACACATGCCCCAGCGTCGGCCACGTTTTGGTCACCAGTTTATCCCCGGCATTTTGCGATGACCAGATGTTGTGCACTTTCGTAAACGCGTCAGTTACCGCCTGAGACGGGAAAAGTTTGTCCTGACCGCCGCTGAATATCAGCATCGGTTTCGGCGCAGCGATGCTGGCGATATCCGGAATATCCAGCAGCGAGGCGATACCCGGATGCAACATATAAAATGCCGACTGGCCGCGCAGGATATTATTCCCCGGTTGCATCAGGCCATTTCTCGTCCCGAACCACGCGATAACGGCCGTTGCCGCCACTTTGTCGCTCAGGGCGGCAAGCTGCCAGGCACGGAAACCGCCCATCGAGAAGCCGAGCACGCCAATGCGCTGTTTATCGACGCTGGCAAGCGTGGCGAGAAAATCTACCGTGCGCATATCTTCATACGCCACTTCACCTGCAAGCGATCGTCCTAAGTTGAAATAGTTACTCGCCAGCGCCTGTTGTTGCTCGTAGACCATCGGGCCTCGCTCGCCCCAGCCCGGGCTGTCGATAGCAATGACCACATAGCCCCGGCTTGCCAGCTCGTCACCGATAAATTTGCCGCTGAAAAATTTATCGGCCCAGTTTTGCGCGATGGCCAGTTGAGCTTCATCGCCCCACGGACGGATAAGTTTTTCTTTGCCGATATCGAATTTCGAACCATGATCGTGCAGCAGCACCACGGCGGGATGCGGGCCGGGCGCTTTGGGGGTCAGCATCAGCGCCGAAATGCGGTTATCGTCGGTGATATTCAGCGCTACTTTTTGCGCCTGATAACTGCCGCGATCTTCTGTCGCAACAGGCTCTGGTGCGAAAGGTTTGTGTGAGTCGGGTGTGAGCAGGGCGCTGCGTAACAACTGGCGGCTGTGGTTTTGCCAGCGGCTAAAATCGCTCTCCTTACCGGAAAGCCAGGAGGCGGGGTAGTGCATTTGCGCCTTCAGGGTTTGCCAGTTTGCGGGGAGATTGCCTTCGACCACGCCCTGAGTTTGCCCGTTCTTCTGAGCATGTGCGCCAGCGGCGAGCAGCAATACTGCCGCCAGCGCCAGAGTAGATGAAATCTTCATTACCTCTCCTGAATTAAAACGGCGTTTTAATAATGAAGAGGACTGTAACGGCTGCTTAAAAAAGAATCTGTGATCGGTAAAGCATTAGCTTAACAACGGGTTATACTGCTCCCGGCGCAGCATCTGGCATAACGCAATCAGCGGCAAGCCCACCAGCGTGTTCGGGTCGCGGCCCTCAAGACGCTCGAAAAGCGCGATACCTAACCCTTCGCTTTTGAAACTGCCTGCGCAGTTTAACGGGTTCTCTTTGCGCAGATAGTCGTCAATTTCCTGCTCGCTCAAGTGGCGAAAATGGACATCGAACGGTTCGCATTCAGTTTGCAAATGCCCGGTGGCGGAATTATAGAGCGCAAGGCCCGTATAGAAGGTGACTATATTTCCCCGCGCTTTCATTAATTGCTGGCGCGCGTTTTCAACCGTATGCGGCTTGCCGGTTATTTCGCCATCCAGCACGCAAACCTGATCGGAGCCGATAATCAGGTGCGCGGGGTATTTTCCGGCCAGCGATTGCGCTTTTTCCTGCGCAAGGCGGGTGACCAGGTGGCGCGGCGCTTCGCCCGCATGGGGTGTTTCATCGGTATCGGGAGCGGCGCATTCAAAGGTGAGACCGAGCTTTTCCAGCAGGGCGCGGCGGTAGGGTGACGTCGAAGCAAGGATAATTGTAGACATATTTTTTTCACCAAATATGGCTTAACCGTGACAGGCAATTTAAACTTGTAGCCCGCAATGTGTGCGAATTATTGGCAAAAGGCAACCCTGGCTGCCTTTTTCTTTGACTATATGACATTACAAAGTTAATATGCGCGCCCTATGCAAAAGGTAAAATTACCCTTGACCCTTGATCCGGTCCGTACCGCTCAAAAGCGCCTTGATTACCAGGGAGTTTATACCCCCGATCAGGTCGAGCGCGTCGCCGAATCTGTGGTCAGTGTAGACAGTGATGTGGAGTGCTCCATGTCGTTCGCTATCGATAACCAGCGTCTTGCGGTATTAACCGGAGATGCAAAGGTCACGGTATCGCTCGAATGTCAGCGCTGCGGGAAACCGTTCACGCATCAGGTTTACACAACGTATTGTTTCAGCCCTGTACGTTCAGACGAACAGGCCGAAGCACTGCCGGAAGCGTATGAGCCGATTGAGGTTAACGAATTCGGTGAAATCGATCTGCTGGCAACGGTCGAGGATGAAATCATTCTCTCCCTGCCAGTTGTTCCGGTGCATGATTCTGAACACTGTGAAGTGTCCGAGGCGGACATGGTCTTTGGGGAACTGCCTGAAGAAGCGCAAAAACCAAATCCATTTGCCGTATTAGCCAGCTTAAAGCGTAAGTAATTGAGGAGTAAGGTCCATGGCCGTACAACAGAATAAACCAACCCGTTCCAAACGTGGCATGCGTCGTTCCCATGACGCGCTGACCGCAGTCACCAGCCTGTCTGTAGACAAAACTTCTGGTGAAACCCACCTGCGTCACCACATGACCGCTGACGGTTACTACCGCGGTCGCAAGGTTATCGCTAAGTAATCACGCGTAAGCGTGATTAGGCTTAGTGAGGCTTTCCCCGCGTAAGCGGGGATTTACCGAACCAGGCTGCGACGATACTTTGACACGTCTAACCCTGGCGTTAGATGTCATGGGGGGCGACTTTGGCCCGTCCGTGACAGTGCCTGCAGCTTTGCAGGCACTGAATTCTAATTCGCAACTCAACCTTCTTTTAGTCGGCGATCCCGACGCAATCACGCCATTACTTGCCAAAGCTGATTTCGGGCAGCGCTCGCGCGTGCTCATCGTTCCTTCACAATCAGTTATTGCCAGTGATGTCCGTGCCGCACAGGCTGTACGTAACAGCCGCGGCAGCTCAATGCGCATTGCGCTGGAGCTGGTGAAAGAAGGGCGCGCTCAGGCCTGCGTGAGCGCCGGGAATACCGGCGCGCTGATGGGGCTTTCGAAAATGCTGCTCAAGCCGCTCGACGGCATTGAGCGTCCGGCGCTGGTGACGGTATTGCCTCATCAACAAAAAGGCAAAACCGTGGTGCTGGATCTCGGCGCGAACGTGGACTGCGACAGCACGATGCTGGCGCAATTTGCGCTGATGGGTGCGGTGATGGCTGAGGAGATCCTCGGCATCGCCCGTCCGCGCGTGGCGTTATTAAATATTGGCGAAGAAGAAAGCAAAGGCCACGATAATATTCGTGACGCTGCCGCTTTATTAAAATCTATACCGTCAATGAACTATATTGGCTATCTGGAAGCGAACGAATTACTCACCGGTAAAACGGATGTACTGGTTTGTGATGGTTTTACGGGAAATGTCACATTAAAAACCATGGAAGGCGTTGTCAGAATGTTTCTTTCTTTGCTCAAATCACAAGGCGAAGGAAAAAAACGGTCGTGGTGGCTGATTTTATTAAAGCGTTGGTTACAAAAGAGCCTGACAAGGCGATTCAGTCACCTCAACCCCGACCAGTATAATGGCGCCTGTCTGTTAGGATTGCGCGGCACGGTGATTAAGAGTCATGGTGCGGCCAATCAGCGAGCTTTTTGCGTCGCGATTGAACAGGCGGTGCAGGCGGTGCAGCGGCAGGTTCCTCAACGGATTGCCGCTCGCCTGGGATCTGTGTATGCACAATCTGTTTCGTCTTCACAGGGTGACGAAAACGAGAGCGTGTGTGCTTTACCTAAGAGTGACTGAGCGTACATGTATACGAAGATTATTGGTACCGGCAGCTATCTGCCCGAGCAGGTTCGCACCAACGCCGATTTAGAAAAAATGGTGGAGACGTCCGACGAGTGGATTGTGACGCGCACGGGTATCCGCGAGCGCCGAATCGCTGCACCAAATGAAAACGTTTCGACTATGGGCTATGAAGCTGCTCAACGCGCGCTTGACATGGCTGGCATCGATAAAGACAAGATTGGCCTGATTATTGTTGCGACCACTTCCGCAACGCACGCCTTTCCCAGCGCCGCCTGCCAGATTCAGCAGATGCTGGATGTTAAAGGCTGCCCGGCATTTGATGTCGGAGCTGCCTGCGCAGGCTTTACCTATGCGCTGAGCATTGCCGATCAATACGTAAAGACCGGTGCGGTAGACTATGCGCTGGTGGTGGGTTCTGATGTGCTGGCCCGTACGCTGGACCCGGAAGATCGCGGTACGATTATTCTGTTTGGTGACGGCGCAGGTGCCGTGGTGCTGGGCGCTTCTGAAGAGCCGGGCATTCTTTCCACCCATCTGCACGCGGATGGTAGCTATGGCGAGTTGCTGACGCTGCCAAACCTTGACCGGGTCAATCCGGACAGCGCGACTTACCTGACGATGGCGGGTAACGAAGTGTTCAAAGTTGCGGTCACTGAGCTTGCGCGTATCGTTGATGAAACGCTGGCGGCCAATAACCTTGAGCGCAGCGAGCTGGACTGGCTGGTGCCGCACCAGGCTAACCTGCGTATTATCAGCGCGACCGCGAAAAAACTCGGTATGCCGATGGACAACGTGGTGGTGACGCTGGATCGCCACGGGAATACCTCTGCGGCGTCGGTTCCCAGTGCGCTTGATGAAGCGGTTCGCGACGGGCGCATTAAACCGGGTCAGCTGGTCCTGCTTGAAGCATTCGGCGGCGGCTTTACCTGGGGCTCCGCGCTGGTTCGTTTCTGAATAAAAGGATAAAAACATGACGCAATTTGCATTTGTTTTTCCGGGGCAAGGTTCCCAGACCGTTGGCATGCTGTCTGATATGGCGGCTGCGTACCCGGTTATTGAAGAGACTTTCTCCCAGGCTTCGGCCGTTCTGGGCTACGATCTGTGGGCGCTGGTGCAACAAGGCCCGGCGGAAGAACTGAATAAAACCTGGCAAACCCAACCGGCGCTGCTCACCGCGTCTGTTGCGTTGTGGCGCGTATGGCAGCAGCAGGGCGGGAAAAACCCGGTGCTGATGGCAGGCCATAGCCTGGGTGAATATTCTGCGCTGGTATGCGCGGGCGTTATTGATTTTGCCGATGCCGTTCGTCTCGTGGAGCTGCGCGGTAAATTTATGCAGGAAGCGGTGCCGGAAGGAACGGGCGCAATGGCGGCAATCATCGGTCTTGATGATGCGTCAATTGCTAAAGCCTGTGAAGAATCCGCCCAGGGTCAGGTGGTTTCTCCGGTAAACTATAACTCGCCAGGCCAGGTGGTGATTGCGGGTCATAAAGATGCGGTCGATCGCGCGGGCGCTGCCTGTAAAGCGGCGGGCGCCAAGCGTGCGCTGCCGCTGCCGGTAAGCGTGCCGTCTCACTGCGCGCTGATGAAGCCTGCCGCCGAAAAACTGGCCGTTGAGCTGAATAAAATTACCTTTAATGCGCCGCAAATCCCGGTGGTGAATAACGTGGATGTGCGGTGCGAAACAACGCCTGAGGCTATCCGCGATGCGCTGGTGCGCCAGCTTTACAGCCCGGTGCAGTGGACCAAAAGCGTTGAATTTATGGCATCACAGGGCGTTGAGCACCTGTATGAAGTGGGTCCGGGTAAAGTCCTCACCGGTCTGACGAAACGTATTGTTGACACCCTGACCGCTTCCGCGCTCAACGAGCCGGCTGCGCTGTCAGAGGCACTTACGCAATAAAAGAGGAAAACCATGAGTTTTGAAGGAAAAGTCGCGCTGGTTACCGGTGCAAGTCGCGGGATTGGCCGCGCTATTGCTGAAACCCTCGTTGCCCGTGGCGCGAAGGTTATCGGTACGGCGACCAGCGAGAGCGGCGCACAGGCAATCAGCGACTATTTAGGCGCGAATGGTAAAGGGCTGCTTCTGAATGTTACTGATGCGGCCTCTATCGAGTCTGTCCTGGAAAACATCCGCGCAGAGTTTGGCGAGGTGGATATTCTGGTTAATAATGCCGGTATTACCCGCGATAATCTGCTAATGCGCATGAAAGACGACGAGTGGAACGACATTCTCGATACTAATCTTTCATCCGTTTTCCGTCTGTCAAAAGCGGTAATGCGCGCTATGATGAAAAAGCGTCATGGGCGTATTATCACTATCGGTTCTGTGGTTGGTACCATGGGAAATGCCGGTCAGACCAACTACGCTGCGGCGAAGGCGGGTCTTATCGGTTTCAGTAAATCGCTGGCGCGCGAAGTTGCGTCCCGCGGTATTACAGTGAACGTTGTTGCTCCGGGCTTTATTGAAACGGACATGACGCGTGCGCTGTCTGAAGATCAGCGTGCGGGTATTCTGGCGCAAGTTCCTGCAGGCCGTCTTGGTGGTGCGCAGGAAATCGCCAATGCGGTTGCATTTTTAGCCTCTGACGAGGCGAGTTACATCACAGGTGAAACTTTGCACGTCAATGGCGGGATGTATATGGTTTAACCACGATGAAAATTATTTGCGTTATTGGGGGCAAAAGCCGCAAAATAGCGTAAAATCGTGGTAAGAACTGCCGGGATTTAGTTGCAAATTTTTCAACATTTTATACACTACGAAAACCATCGCGAAAGCGAGTTTTGATAGGAAATTTAAGAGTATGAGCACTATCGAAGAACGCGTTAAGAAAATTATCGGCGAACAGCTGGGCGTTAAGCAGGAAGAAGTTACCAACAATGCTTCCTTCGTTGAAGACCTGGGCGCTGATTCTCTTGACACCGTTGAGCTGGTAATGGCTCTGGAAGAAGAGTTTGATACTGAGATTCCGGACGAAGAAGCTGAGAAGATCACCACCGTTCAGGCTGCCATTGATTACATCAACGGTCACCAGGCGTAAGTGAACATCTCCAGGCGGTCGTTCGACCGCCTGAGTTTTATCTTTTTTGTCCCACGAACCTCTTTTTTATCCCTCCCTGGAGGACAAACGTGTCTAAGCGTCGTGTAGTTGTGACCGGACTTGGCATGTTGTCTCCTGTCGGCAATACCGTAGAGTCTACCTGGAAAGCTCTCCTTGCCGGTCAGAGTGGCATCAGCCTGATCGACCATTTCGATACTAGCGCCTATGCAACCAAATTTGCTGGCTTAGTAAAGGATTTTAATTGTGAAGACATCATCTCGCGCAAAGAACAGCGCAAGATGGATGATTTCATTCAATATGGAGTTGTGGCTGGCGTACAGGCCATGCAGGATTCTGGCCTCGAAGTCACGGAAGAAAACGCATCCCGTATTGGCGCAGCGATTGGTTCCGGTATCGGTGGCCTTGGCCTGATCGAAGAAAACCACAGCTCCCTTGTTAAGGGCGGGCCGCGTAAGATCAGCCCGTTCTTTGTACCGTCCACAATCGTAAACATGGTAGCCGGTCATCTGACCATCATGTTTGGCTTGCGCGGTCCAAGTATTTCGATTGCCACCGCCTGTACGTCTGGCGTGCATAACATTGGTCATGCTGCGCGCATTATCGCTTATGGCGATGCCGACGCAATGCTGGCCGGTGGGGCAGAAAAAGCCAGCACTCCGCTGGGCGTCGGTGGTTTCGGCGCAGCGCGCGCGCTCTCTACCCGCAACGATAATCCGCAGGCAGCAAGCCGCCCGTGGGATAAAGACCGTGACGGTTTTGTCCTCGGCGACGGCGCCGGTATTATCATGCTGGAAGAGTATGAGCATGCGAAAAAGCGCGGCGCGAAAATCTATGCTGAAATCGTTGGTTTTGGCATGAGCAGCGATGCTTACCATATGACGTCACCGCCGGAAAACGGCGAAGGCGCCGCCCTGGCGATGGTCCACGCACTGCGTGATGCGGGCATTGAACCGGGCCAGATTGGCTACGTTAACGCACACGGTACGTCTACCCCGGCGGGTGACAAAGCCGAAGCGCAGGCCGTGAAATCTGTGTTTGGCGATGCCGCGCGCAGCGTGCTGGTAAGCTCCACTAAATCCATGACCGGTCACCTGTTAGGTGCGGCAGGGGCAGTAGAATCTATCTACTCCATCCTTGCGCTGCGCGATCAGGCTGTTCCGCCAACCATCAACCTGGATAACCCGGATGACGGTTGCGACCTGGACTTCGTTCCGCACGAAGCACGTCAGGTCAGCGGGATGGAGTACACGCTGTGTAACTCCTTCGGTTTCGGTGGCACCAACGGCTCCCTGGTCTTCAGGAAAGTCTGATAATTGCTGCTGTAGGAAAGGCCCGCTTGTCGGGCCTTTTCTGTTCCGTTTATCCACTTGTTCTCTGTCTCCCATCCTGCCAAACTGTTCGGCCATGCATAAGGAGCCCCTATGTTCTTGATTAATGGCACAGAACAGCCCTGGCTTTCGGCCAGCGACCGGGCAATCCAGTTTGGCGACGGCTGCTTTACCACGGCGCGCATTCTTGGCGGGCAAATTCAGTTTATCGATGCACACCTGGAACGGTTGCGTCTTGCCTGCACGCGGCTAATGATCGCCTTCGAAGACTGGGGCGTGCTGGCGCATGAGATGGCAAACCTGGCCCAGGCCAAAGAGACCGGCGTGGTAAAAGTCATTCTGAGCCGGGGCGCGGGCGGGCGAGGCTACAGTGCCGCTTCCTGCACCGAGCCTGTACGCATTCTCGCACTGTCTGATGCACCGGCGCATTATGCGCGCTGGCGGGAACACGGGGTGACGCTGGCGTTAAGCCCGGTGCCGCTGGGACGCAACCCCTGGCTTGCGGGCATTAAGCACCTCAACCGCCTTGAGCAGGTTCTTATTCGTGCCCAGCTTGAGCAAACGCCTGCCGATGAAGCGTTAGTTCTCGACAGTGACGGCTGGGTGACAGAGTGCTGTGCGGCGAATATCTTGTGGCGTCAGGGGCAGAATGTCTTTACGCCACGGCTTGACCAGGCCGGTGTGGATGGCATCATGCGGCAATATTGCCTGCGCCAGCTGGCTGCCTCCAGGTTTACGGTTGCCGAAGTCCAGGCGCGGCCTGATGCGCTGGCCCAGGCCGATGAAGTCGTGATTTGCAACGCGCTGATGCCGCTGGTTCCTGTCCGCCAGTGGGATAAGTACAGCTGGTCAGCGCGCGATTTGTACCATTTTTTAGCCCCTCTGTGTGAGCAGATAACTCAGTCATGAAAAAAATGTTTAAGTTTGTCCTTCTCCTGCTGGTCGCGATGGGTATCGCGGCGGGCGCGGGCATGTGGAAGGTTCGCCAGCTGGCGAACAATAAAATTCTTATCAAAGACGAGACCATTTTCGCCCTTAAGGCCGGAACGGGCCGCCAGGCGTTGGGCGAGCAGCTCTATCGTGAAAAAGTCATCAATCGCCCGCGCGTGTTCCAGTGGCTGCTGCGCCTGGAGCCTGAGCTCTCTCACTTTAAAGCCGGGACGTACCGTTTTACCCCCGGCATGACCGTGCGCGAGATGTTGCAACTGCTGGAAAGCGGCAAAGAGGCGCAGTTCCCGCTGCGTCTGGTGGAAGGGATGCGCCTGAGCGATTACCTGCGCCAGCTCCGCGATGCGCCGTATATTCAGCACACGCTGAAAGACGACGATTACGCCACCGTTGCCAGCGCGCTGGAGTTTGAAAACCCGCAGTGGATTGAGGGCTGGTTCTGGCCGGATACCTGGATGTATACCGCCAACACGACGGATGTGGCGCTGCTCAAACGGGCGCATCAAAAAATGGTGCGCGCGGTGGAGCTTGCCTGGCAAGATCGCGCGCCGGATCTGCCGTATAAAGATAAAAACCAATTGGTGACGATGGCCTCCATCATTGAAAAAGAGACCGCCGTCGCCAGCGAACGCGACCAGGTGGCGTCGGTGTTTATCAACCGGTTGCGGGTAGGTATGCGCCTGCAAACGGATCCGACGGTTATCTACGGGATGGGCGCGCGTTATAATGGTAAGCTGTCGCGCGTGGATCTGGAAACACCGTCCGATTACAACACCTATGTGATTAATGGGTTGCCGCCAGGCCCGATAGCCACGCCCGGCGAAGCCTCGCTGCGCGCAGCGGCGCACCCGGCAAAGACGCCGTATCTCTATTTTGTCGCCGATGGCAAAGGTGGGCACACGTTTAATACTAACCTTATCAGCCATAACCGGTCAGTGCAGCAATACCTGAAAGTACTTAAGGAAAAAAATGGGCAGTAAATACATCGTTATCGAAGGGCTTGAAGGCGCCGGGAAAACCACCGCACGCGACGTGATCGTGGCAACGCTGAAAGAGCTGGGCGTGGGTGAGATGGTGTTTACGCGCGAACCGGGCGGTACGTTACTGGCCGAAAAATTGCGAAGCCTGGTGCTGGATATTCGCTCCGTCGGCGACGAAGTCATTTGCGATAAAGCAGAAGTCCTGATGTTTTACGCCGCCCGCGTACAGCTGGTCGAGACGGTTATTAAACCGGCGCTGGCGCGCGGTTGCTGGGTGGTGGGCGATCGTCACGATCTCTCGACCCAGGCCTACCAGGGCGGTGGCCGTGGTATCGATCAAGCCATGCTGGCGACATTGCGTGATGCGGTACTGGGTGATTTTCGCCCGGATCTGACGCTCTATCTGGATGTAACGCCGGAGGTGGGCCTGAAACGCGCCCGCGCGCGTGGCGAGCTGGACAGAATCGAGCAGGAGTCGCTGGACTTCTTTAACCGTACCCGCGCCCGCTACCTTGAGCTGGCCGCGCAGGATCCCAGTATTCGCACCATCGACTCAACTCAGCCGCTGGAGAAGGTCATCAGCGATATCCGCCAGACTGTCACCGCCTGGGTGCAGGAGCAGGGCGCATGAAATGGTATCCGTGGCTGCGACCGGACTTTGAGCAGCTGGCTGCCAGCTACCAGAGCGGGCACGGCCACCACGCGCTACTTGTTCATGCACTGCCCGGCATGGGGGACGATGCGCTTATCTATGCATTAAGCCGTTTTCTGTTGTGCCAGCAGCCGCAAGGGCATAAGAGCTGCGGCCAGTGCCGGGGTTGCCAGCTGATGCAGGCGGGCACGCATCCTGATTATTACGCGCTGGTACCGGAAAAAGGTAAAAGCACGCTGGGGATCGATGCGGTGCGCGATGTCAGCGAGAAGCTCTACGAGCATGCGCGCCTGGGCGGTGCCAAAGTGGTCTGGATCGAGGATGCCGCCATGCTCAGCGATGCTGCGGCCAATGCGTTACTGAAAACGCTTGAGGAGCCGCCTGCCGGGACGTGGTTCTTTCTTGGCTGCCGCGAGCCATCACGCCTGCTTGCGACACTGCGCAGCCGCTGCCGCCTGCATCACCTTGCGCCGCCGCCGGAAAGCTATGCCAGCACGTGGCTGGCACGAGAAGTGACGGCGTCACAAGAAGCAATATTGACCGCGCTACGCCTGTCGGCAGGTTCGCCAGGTGCGGCGCAGGAACTGTTGCAGGAGGCGCACTGGGCGCAGCGCCAGGCGCTTTGCCAGGCCTTATCGGCAACGCTTGCCAGCGGTGACTGGCTTGCTCTGCTGCCAACGCTGAACCATGATCAGGTTGCCGAGCGTCTGCAATGGCTCGCTTCGCTGTTTCTTGATGCGCTGAAAATTCAGCAAGGCGCGACGCTTATCACGAACGTAGACGCGCTGGCGCTGGTGCAGCAACTTGCCCGCCAGTTGCGCAGCGGTGTGCTGCATGCGCTGCTGAAGGCGGTGTTTACCTGCCGCGAACAGTTGCTGAGTGTCGTTGGTGTGAACCGCGAACTGCTGCTGACCGATCTTTTGTTAACGCTGGAACGCGACCTGCAATCCGGGGCCACGCTTCCTGTATCCCATCTGTAAGAGAGACATTATGTTTTTAGTCGACTCGCACTGCCACCTTGATGGCCTTGATTACCAGTCTTTGCATAAAGACGTTGACGATGTGCTGGCGAAAGCCGCCGCGCGTGATGTGAAATTTTGCCTTGCTGTGGCAACAACCCTGCCGGGCTACCGCTCGATGCGCGAACTGGTGGGCGAGCGTGACAACGTGGTGTTTTCCTGCGGCGTGCATCCGTTAAACCAGGACGAAAGCTGGGAGGTTGAGACGCTGCGCCAGCTGGCGGCAGAAGAGGGCGTAGTGGCGATGGGCGAAACCGGCCTTGATTATTTCTACACGCCGGAAACCAAAGCGCGCCAGCAAGAGTCGTTTCGCAACCATATTCGTATCGGGCGCGAACTGAATAAACCGGTGATTGTTCACACCCGTGACGCCCGCGCCGATACGCTGGCTATTTTGCGCGAAGAGAAGGTTTCTGAGTGCGGCGGGGTGCTGCACTGCTTTACCGAAGATCGGGAAACGGCGGGGAAATTGCTCGACATGGGTTTCTATATCTCTTTTTCCGGGATTGTGACGTTTCGCAACGCAGAGCAACTGCGCGACGCCGCACGTTTTGTGCCGCTGGACAGGTTACTGGTGGAGACGGATTCGCCTTATCTGGCGCCGGTTCCGCATCGGGGGAAAGAGAACCAGCCTGCGATGACGCGCGATGTTGCAGAATATGTTGCCGTGCTGAAGGGAGTTTCAGTCGAGCAACTGGCTGAACAAACCACGCAAAACTTTGCCACGTTGTTCCATATTGCCCCGTCCCGCCTGGCCCTGGCCTGAACATCAGGTTTTTTTAGGGCTCGTAATTAATACGTTTAAACGGTAGAGTTCACCGCCACGGAGAGGGTGGCGGAGGTTGTTTTTTGAGCAAATTTATCTAAAATATTTATAAAGTTTTGATATTTGACGTTAAGTCATACTGAAACGTGATAGCCGTCAAATAACACCGGCACGATTTATTTTACTCTTCGTAATAAATAAAAGGACGCTCAGACGTCCTTCATACGGCGCGGCTCTCCCCCCGCGCCAATACGCGAAAGCGTAATAAGAACTCATACTCAGGAGCACTCTCAATTATGTTTAAGAATGCATTTGCTAACCTGCAGAAGGTCGGTAAATCGTTGATGCTGCCAGTATCTGTACTGCCTATCGCAGGTATCCTGCTGGGCGTCGGTTCTGCAAACTTCAGCTGGCTGCCAGCGGTGGTTTCACATGTTATGGCCGAAGCGGGTGGTTCCGTTTTTGCTAACATGCCTCTGATCTTCGCTATCGGTGTTGCGCTCGGCTTCACCAACAACGATGGCGTTTCAGCGCTGGCTGCAGTTGTGGCATATGGCATCATGGTTAAGACCATGGCTGTTGTTGCGCCGCTGGTCCTGCATTTACCTGCTGAAGAAATCGCGGCCAAACACCTGGCAGATACCGGTGTCCTCGGGGGCATTATCTCCGGTGCGATTGCTGCTTATATGTTTAACCGCTTCTATCGCATTAAGTTGCCTGAATACCTGGGCTTCTTTGCCGGTAAACGCTTTGTGCCTATCATTTCAGGCCTGGCTGCCATTTTCACCGGCGTCGTGCTGTCCTTTATCTGGCCACCAATTGGTACCGCTATCCAGACCTTCTCTCAGTGGGCTGCTTACCAGAACCCGGTTGTGGCGTTCGGTATTTATGGCTTTATCGAGCGTTGCCTGGTGCCGTTTGGTCTGCACCATATCTGGAACGTTCCTTTCCAGATGCAGATTGGCGAATACACCAACGCGGCGGGTCAGGTGTTCCACGGCGATATCCCGCGTTATATGGCGGGCGACCCGACCGCGGGTATGCTCTCCGGCGGCTTCCTGTTCAAAATGTACGGTCTGCCGGCTGCGGCCATTGCTATCTGGCACTCAGCTAAACCGGAAAACCGCGCCAAAGTGGGCGGTATTATGATCTCCGCTGCGCTGACGTCGTTCCTGACCGGGATAACTGAGCCTATCGAGTTCTCCTTCATGTTCGTGGCGCCGATTCTGTATATCATTCACGCGATCCTCGCGGGTCTGGCATTCCCAATCTGCATCCTGCTGGGCATGCGTGATGGCACCTCGTTCTCACACGGTTTGATTGACTTTATCGTGCTGAGCGGTAACAGCAGCAAGCTGTGGCTGTTCCCGATTGTCGGTATTGGCTACGCTATCGTTTACTACGTGATATTCCGCGTGCTTATCAAAGCGCTAAACCTGAAAACGCCGGGTCGGGAAGATTCGAGCGAGGAGAGCAAAGCGGGCGCATCCAGCGAAATGGCGCCAGCACTGGTTGCGGCGTTCGGTGGTAAAGAGAACATCACGAACCTGGATGCGTGCATCACGCGTTTACGTGTTAGCGTTGCGGACGTGACGAAGGTGGATCAGGCTGGTCTGAAACAGCTTGGCGCAGCGGGTGTGGTGGTTGCAGGCTCCGGTGTACAGGCGATTTTCGGTACCAAGTCCGATAACCTGAAAACCGAGATGGATGAATACATCCGCAGCAACTAATACATCGTCAGGGGAGACTGAGGGAGCCGAATGGCTCCCTTTTTAATGGCTGGAATCTGTCAGAAACTGTAGCTGGCGCTGACAGAGAAGTTAAGCGGCTCGCCATAAACCCAGGTGCGGCTGTCGATATTGGTATCGTACTTTTTATCGAACAAGTTATTGACGTTACCCTGTACTGAAAGCTGTTTTGTGACCTGATAGCGCGCAAACAGATCAACCAGCGCTAAGCTGCCCTGTTCGGAGCGGAAATTGCCATCAGCGGTGCTGACATTTGCCCAGACACGGTTCTGCCACTTCACGCCGCCGCCCACGGTCAGATCCTGCAGCATTGGCAAACGGTAGCTGGTGAAGACTTTCATCGAGGTGCGCGGCAGGTTTGGGTTCACCGGGTTGCCGTCCTGGTCCTCAGCCAGATAACGGGTTGCACCGAAGGTCATCTGCCAGTTGTCGGTCAGCGCACCGTTCACTTCCAGCTCCACACCTTTACTGACTGCGCCGTCTACCGCTTTGTAAGCACTTTCGCTACCGGTACCCTGCACTACGCCGCCGGTTGCCTGGCCGAGGTTATCCTGCTCGATACGGAAAACCGCCAGCGAGGTGGTCAGGCGGCTGTTCATCCAGTCCGATTTCAGGCCCAGCTCATAGTTTTTACCGGTGATTGGCGAGAGGTATTGACCGCTCTCATCACGCAGCGCCTGCGGGTTGAAGATGGAGGTATAGCTGGCATAAGTAGACCAGGTATCATTGATGTCATACACCAGCCCGGCATAAGGCGTGATGTTGTTCTTCTCCATCTCCTGGGTCAGCGTCTCCAGCTTATATTTGGTATAGCGCGCGCCAAGGATCAGGTGCAGCGGGTCGGCGAGTGAAATACGGGTCGCCAAATATGCAGACTGCTGGCGGATAGTATCGTCCTGCGCCAGACTCAGCGGGTTCCAGTTCGTTTCCGGGAAGTTATTATGGTAGTCGTAAAGGCTGCCTAACTCATCCGGGTACACATTTGCCCATGAGCTAAAGTAGCGGTTGTTTTGCTTGCTCAGGTTGCCGCCAACCATCAGTTCATGCTGGCGACCAAACAGATCGTAAGAACCGTTGGCATAGACATCCAGCGCATCCACTTTGCGTTTGCCGGTGTTATAACCGGTGCCGCCAATATAGGTGTAAGGCGCGCCGTAAGGGCTGACCATAAATCCGCTGGCTTTATCAATGGTGCCATCCAGATACATGGACTTGCTGTCGAGTTCCATCTCGGTGTGCGTACCGTTGACGGTCAACAGCCAGTCGCTGCCGAGGTTTTGTTTGAGCGTGGCGAAGGTACGTTTGGAGATTTTATTGTTATAAGCCCAGTCCGGCGCCGTGCTGTCGCTACGATTCGGGTTCGTTTTGCTGCCATCGGTATACCAGCGCGGGAGACCGCCCCAGGTCGGGCTGTCGACGTCAATTTCCTGATAGTCATAACCGACTGAGAAAGAGGTCGCCTCGGTGAGATCCACATCCAGCACGCCGTAAAAGAACTTTTTCTCCTGGCTGTAGCGATCGAGCCAGCTGTCATTGTGCTGATAGCCCGCTACCATACGCCCGCGAATGTTGCCGTTCTCGGTTAGCGGGGCCGAGACATCGGCGACATAGCGCTGCTTGTTCCAGCTACCGTACTCTGCGGTGACGCTGGATTTAAATTCCCGGCTGTCGGCATGTTTACGCACCATATTCACTGAAGCCGACGGGTTGCCCGCGCCGGTCATCAGGCCGGTTGCGCCGCGAACCACTTCCACACGCTCAAACAATGCGGTATCAGACAGCGCATCGCCCATATTCCAGCGTGATTCAAAAATCGTCGGGATGCCGTCAATCATGTAGTTATCGATTAAAAAGCCGCGGGAATAGAAGGTGCTTCTGTCTGAATCCGCCACGCTTTCAAATACGCCGGTGGTATTTTTCAGCACATCTCCCAGGGTTTCCAGCTGTTGGTCCTTCATCCGCTGCTGCGTGGTAATACTGACCGACTGAGGAATATCGCGCTGCACCAGCGTCATTTTAGTTCCCGCTGCGGTGGTTTTCGCGTTGTAGTCCTGCTCTTCGCTGTATGCAGTCGTTGCGTTTGAACCTTCAACGATAACGGTATCCTCCGGGTTTGGAGACGCGGCAACGCTGGCAGCAGGGGCGAGCGCGAAAGCAATACTGACAGCAAGCAGAGACGGTGCCGCGACGCGCGGACGCACCTGATCGGTGAAAGACATAATAAACCCTTAATGGTGTGTTAGAAGATGTGCCGGGTCGCGATGCGTTGCCGCGCCTGGCGGTTTTTTTTAATTTGGTAAGTAATAATTGCGCATGAAAATGCAAATGCGAAATATACGCATTCACAGAATCGATGTAAACAGATGTGACATTTATTACTGAAATGGCATTTCAGCGCAGCGGGAAGCGCCGGTTGGTTATTACAGCGGCGACTCGTTCTGAAAGGCGAAAGAAAAAGAGCGTTATGGTTGAAAGAACTGGAGAAACTCGATCATACTCTATGGCAAGTAATTGACGACAGCTGCGGGGGCAACTCGCGCTTCTATAAGGAAAACGTCATGGCCGAAGAAACCATTTTTAGTAAAATTATCCGCCGCGAGATCCCCTCGGACATCATCTATCAGGACGAGCTGGTCACCGCCTTTCGCGACATCTCCCCGCAGGCACCGACGCATGTGCTGATTGTTCCCAACATCCTTATTCCTACCGTTAATGATGTTACCGAAGCTCATGAGCAGGCGCTGGGGCGTATGCTGACCGTGGCGGCGAAAATCGCCAAAGATGAAGGGATTGCGCAGGATGGGTACCGTCTTATCATGAACTGTAACCGTCACGGCGGGCAGGAGGTCTACCATATCCATATGCACCTGCTTGGCGGGCGACCGTTGGGGCCGATGCTGACGCACAAGGGCGTGTAACATGCTAAGAGGACGTGTCGCGCTGGGGCTTGCGGCGCTACTGCTCGCCGGATGCCGTTCGCAGCCGGAAATCCCGGTGGCCAGCGATCAAACGCTGGTGATGGAGTCCAGCATCCTCGCGGCGGGCATCAGCGCCCAGCCGCCCACCTTTAACGCGCGCGATCTGCAATCTTCCGCGTCCTCGCGCCTTTTTAATGAAAGGCAGAAGCCTGTAACCGTGCATTATCGTTTTTACTGGTATGACGCCAGAGGTCTGGAGATGCACCCTCTGGAGCAACCGCGCAGCGTGACAATTCCGGCGAATTCAGCCGTCACGCTGTATGGCAGCCCCGGGGCATTGGGGGCGCACAGCGTCAGACTGTATCTCTACCTGTAAGGGGTGACACTTGATTAGAACTATTGGACGCTATGCTTTATTGACAACGCTTGCCCTGGTCCTTTCAGGGTGTATTACGCAAAATGAACAACAGCCCGCGCCGGTTGACCAGGTGGGCGGTACGCAACCTGCGCAGCCGCAGCAACCTCTGCCGACGGTACCGTCTGTTCCTGAGATACCGGAGCAACCTGGGCCGGTTGTGCATCAGGATGAAAACGGTCAACCGGTGCCGCGCGAGCGCCATTTCGACTGGAACGGTGCGGTGCAGCCCATGGTCAGTAAAATGCTGCAGGCTAACGGCGTGACCGCAGGCAGTATTTTGCTGGTGGATAACGTGAATAACCGGACGAACGGCTCAATTAATACCAGCGAGGCGACGGACGTAGTGCGTAACGCGCTGGCAAATAACGGCACCTTTACGCTGGTGACGGCGCAGCAACTGTCGATGGCGAAGCAGCAACTGGGGCTTTCTGCGCAGGACAGCCTCGGCAGTCGCAGCAAAGCCATCGGTATCGCCCGCAATGTCGGGGCGCAATATGTGCTCTACTCAAATGCGACCGGCAGCGTCAGCTCACCGACGTTGCAAATGCAACTGATGCTGGTGCAAACGGGCGAGATTATCTGGTCAGGTAAAGGCTCCGTTGCGCAACAATAAACAGAGGCGTGACGAGGTACTGTCACGCTACTTCCCGACCTTTTCTCCCGTCGCCAGCCAGAACACCGGGCTAAGCGGTGGGAGTTGTCTTATCAGCGACGGGCGGCAAACGCTGGTGCTGCGCCAGCGTCATCCGGGTATCTCTTCGTCATTCTTGCGCCAGTACCGCGTGCTTCAGCATTTACCCGCAACGATTGCGCCGAAGCCGCGGCTTTGGGCGGGTGAGTGGATGGCCGTCGAGTATGTTCCCGGAAAGACACACAGTCAGTTGCCCGACAGCGGGTCGCTGGCAACCCTGCTGCACGCGTTGCATCGCGAAGCCTGTTTTGGCTGGCGCATTTCGCTGCTGCCGCTGCTTGTCAGTTACTGGCAGCAGTGCGATCCTGCCCGCCGCACGCCCGGGTGGCTACGCTGGTTAAAAAAGCTCCGCCAGCGTGGCGAACCGCACCCTTTGCGGCTCGCACCTTTGCATATGGATGTCCATCCTAGCAATCTGGTGCACACACCGCAGGGGCTGAGACTGATTGACTGGGAATATGCCGGAGACGGTGATGTCGCCCTCGAACTGGCCGCCGTGTGGATGGATGACGCTGCGCGGCGGGCGCTGGTAGCGGCGTATGCCCGCGAGGCCGCGCTGGATGCCGCGCAACTCTGGCGGCATGTGCAGCGCTGGCGTCCCTGGGTATTACTGCTGATGGCGGGCTGGTATGAGTGCCGCTGGCAGCAGACGAACGATCAACAATTTATTACGCTGGCCAATGAGATATGGCGCCAGCTTAACGAGCAAGGAAAAGAGAGATGAGTGTGGGTCCGGTCATGTTGGATGTGGAAGGGTACGAACTGGATGCAGAGGAGCGCGATATTCTGGCGCATCCGTCGGTCGGCGGCCTGATCCTCTTTACGCGTAATTACCACGATCCGCAGCAGTTGCGCGAACTGGTGCGCCAGATCCGCAGCGCATCACGTCAGCGCCTGGTGGTGGCGGTGGACCAGGAGGGCGGGCGCGTGCAGCGTTTTCGCGACGGTTTCACGCGGCTGCCAGCCGCACAGTCCTTTGCCGCGTTGCACGGTCTGGAAGAGGGCGGTCGCCTGGCCGAGGACGCGGGCTGGCTGATGGCCAGCGAAATGATCGCCATGGATATTGATATCAGCTTTGCGCCGGTACTGGATGTTGGCCATATTAGCGCCGCCATTGGCGAGCGCTCTTACCACGCACAGCCGCAAAAAGCGCTGGCGATGGCGACGCGTTTTATCGACGGTATGCACAGCGCCGGTATGAAAACGACCGGTAAACACTTTCCCGGGCACGGTGCGGTCACGGCGGATTCGCATAAAGAGACGCCTCACGACGATCGCCCGCAGGCGGAGATCCGCGAAAAAGATATGTCGGTGTTTCGCGCGTTGATTGAGCAGAACAAGCTCGATGCTATCATGCCTGCGCATGTGATTTATCGCGACGCCGATCCGCTGCCCGCCAGCGGGTCGCCGTACTGGCTGAAAACCGTGCTGCGCGGCGAGCTGGGGTTCGACGGGGTTATCTTCTCCGATGATTTGTCGATGGAGGGCGCTGCCGTTATGGGAAGTTATGCCGAGCGCGCGCAGGCATCGCTGGACGCGGGTTGCGATATGATCCTCGTCTGCAATAATCGTAAAGGCGCAGTGAGTGTGTTAGATAACCTGTCGCCGATCAATGCTGAGCGTGTTACACAATTGTATCATAAAGGTTCCTTTTCTCGTCAGGAGTTGATGAGCTCCCCGTGCTGGAAGGCTGTCAGCCAGGCGCTGGAGCAGCTGCACGAGCGCTGGCAGGAGCAGAAAGCCGCTCATTAACTCTGCGCACGCGATGATCGAAGTGGTGAGGGTACCATGATTATTTATTTACACGGTTTTGACTCAAACAGTCCCGGCAACCATGAAAAAGTGTTGCAGTTACAGTTTATCGATCCGGATGTGCGCCTGATTAGCTACAGTACTTTGCATCCGAAGCATGATATGCAACATCTGCTGAAAGAAGTGGATAAAATGCTGCAACTCAATGTTGATGAGCGCCCGCTCATTTGCGGCGTCGGTCTGGGTGGATACTGGGCTGAGCGCATCGGCTTTTTGTGCGATGTCCGTCAGGTTATCCTTAACCCGAACCTGTTTCCGTATGAGAACATGGAGGGCAAGATCGATCGCCCTGAAGAGTACGAGGATATCGCGACCAAATGCGTGGCTAACTTCCGCGAGAAAAACCGCGATCGCTGCCTGGTGATTTTGTCCCGTAACGATGAGGCGCTTGATAACCAGCGCACGTCGGATATGTTGCATCACTTTTATGAAATCGTCTGGGACGAAGAGCAATCGCATAAGTTCAAGAATATTTCCCCCCATTTGCAGCGCATCAAGGCGTTTAAAACGCTCGGATGACCCCCGTTCCGGCAGCCCGCTGCTGCCGGAATTTTCCTCTTTTTATCCCCTTTTATCCCCTTTTATCCCCGCTGCAACTACACTTGTTCAACTTTTAATCATCAAAACTTGATGTATATCAATTTTGGTATGACCAATGATCCGTTCATGCTATTCTCGGTATCAATGACAAAAATCATGCGCGTAAGCCTTTGTTAATTAAAGGCTATTTTTATAACCTTTAGTTAACAATTGGTTAATATTTTAAGGGGGTCACGTTGACTACACCATTAAGAAAAATTGTGATTGTAGGCGGTGGCGCTGGCGGTCTGGAGCTGGCAACTCAGCTGGGAAAAAAGCTGGGCCGCGGTAAAAAAGCCAAAATTACGCTGGTGGATCGCAATCACAGTCATCTCTGGAAACCGCTGCTGCACGAAGTGGCGACGGGTTCTCTGGATGAGGGCGTTGATGCGCTCAGTTACCTGGCCCATGCGCGTAATCACCACTTCCAGTTCCAGCTTGGTTCCGTGGTGGACATTAACCGTGAAAACAAAACGATTACCCTGGCGGAGCTGCGCGATGACAAAGGCGAGCTGCTGGTGCCGGAGCGTAAGCTGGCGTATGACACGCTGGTGATGGCGCTGGGCAGTACCTCGAACGACTTCAACACGCCAGGGGTAAAAGAGCACTGCATCTTCCTTGATAACCCGCATCAGGCGCGCCGTTTCCATCAGGAAATGCTTAACCTGTTCCTGAAATATTCCGCTAACCTTGGCGTAAACGGCAAAGTGAATATCGCTATCGTGGGCGGCGGGGCGACCGGGGTGGAGCTGTCTGCCGAGTTGCATAACGCGGTGAAACAGCTGCACAGCTATGGCTACAAAGGGCTGAGCAACGACGCGCTCAATGTGACGCTGGTGGAGGCCGGAGAGCGCATTCTGCCTGCGCTGCCGCCGCGTATCTCTGCTGCGGCGCATGCTGAGCTGAGCAAGATGGGCGTGCGCGTACTGACCCAGACGATGGTGACCAGCGCGGACGAGGGCGGTCTGCACACCAAAGAGGGCGAGTACATCAAAGCCGACCTGATGGTGTGGGCGGCTGGGATCAAAGCGCCGGACTTTATGAAAGAGATTGGCGGTCTGGAAACGAACCGCATCAATCAGCTGGTGGTGGAGCAGACGCTGCAAACCACCCGTGATCCGGATATTTACGCAATCGGCGACTGCGCATCTTGCGCGCGCCCGGAAGGGGGCTTCGTGCCGCCGCGCGCGCAGGCGGCCCATCAGATGGCAAGCCTTGCGCTGCACAATATTCTGGCGCAGATCAAAGGCAAACCACTCAAAGCGTATGTCTACAAAGATCACGGTTCGCTGGTTTCGCTCTCTAATTACTCGACGGTGGGTAGCCTGATGGGCAACCTGATGCGCGGCTCGATGATGATTGAAGGGCGTATCGCCCGTTTCGTTTATATCTCCCTGTACCGTATGCATCAGATTGCGCTGCACGGCTATTTCAAAACCGGTCTGATGATGCTGGTGGGCAGCATCAACCGGGTGATCCGCCCGCGGCTTAAACTGCACTGATCCCTTTCTGCTCCCCTGTGAAAATTTCGGGGGAGCAGAATATCCTGCTGCGAGAGCCGCAAAGGCGCTCAGACAACTCTGAATAAGTCATTTCTGTTTCAATTATCCGTTTTTTTCCTCTCTTTCCGATTGGCTTTCATGCTGCGCGCATTGCAGAATTGTTATCAATAGCAAACCAGGGAGAGAATCCTGTGAATAAATCAATGTTAGCGGGTATCGGAATTGGCGTGGCCGCTGCGCTGGGCGTTGCAGCGGTGGCCAGTTTGAGTGCATTTAATCGTGGCCCCCAGTACGCGCAGGTCGTATCCGCCACGCCAATCAAAGAGACGGTGAAAACGCCGCGTCAGGAGTGCCGGAATGTAACGGTGACGCACCGTCGCCCGGTGCAGGATGAACACCGTCTTACTGGTTCTGTCCTCGGGGCGGTTGCCGGTGGCGTGCTTGGCCATCAGTTTGGCGGCGGGCGCGGTAAAGATGTGGCGACCGTGGTGGGTGCGTTAGGCGGTGGTTACGCGGGTAACCAAATCCAGGGCGGTATGCAGGAAAGAGATACCTACACCACAACGCAGCAGCGTTGCAGCACGGTTTACGATAAATCAGAAAAAATGCTGGGCTATGATGTTACCTATAAGATAGGCGATCAGCAGGGGAAAATCCGTATGGATAAAGACCCCGGAACGCAGATCCCGCTGGACAGTAACGGCCAGCTTATCCTGAATAACAAAGCGTAAAAAAAGCACTACTCTGCATGTTGACTCCTCATCGCTCAGGCTGAGGAGTCTTTTTTGTGTATTAAAAAAGCCTTGCGTCTGTGCAAGGCTTTTTACGTGTCAAATGAGACTGTGTTGGCGAACCACCAGCACCCCGGTGATAAGGATTGAAATAAATGCGAACAATACCGAGCCACCACACAATACCCACAGACCAAATAACAATGTAATTACTATTAGCACTTTGATGAATGGTAATAGCAAAATCATTTTATTTTTCCTTCTGCATGCGATTAGTCAGTAAAAGCCCTTCTTCAAATAAGACATCAAAGAGAACAGGTAAGTAAAAGTGGTCGTGCCGCTTATTGTTATGTATTACGTTGATCAATTGTTAGCTAATCAATAATCACAATTAATCATAGCAAAGCGGGGGAATAATCCTATAGTTTTTACCTATCGTTATTTCGCACAGAAGAGAGCCGGGCGGTTAACTGCCCGGCAGGAGCGTCAGGCTGCTATCAGCGAGGGCCACAAGCGTAGCGTCGTGTGGGTTATCTGCATCAGTTTGTCGTAGCTCGCCCCTTCACGGGCGCTTATCGACATCCCTTGCAGAATACAGCTAATAAACTGTGCCAGCACTTGTGGGTTCGCGTCAGGCGGGATTTCCCCGCCAAGCTGGCGCTGGCGCAGAAAGTGCAGCAGCGTCTCTTCCTGCTTCGCATGGCGCGACTTGATAGTACTGGCAATCGCGTGCGAAGAGGCCGCCAGTGTCGCCGAGGTATTAATCATAAAACACCCGGCGGGCGTATCGGTGCTGGTAAAGCAGGTTGCGATGGCGCTGAAATAGTCGCGCAAAGCCTGTTCCACCGGCTTTTCTTCACAGTGCAATAATGCTTCCTGTTGACTGGCGAAGCGCGCGATGTACCGGTCTAATACCGCGCGAAACAGCCCTTCTTTGTTGGTGAACTCCGCATACAGCGTCGGTGCTTTGGCGCCGGTTGCTTCCACGAGATCAGATAATGATGTGGCTTCGTAACCATGCTGCCAGAACAGCGTCATGGCTTTGTCGAGTGCTGCTTCCCTGTCGAACACCTTGGGTCGGCCACGGCTTTTTTTACTGCAATTGCTAACATCATTGCTCATAGTGCCGCTTACTTGTGTTGTTTTGTTGAACAACCATTATAAAAATAATCCCCTGAGATGACCAGACGCAAATCGCACAAATAATTAAATCCTATATCAATGAATTTTAAGCATTTAATAAATTAATTAACGTCCGTTACTAAAATGTATTGACGTGTGACTGTGATCACACTTATTATTTATCTATCGATCGTTAATTAAATAATCAACGACACCATTCATCTGCATACAGGTAACGACTATGAAAAACGTAAAAGCCCTTATCGCCGCCGTCGCGCTCAGCTCGCTCTCCTTCGCAAGTGTCGCCGCAGTAGAAGTTCAGACTGCTCCTGCAGACCAGCAACGCATGACCTCTATTGGCGTCACCGCTGGCCCGAACCTGGCCTCTGTTGAAACTGAACTGGCGCAGAAAGCTGAGCAGATGGGCGCGAAATCTTTCCGCATCACTTCCGTTTCGGGTCCGGGCAACCTGCACGGTACCGCAGTATTGTATAAATAAGGCCAAACCCTCATTGACCCTTATGCCACTGCAATAAAAAAGGCTCCACACTGTGGTAATACCGTTCACTTAAGCGGAGCGGTACTGCGTTTCACCGGATAACGGGTTTTTGACATCTTAACCGCCCTCGGCCTTGATGGTCGGGGGCGTTTTGTTATAAACACTGCTTCCAGATTTCCCCG
>NZ_JBQPOM010000019.1:0-44151 GCF_052220145.1 Vagococcus sp. WN89Y | reverse complement strand
GATGCTGAAACTACCGCCGAGGAGGGAACGGGAATATGAAAGGGAAGTGAGGCAAAAAAGGCCGAAATATCCTGTTAAAAACAATGCCGGTCACCTTAAGTGACCGGCATTAGCCCGCAGGCGCTTTAAAACTATCAGGTAACAACCATTGGCCAGTCGGGCGGGGCTTTTTGCGAAGCCTCAATCATTACCTCGACTATATTATGCCAGATAGTAGATAAATCTAACGTCGTCATACCCAGCAAGCCGGTGGCGAACCAGCATGCTGCTGCTAAACCCATGCCGCTACTGATCACGGCAAGCCCAAGGTAATCAGCTTTACGAAAACGGATATTCAACGTGCTGGCCATAAACATCAATACTGCGCTCAATAACTGCCAGCGCAGAAGCACCATGCTGGCGGTAAAGGTAGCCATGAAACCATCCTCAACGAACAAATTCCGGGGCGGATAAGACGATGCACGAACGGCAGGTATCCGCAGACACAACATAATGAAACATAGATTTCTGTTTCATTAATGTGTGAACTATATCACATTTGTATGTTTATTCTCCAGTATGAAAAACGCACTCTGCGCTGTTTTTGCACCTTTTATTCCTGAACGATATATCCTTATTTTCAGATAAATATATTTTCCTTTCTCAAGGATTATTACGCGCAAATTCATTGTGATAGGAAAATATGATAAATAGCAGCCTAATTTTCAGCATATTTAAGATGTGAAAATCGTCTATTATGCTTATTCAGGGTTTTGCTAATTCTGCTAATGATAGTGCAGGGGGTTGATCTTTCTTGATATATTTCTCTGGTGGCCTATTTGTAATTCTTTTTTATTGTTAAAGCGCGTAATGGCTAAACAGCCTAAAAGCTATTTTTCACTTCCTGAATAAATCATGGCAGGTACAAACAGATACTTAATAACCTGCGAATGATAAAATATGAAAAAAGAAAATCCTCTTCCTCCAGAGGAGGGAGCAGTGGCGCTGGCGGTTCTGGCAAAACTCATGCCGTGGCTTACCGCGCAACGTACGTTAAAAGAGATCCTGCGTGCGATCAATGCCGCTTTAGGCGCGCGTCTCGCGTGGGTGATTGTCGAACAAGATGGCGTAGCGCAGATTGCCAGCGCAGGGAAAGCGACGTGCACGTTAAGCGCCGCACAGCGCTTTATTGAACACCTGCCCATGCATCGCCAGCAGCGCGCCTGGCGCGTTATTTGCTGGCGGCGAAATGTCGGAAACTTACTCTTTCCGGCCCATGCTAACCGCGCGAATAAATTACAGAGCGGCATTCTGTGTAAATTACACTTGCAACAGGCCAATCTCAGTGGCTATTTCTTTTTGGCTTTTGCCGAACCGTTGACTTCGTTAACTGTAATGAAAAACATCGTCGTCATACTGGTTGAAAAGCTAAAGGATTATCTGGCTGAAATAATAATAAAAGATCGTACTGCGAAAGAGCTTCAGCGTATTATCACACAATACAGAGCATTATTTGATCGCGCTCCGGTGCTGATGACTTCTTTTGATAAAAGCAACCGCTGCGTATTATGGAATGGCGAGTGCGAGCGCTTATTTGGCTGGACGCTGGAAGAGCTTAATCAGCAGCCCGATCCATTAGCATTATTTTACCCTGACCCAGGCGTGCGCCAGCGTGTTCGCGCGTCGGTTAATCTATCGGCGACCGTGGACATGCACGAATGGCATCCGATCCGCCGGGATGGGCAGCCGCTCACCGTGCTGTGGTCAAACATTCTTTTACCCGATAACTCAATACTCAGTATTGGAATGGATATCACGGAGCGTAAAAAAGCGGAGCAGCAGCTGACGATGAAAGCGACCATCGATGAACTCACCGGTTGCTACAATCGCTCCGCACTTCTGCGTCAGCTTAAAGAGGCGCTCAAACTCTGCCTGCCGAACGATACCCGCAGCCATTTCAGCCTGTTAATGCTGGATCTCGATCACTTTAAAAGCATTAACGATCGCTGGGGACACCAGACCGGCGATGCGGCGCTGGTACACTTTTGCGAGCAGGTTCGTGAGGTTAGCGAGCCGGCGTATGTATTTGGGCGTTTAGGTGGTGAGGAATTTCTGATTTTAATGCCGCGCACTCGTCGGCGAACGGCGCTGCGTTTTAGTCATAAACTTCGCGCGGCATTATTACAAACTCCGCTTTGCCGTGACGACGAAAAAATAACCTTAACCTTTAGCGCGGGTTTAGTTTTCGTGAACGGTGAAGGGCAGGACAGTTCAGTTTTACTTACGCTTGCTGATAACGCGTTGTATGAAGCAAAGCGTAACGGGCGCAGTAAAACCGTGGTTGCCAGCGCTTTCTCATAAATAAAAGAGAGGTTCTCTGGCACCGGAAAAATAGTGCAAAAGAGCCGCAGCTTTTTATTCTTCGTCTGGTTTAGGTTAATTAGCGATACTCTGTTGCGAGAGCCAAAAAAAGGGGTGCAGAGATGGATAAATATTCCACCTAATATAAACCACGGGCACATTTTATGTTTGGCTTACGGGATGTTATGGGAGCCGTCACGAGATATTAACTTTTTAACGAGAAAAGTCAGTTGCTAATGTCGTATGATTCATGCAACGTAATCACCTGTTTATCAAAACAACCTGCCACTCATTAACAGGCACAATCATTGCAGGGATATAGGCGAACATGAATCATAGCGTGCGACGCAAGCTGCTCAGAGTCGTCGGGGTAATGCTGGCGGTGCTCCTGCCGGTGATGCTATCGCTATGGTTTGCGCATCTGCGGGCCGTCAATGAAACAGGCACGCAACTTCGCACATTTGCTCAGCAGGCGCTGGATAAAACAGACGTGGTCATCCAGCAAGTGAATACCGCGCGCCAGGCGGCTGAGAAATATCACGGTGAAATGTGTTCCCCACAGCATCGCGCCGCTATGCTTAATATTGTGCGCGGCAGCTTATATCTGGCAGATTTAATTTATGCGCACGGTGATTCCTTTTTATGCTCCACTATTTTCACACCCGCCAACCCGTATGTCATTTCCCCTGCTGAGTATCAACGCAAGCCTGATCTCGCCGTTTATTACTATCGGGATACACCTTTTTATGCAGGTTATAAAATGGTCTATATGCGCCGGGGCAATTACGTTGCGATAATTAATCCTCTTACTTACAGCGATGTGGCCAGTGACGATAATGCGCTGACTTACGCTATTTACGATACGCTTACCGGGTCCTTTTTTTCCGCCAGCCGCCAGGCTGATAGAGCGATGCTCTCGCAACTGATCCGCTCGCAAGAGTCAACCTTTCAGCAAGAAAAACGCGTTTACACCATCGCGCATTCGGCTAAGCGGCCCATCGCCATCATTGTTTCAACCTCTAACGACCGTTATTTTATCTCGCTCTGGCATCAGGTCACGTTTACGCTGCCGCTGGGCCTGGTTTGCAGTTTGATTATTTTATTGTTGTGGTCACGAACACGGCGGGAATTTCACTCTCCTCGCCGTATGCTCAACCGGGCATTATCGCAGCGCCAGCTTCAGCTCCATTACCAACCGATTATCGATATCAAAAATGGCAAATGTGTTGGCGCAGAAGCATTGTTACGCTGGCCTGGTTTTAACGGCCCGGTGATGAGTCCGGCGGAATTTATCCCGCTGGCAGAAAAAGAGGGCATGATTGAAAGCATTACCGATTATGTGGTCGACGAAGTGTTTAGCGACCTCGGTGATTTTCTCGCAGTCGTGCCGCATATCTACATCTCTATTAATTTATCCGCCGCTGATTTTCACTCCTCACGGCTGATTTCGTTGATCGCCAATAAAGCCAAAATGCATGCCGTACGCGCCGAGCAAATAAAAATCGAAGTGACCGAGCGGGGGTTTATTGACGTGCCGAAAACCACGCCGGTTATTCAGGCATTTCGCCAGGCCGGATATGAAGTGGCGATCGATGATTTTGGTACCGGTTATTCCAACCTGCATAATCTCTATTCACTGAATGTGGATATCCTGAAGATTGATAAATCGTTTATCGATACCTTAACCACCAATAGCACCAGCCATTTGATCGCTGAGCATATTATTGAGATGGCGCAAAGCCTGCGCCTGAAGATTATTGCAGAAGGGGTGGAAACGGCGGAGCAAGTGGCCTGGCTATTAAAACGCGGCGTTCAGTTTTGCCAGGGCTGGCATTTCGCCAGAGCGCTGCCGCCGCAGGAATTTAAACGCTGGGTGCAGCAGCCTCCTTCCCTGAAATAATGTTTTCATGCCTGATGGCGATAATCACTGGGCGTGCGGTCGAATTCACGGCGAAATACCCGTGAGAATGTCTGCTGTGAGACATAACCTAAATCCATCGCAATATCAAAAATAGGGCGCTTCGTAGTACGCAGTGCTTCTGCTGCCAGTAATAAGCGGCGCTGGCGAATATAGTCACCCAACGTTTGATGCATCACGGTGCGGAACATTCTTTGCAAATACCACTTGGAATAACCTGATTTTCTGGCGACAACATCGATGTTCATCGGCTGATCGATATGTTCATCAATCCATGCAATAAGTGTCTGAATAATTTGCTGATGGGACATATTACTTCCTCATTTCGCGATTCGTCATTTTGTCTGGGAGCGAGTATAATTCCTCAAGTTAACTTGAGGTAAAGAGGATTTATGGAAAAGAGACCGCCGCGTATTAAAGCGCTGCTCACGCCGGGCGAAGTGGCGAAGCGTAGCGGCGTTGCCGTCTCGGCGCTGCACTTTTATGAGAGCAAAGGCTTAATTAAAAGCAAACGTAATGCGGGCAATCAGCGGCGCTATACGCGCGACGTGCTGCGTTATGTGGCGATCATTAAGATTGCGCAACGTATCGGTATTCCACTGGCGACTATTGGCGAGGCATTCGGCGTATTACCGGAGGGGCACACGCTGAGTAAAAAAGAGTGGAAGCAGCTCTCTTCCCAGTGGCGGGAAGAACTGGACCGCCGCATTCATACACTGGTTTCATTGCGTGATGAACTGGACGGCTGCATTGGCTGCGGCTGCCTTTCGCGCAGTGATTGCCCGCTGCGTAACCCTGGCGACAAGCTCGGGGAACTCGGCACCGGCGCGCGCCTGCTGGAAGACGACTCGCTTTAAAAAAACTAAAGCGCCCGTTGGGGGGCGCTTTAGTCATTCCCGGTCTTTGTCTTTCTCTCTATCCCGCTACGATACGGGAGGGTTTCCCCCGACATCAACACGCCTCAGCTAATTTTGAGGTTCCGGATTGCGCTGACACTTTTAGTATAGGCCATCAAATCAGAATTGCTCATTTTTTGCGCTATTTTTTTGAATTCTTTCCCGTTTCGCTGGCGCTGACGACTATAGTTAACAAGTCTATCTCAGCGGGAGAAAACTATGCTAACGGTGCATCATCTCAATCAGTCGCGTTCGCAGCGCGTGCTCTGGGCATTAGAAGAGTTGGGCGTGCCTTACCAGATAGTGCGCTATCAGCGCGAAAAAACGATGCTTGCACCCGCGTCGTTAAAAAAAATTCATCCGCTGGGTAAATCGCCGGTTATTGAAGATAATGGTCTGGTCATCGCCGAGTCCGGGGCGATTCTGGAATATTTGCAGGAAACCTACGACGCTCAACAGCGCTTTAAACCACAGGAAGCGGCGCAAAAGCAGGATTACCGTTTCTGGTTACACTACGCAGAAGGTTCGCTGATGCCGCTGTTGCTGCTGAAGCTGGTCTTTGCAAGTCTCGGCAAGCCACCGGTGCCTTTTGGTGTGCGCAGCATCGGTAAAATGCTCGGTAAAGGCGTGGAGAAAGCCTACCTCAGGCAGCAAATCGAAACCCATGCACATTTTATTGAGTCACAACTGGCGCAACGCATCTGGTTTGCCGGAAACCAACTCAGCATGGCGGATATCCAGATGAGTTTCCCGGTTTTCGCCCTGCTTGCGCGCGGCGGCGTGGAAAACCTGCCGAATCTGCGGGCATGGAAAAAACGTGTGGAAATGCGCCCGGCCTGGCAACGCGCGGTGGTGCAGGGCGGGCCTTTTGATCTGCCTGGCGGCTAAAAATCAGCGGCAAATGTTGCAAAGTTGCGCATCGGCGGTAACGTTTGCGCAGCTTCATCACCTGTTTGAGCAAATTTTGGGGCAAAGCGGCAAAGTTCAGTTGAAAAGCGTTATCCAAACGCTGGATAATCGTTTGCTTTTTTTGACCAACCGTTGTCTGCGCGAAGTTAAACGTTTGCTTTTTTGTGGCGCCTTGCCACAACGCTGCACAGGGAGATGATGTTTAACCGGCAGGGGACTGTCCACCGCGCATGTCAACGAACGATAAAATTCTCAGGGGATGTTTTCTATGTCTACGCCTTCTGCGCGTACCAACGGTTCGCTTGACGCACTCTTTAAAATTTCCGCCCGTGGCAGCACGGTTCGTCAGGAAATCGTTGCCGGTTTAACCACCTTTCTCGCGATGGTCTATTCGGTCATCGTTGTGCCTGGCATGCTGGGTAAAGCAGGGTTCCCTCCTGCTGCTGTGTTTGTGGCGACCTGCCTGGTTGCCGGTCTTGGCTCGATTGTGATGGGGCTGTGGGCAAATCTGCCGCTGGCTATCGGTTGCGCAATCTCGTTAACGGCTTTCACCGCATTTAGCCTGGTGCTCGGCCAGCAGATAAGCGTGCCGGTTGCGCTTGGCGCGGTGTTCCTGATGGGCGTGCTGTTTACCATTATCTCTGCGACCGGTATTCGTAGCTGGATCTTGCGCAACTTGCCGCAAGGTGTTGCCCACGGCACCGGCATTGGTATTGGTCTGTTCCTGCTGCTGATTGCAGCCAGCGGCGTGGGTTTAGTGGTGAAAAACCCGCTGGAAGGGCTGCCGGTTGCGCTCGGCCATTTCGCCAGTTTCCCGGTCATTATGACGCTGGTCGGTCTGGCGGTGATTATCGGGCTGGAAAAACTGAAAGTGCCGGGCGGCATTTTGCTGACCATTATTGGTGTTTCTATTGTCGGGCTGATTTTTGACCCGGCGGTGCACTTCTCCGGTATTTTCGCCATGCCTTCGCTGAGCGACGGCAACGGTAACTCGCTGATTGGCAGCCTGGATATTATGGGCGCACTGAACCCTATCGTGCTGCCAAGCGTGCTGGCGCTGGTGATGACGGCGGTGTTTGATGCCACCGGGACTATTCGCGCGGTAGCCGGTCAGGCTAATCTTTTGGATAAAGACGGCCAGATTATTGACGGCGGCAAAGCGCTAACGACCGATTCCCTGAGCAGCGTGTTTTCCGGGATTGTCGGCGCGGCGCCTGCGGCGGTGTATATCGAATCGGCAGCCGGTACGGCGGCGGGCGGCAAGACAGGGCTGACGGCAATCACCGTTGGCGTGCTGTTCTTGCTTATCCTGTTCCTCTCTCCGCTCTCTTATCTTGTCCCGGCATATGCAACGGCACCTGCGCTGATGTACGTTGGCCTGCTGATGCTCAGCAACGTGGCGAAAATCGATTTTTCCGATTTTGTCGATGCGATGGCAGGGTTGATTACGGCGGTGTTTATCGTGCTGACCTGCAATATCGTCACCGGTATCATGATTGGCTTTGCCTCGCTGGTGATTGGCCGCGTGGTGTCCGGCGAGTGGCGCAAACTCAACATCGGCACCGTGGTGATTGCCGTGGCGCTGGTTGCTTTCTATGCAGGCGGTTGGGCGATTTAATCCCGCGCTATGCCTGGAAATAGCGGCAAAATGGGCTGGATTTTCAGCCCTTTTTTTTACACACATCCCTGTTCCTTTGCGTTAAGCTGAATATTCTGGTTTCAGGTCTGAAGCCACTATAAAAAACACATTCATTGCAAACAGGGAACGCATGGAAATTTTCTTTACCATACTGATTATGACGCTCGTGGTATCGCTATCAGGCGTTGTCACGCGTGTTCTGCCGTTTCAAATTCCGCTACCGCTGATGCAAATCGCCATCGGGGCGCTGCTCGCTTTCCCAACCTTTGGGCTTCATGTTGAGTTCGACCCGGAGCTGTTTCTGGTGCTCTTTATTCCGCCGCTGCTGTTTGCCGACGGCTGGAAAACCCCCACGCGTGAGTTTCTGGAGCATGGGCGAGAGATCTTCGGTCTGGCGCTGGCGCTGGTGGTTGTCACCGTCGTGGGCATCGGCTTTTTGATTTACTGGCTGGTGCCTGGCATACCGCTGGTGCCCGCTTTTGCGCTGGCTGCCGTGCTATCGCCGACGGATGCGGTCGCACTTTCCGGTATCGTTGGCGAAGGGCGAATTCCTAAAAAAATCATGGGGATTTTGCAGGGCGAGGCGCTGATGAACGATGCGTCTGGTCTGGTGTCGCTGAAGTTTGCCGTTGCCGTTGCGATGGGCACCATGGTCTTTACCGTGGGCGGCGCGACGGTGGAGTTCTTCAAAGTCGCTATCGGCGGGCTGCTGGCCGGGTTTGTCGTCAGCTGGCTCTACGGGCGTTCGCTACGCTTTCTTAGCCGCTGGGGCGGTGATGAACCGGCCACGCAAATTGTTCTGCTGTTTCTGCTGCCGTTCGCCTCTTATCTGATTGCGGAACATATCGGTTTTTCCGGCATCCTGGCCGCGGTCGCCGCGGGGATGACCATTACCCGTTCCGGCGTGATGCGTACCGCGCCGCTGGCCATGCGCTTGCGTGCCAACAGTACCTGGGCGATGCTGGAGTTCGTCTTTAACGGCATGGTATTCCTGCTGTTAGGCCTGCAATTACCGGGCATTCTGGAGTCTTCTCTGGTGGCGGCGGAAGCCGATCCGAACGTTGAAACCTGGATGCTGTTTGTCGATATCGTAATGATTTACCTGGCGCTGATGGTGGTGCGCTTCGGCTGGCTGTGGACAATGAAAAGACTAAGCCGCCGCTTCCTGAAGAAAAAACCGATGGAGTTCGCCTCCTGGAGCGATCGCGAGCTGCTGATCGCCACTTTCGCAGGCGTACGCGGGGCGATTACCTTAGCCGGTGTGCTCTCCATTCCGCTGCTTTTACCTTCTGGCGACGTCTTCCCGGCGCGTTATGAGCTGGTGTTCCTGGCGGCAGGGGTGATCCTCTTCTCGCTGTTTGTCGGGGTGATTGCGCTGCCGCGCCTGCTCCAGCATGTGGAAGTGCGCGACAGCGCGCAGCAGATAAAAGAGGAGCGCCTGGCGCGTTCGGTAACGGCTGAAGTGGCTATCGTGGCGATCCAGAAAATGGAAGAACGCCTGGCGGCAGATGCGCAGGAGAATATCGATAACCAGCTGCTGACCGAGGTGAGTTCACGGGTGATTGGTAACCTGCGCCGCCGCGCTGACGGGCGCAACGATGCTGAAAGCTCGCAGCTGGAAGAGAACCTGGAGCGTCGCTTCCGTCTGGCGGCGCTGCGTTCCGAGCGGGCCGAGCTGTACCACCTGCGCGCTACACGCCAAATTAGCAATGAGACGCTGCAAAAAATGCTCCACGATCTCGATTTGCTGGAAAGCCTGCTGGTCGAGCATCACAAGTAGTTGCCTTCCGGGGGCGGGTTTTCCCGCCCCATATCAGGGGAGCGGCGTGGCCTCTCCCGTTTTTAGCCAGAACGCTTCGCAGCAGGCCAGCCAGGCTTGCGCACTGTGCGACAGGTAAACTCCGTCACGCCAGATAATCCCAAGCTGCCAGCGCAGGTCGCTTTGCAGCGGCAGCCAGAGCAGGGCGTTTTTATCCAGCCGCTGGCACACCGGCTCCGGCAGGATGGCGATACCAACGCCCGCCTGCACCATAGCCGCCAGAAAGTCCCACTGCCCGCTGCGCACCGCGATACGCGGTTTTACGCCATGCTGGTTAAATAGCTGCATCAGCTGGCGGTTAAGCGAAAATTCTTCGTTGTAAATAAGCAGCGGGTGTTCGGCGAGCATCTGAGGGGTGACCGCTTCGCAGGCCAGCCACGCGTCGGTACGCGGCACCAGTACGCACAACGAATGGCTGAACAAGGCAAGCGTCGCCAGACCGTTCTCCTCCTCAACCGGCAGCGCCGTCATGGCGAGATCCAGCTCGCCATTAATTACTGCCTGCTGTACCGTTAAGCCGCCAAACTCTGCGATTTTCAGCTCAATGCCAGGGTAGCGCTGGCGAAACAGACTGATTGGCCCGGCCATCAGCATCCCCACCATCGGCGGTATACCGAGCCTCAGGGTGCCTTTGTCGAGGTGGTTGATGTCTGCAAGTTCCGCCTTAAGTTGGTGAAACTCCGCCAGGATCGCAACACCGCGCTCAAACACCACTTGCCCGGTATCGGTCAGCAGCAGTTTGCGCCCGTCGCGGATAATAAGCGTACACTCCAGCTCATCTTCCAGGTTTTTCAGCATCTTACTGATAGTGGGCTGGGTGACGAAGAGCCGTTCCGCCGCGCGGGTGAAGCTTTGCTGGCGAACCACTTCCACAAAATAGCGCAGCGTTCTTATGTCCATGATTATTCCTTCAGACTATGCCTGCGATGAGTTTAATTCATTTTTGCAGCACAAAGAGGCTCACTATAATGCCCATCGACTCAACTGACAGGAAACCATTATGGACATGGCATCAAAGCGAATATCGCTTGCCATTGTACGTCGTTTACACGTTCCGGCTCAGGTCGCGCTTTATGCCGTGATGTTTATTTTTGCCGAATATCTTGTCCAGTGGTTACACCTTCCCCTCCCGGCGAACCTGATTGGTATGGTATTGATGCTGGCGCTGATTGTTTGCCGCATCATTCCGCTTGCCTGGGTACGTGCGGGCGCGCGCTGGCTGCTGGCGGAAATGCTGCTGTTTTTCGTTCCGGCGGTGGTGGCCGTGGTGAATTATACCCAGCTCCTGCTGGTGGACGGCTGGCGTATTTTTGCCGTTATCGCGCTGAGTACGTTGATGGTGCTGGGGGCGACGGCCTGGGTGGTGGATAAAATTTACCGCTTTGAGCTAAGCAGGCTGAAAGATGAATAACGGTTGGCTAAGCGTGCTGTGCCTGGTGATGACGCTGGTGTGTTACTTCCTCAATCAACGTCTGTATCGGCGCTTTCATAAACTGGCGTTTATGCCGCTGGTGTTTACCCCGCTATTGCTGGTGTTGATGCTGGCGCTGGGGCATATCTCTTATCAGAACTATATGGGCGAGTCGCACTGGCTGATGTGGTTATTAGGCCCGGCCACGATCGCTTTTGCTGTGCCGGTGTATGAAAACCTGGGAATTATTCGCCGCCACTGGATGTCGCTGAGCGCGGGCGTTCTCACCGCAACGGTGGTGGCCGTCACCAGCTCGGTCTGGCTGGCGCGCCTGTTTACCTTATCCGATGAGATCCAGCGCAGCCTGGCGGTGCGTTCCGTGACGACGCCGTTTGCGCTCGCTGCCGCCGGGCCGCTGGGCGGGCAGCCGGATTTGGTCGCGCTGTTTGTGGTGGTCACCGGCGTGTTTGGCATGGCGGTTGGCGATCTGCTGTTTCTGCGCCTGGCTATCCGCGAGGGTATGGCGAAAGGTGCCGGGTTTGGCGCGGCGTCGCACGGTGCGGGAACGGCGCGCTCTTATGAGCTGGGGCCGCAGGAGGGCGTAGTGGCAAGCCTGGTGATGATGCTTTCCGGCGTATTGATGGTACTCTCTGCGCCGCTGGTCGCGCGGGTGCTGTTCTAGCGCCCCGCGCTGTGGCCGCGTGTTACTGCGCTTTCAGGCGGGCTATCAGTTCAAACTCGCTGAAGTTCACCGGGCGCTGCTGCTGTAGGGAGAGGTTGGCGGCGATACCGGTCAGGATAGACATCGCGCCGGCACGATGATCGGCCGCGCGGTGCAGCGGGTCGTTGCCCGGTTCGCCAAATAGATCGGCAAGCATGGCGTTGTCGCCGCCGCCGTGCCCGCCTTCACCTACGGTGAAGTCTGCTTTCCACGGCGCGGCAAACAGCGGAAACACGGTGAGATCACACTGTTGCAGGCTGCCCTCGTTCTCACGATCGCCGCCCGCATTCACGTAGGATTTCTCCACCAGTTTCATCTCCAGCCGCCCGCGGCTGCCGTTAAACACAACGTTTAAACCTTCCCAGGGCAGATAAGTGTTTAGCGAGTAGCTAAGCTGGCACTGGTTCTGGTATTTCACCAGCACCGACATAGTATCTTCAATGGTGATGCCATCGCTGAATACGCTCTGATCGCGCCAGTAATTATCCTCGTGCTCCGCATCCAGATAGAGCGCTTTAAGCTGTGGATTGTCGGCCATATGCAGGGCAAAGGGGTCGTCTTTTGCTGCGGCGTAGCCGTGAGCGCGCGGGTAGAAATGCGTTACGCCGCGTTTCTCGGCATTCTCTTTACCGTAAAAGCGCAGAGCGCCTTCGGCGTAAACGCGCTGCGGATAGCTGCCAAGCCAGAAATTCATCAGGTCAAAATGGTGGGTGGATTTGTGCACCAGCAGCCCGCCGCTATTGCGCTTTTCGCGGTGCCAGCGGCGGAAATAATCCGCGCCATGCTCCGTATTCAGCAGCCATTCAAAATGCACCGAATAGACTTCGCCAATGGTGTCATTCATCAGTAGTTCACGCACTTTGCTGTGATGCGGCGCGTAACGATAGTTAAACGTTACCCGTACCGTGTGCCCGGTTTGCTCAATCGCATCCAGGATGCGTAGCGCGCGCTGCTCGTCAATTGTCATCGGTTTTTCCGTAATGACATCGCAACCCGCATGCAACGCCCGCACAATGTAATCGTCATGGGTGCGATCCATCGTGGTGACGATAATAACGTCCGGCTTCGTTTCGCGGATCATCTCTTCAAACCGAGCCGCTTTCCAGGTACTCACCGGCGCAGCACCTGCCTGTTGTAACAGCGTGTTGGCGTAGTCCATACGCGTCTGGTTCGTATCGCAAAACGCCACCAGCCGCGCGTTTGCGCGCCATTGCCCGCCGATGGCGGAGATATATAACCCGGAGCGCCCGCCTGTTCCCACAAGAGCATATTTCTTCATCGCATCCTCGCAAGTCATAAATGAATTAACGTATTGATGTATTAAAAACGATGTTTCATTTTTGCTTTGGATACTGTAGCGCGATGGCGCAAGATGGATACAGGCAGAAGGGGAAAGTGTGATCCCCGGCCATTCCTGACCGGGGCAGAAGGTTAATGTGCGCGACCCTGCTCAATACCGATGCCGGTTTGAGAGCGGATAAACTGCGCGCGGAACAGCTCGCGCTCGCGATTGCCCGCTTCAGAGTTATCGGTGGCTGAGAAAACCCAGATACCAATAAACGCCACCGCAATGGAGAATAGCGCCGGGTACTCATACGGGAACACCGGAGCGGCGTGACCGAGGATCTGTACCCAAATGGTGGGGCCGAGGATCATCAGTATCACGGCGGTTAATAGCCCCAGCCAGCCGCCGATCATCGCGCCACGGGTGGTCAGTTTCGACCAGTACATGGAGAGCAGAATAATCGGGAAGTTACAACTGGCGGCTATTGAGAAGGCCAGACCGACCATAAAGGCAATGTTCTGGTTCTCAAACAGGATGCCGAGCAGAATCGCCACCACGCCAAGCACCAGCACGGTGATCTTCGACACTTTCAGCTCCTGACGCTCGGTGGCACCTTTGCGGAACACATTAGCATAGAGATCGTGCGAAACCGCCGAGGCACCCGCCAGCGTCAGCCCGGCCACGACAGCCAGGATAGTGGCGAATGCGACGGCTGAGATAAAGCCGAGGAACAGATTGCCGCCGACCGCATCGGCAAGGTGTACCGCAGCCATATTATTGCCGCCGATCAACTGCCCCGCCGCGTCTTTAAAGGCCGGGTTTGCGCCGACCAACATAATCGCGCCAAAGCCGATGATAAAGGTCAGGATGTAGAAATAGCCCATAAAACCGGTGGCGTAGAACACGCTCTTGCGCGCTTCGCGAGCATCACTGACGGTAAAGAAACGCATCAGAATGTGCGGCAGCCCGGCGGTACCAAACATCAGCCCAAGCCCGAGGGAAAGCGCGGAGATAGGATCTTTAACCAGTCCGCCAGGGCTCATGATGGCATTGCCTTTCGGGTGTACCGCCATCGCTTCGTTAAACAGATTGTTGAAGCTAAAGCCAACGTGCTTCATCACCATAAAGGCCATAAAGCTTGCGCCGAACAGCAGCAGTACTGCTTTAATAATCTGTACCCAGGTGGTGGCGAGCATCCCGCCGAACAGCACATACAGCACCATCAACACGCCAACCAGTACCACCGCGATGTGATAATTAAGGCCGAACAGCAGTTCAATCAGCTTGCCTGCGCCAACCATTTGCGCAATCAAATAGAGCGCGACCACCACCAGCGAACCACAGGCAGAGAGAGTGCGGATGGGGCCTTGTTTCAGCCGGTAGGACGCGACGTCCGCAAAGGTATAACGCCCCAGGTTGCGCAGGCGCTCAGCAATCAGAAACAGGATAATCGGCCAGCCGACAAGAAAGCCCAGCGAATAAATCAGGCCGTCGTAGCCGGAGGTGTAAACCAGTGCGGAAATACCGAGGAATGATGCGGCAGACATAAAGTCGCCAGCGATGGCCAGCCCATTTTGAAAGCCGGTAATGTTGCCGCCAGCGGTGTAATAATCGCTGCGCGAGCGCACGCGTTTTGACGCCCAGTAGGTGATATAGAGGGTCAGCAGCACAAAAATCACGAACATCACAATCGCCTGCCAGTTTGTTGGCTGGCGTTCTACCGCGCCGGTCAGGGCATCGGCGGCATTCGCGGCAACGGGAAGCGTGGCGGCAAGCGCCGTCAGGACTTTTTTCATGATGCCTTTACCTCATTCATAACCACTTTTGTCAGGCGATCGAACTCACCGTTTGCCCGCCAGACGTAGACGCCCGTTAGCAAGAAAGAGATAACAATCACGCCAATACCGATAGGTATGCCTCGCGTCACGCTGGTTCCTGCATGCAGCGGTGCGCCGAGCCACTGGGGAGCAAAAGCGATCAATAAAATAAAGCCGACGTAGACAATCAGCATGATGATGGACAGGATAAAGGCAAACCGTTGCCGTTTTTCGACTAACTCCCTGAAATGCGCACTGTTTTCTATCTGCTGATAAATATTATTCATCGCAGTTTCTCCAGAAGTAACCCCTGCGTTTTTTGTGCCGCAGGTTTGTTGGCCGCACTTGCCCGCCCCGGTCACTGTTGCTCTGTGACCGGAGAGGTACTGATTTGCTGCCTTCCTGCAACACGAAATCCTTGGGGGAGGGTGTAGGGTTTGTTATTTTTCCCCTCTCACCAGAGAGGGGTGAGGTGAGGTTTATGAAGGCATCGTGATCGCCTGCTTCTCTTCGAGCAGTTTTTCCACCACGCCAGGATCGGCAAGCGTTGAGGTATCGCCGAGGTTGCTGGTATCGCCAGCCGCGATTTTGCGCAATATACGGCGCATAATTTTGCCGGAACGGGTTTTCGGCAAGGAGTCTGTCCAGTGCAGTACGTCTGGCGTTGCCAGCGGGCCAATCTCTTTACGTACCCAGTTACGCACGTCGGTGTAAAGCTCCGGCGACGGTTCTTCGCCGTGGTTAAGGGTGACATAGGCATAAATGGCCTGGCCTTTGATATTGTGCGGGATGCCCACCACTGCCGCTTCTGCGATTTTCGGGTGTGAGACCAGCGCCGATTCAATCTCGGCGGTACCGAGACGGTGGCCCGATACGTTGAGCACATCATCCACGCGACCCGTTATCCAGTAGTAGCCATCTTCGTCACGGCGCGCGCCGTCGCCGCTGAAATACATATTTTTAAAGGTGGAGAAATAGGTTTGCTCAAAGCGCTCATGATCGCCAAATAGTGTGCGCGCCTGGCCAGGCCAGGAATCAATAATCGCCAGATTACCTTCCGCTGCGCCTTCTTGCGGGTTGCCTTCGTTATCCACCAGTACCGGCTGCACGCCAAAGAATGGGCGCGTCGCGGAGCCGGCTTTTAACTGCGTAGCGCCAGGCAGCGGCGTGATCATAAAGCCGCCGGTTTCGGTCTGCCACCAGGTGTCAATGACCGGGCATTTCCCGTTACCAATTTTCGACCAGTACCATTCCCAGGCTTCCGGGTTAATCGGTTCGCCGACGGAGCCAAGAATGCGCAGGGAAGAGCGATCTGTGCCTTCGATGGCTTTGTCACCTTCCGCCATCAACGCGCGGATCGCGGTTGGTGCGGTGTAAAGAATATTAACTTTGTGTTTATCCACCACCTGGCACATGCGCGCCGGAGTCGGCCAGTTCGGCACACCTTCAAACATCAGCGTGGTCGCACCGCAGGCCAGCGGCCCGTACAGGAGGTAGCTGTGACCCGTCACCCAGCCGACATCTGCGGTACACCAGTAGATATCTCCCGGATGGTAATCGAAGGTATATTTAAAGGTGGACGCGGCATAAACCAGGTAGCCGCCGGTGGTGTGCAGCACGCCTTTGGGTTTACCGGTGGAGCCTGAGGTATAGAGGATAAACAGCGGATCTTCGGCACCGATTTCAACGGGCTGGTGCTGGTCGCTGGCTTTCTCCATCAGAGCGTTCCACCACAGGTCGCGGCCTTCTTGCCACTCAATATTGCCACCGGTGCGTTTGAGAACAATGGTGTGCTCAATGCTGGTGACATGCGGGTTTTTCAGCGCATCATCAACGTTTTTCTTCAGCGGAATACTGCGCCCGGCGCGAACACCTTCGTCGGCGGTGATCACCAGGCGTGCGTTGGAGTCGATAATGCGTCCGGCCACCGCTTCCGGCGAGAAGCCGCCAAAAATAACCGAGTGCACCGCGCCGATACGGGCGCAGGCCAGCATGGCGACCGCTGCTTCCGGCACCATCGGCATGTAAATCGCCACCACATCGCCTTTCTTGATACCTAAATCGACTAACACATTCGCGAAGCGGCAGACGTCACGGTGTAATTCACGGTAGGTGATGATTTTGCTCTGGCTTGCGTTATCACCTTCCCAAATGATTGCAGGCTGGTTGCCATGTTCGACCAGGTGGCGATCAAGGCAGTTGGCCGCCAGATTCAGCGTGCCGTCTTCGTACCATTTAATCGACACATTACCCGGCGCAAAAGAAGTATTTTTGACCTTCGTATACGGTTTTATCCAGTCGAGAATTTTGCCCTGCTCGCCCCAAAACGTATCCGGATCGGTGACCGATTGTTGATATTGAGCTTCATACTGTTCCGGGTTTATCAGGCAGCGCTCCGCAATATTTGCGGGAATATCATGTTTATGAATTTGGCTCATGGCATTTGCTCTCCTTGTAAGATGTTAATAATATGTCACATAATAGTTAATAGTAGTGCCGGAGCGCGTTTTGTTTACTATTTGCGCGATAGATCACGCATTAATTGCATGGAATGAAAAAGCCGGAAAAGAAATGCGAAGAGATAAAAACGCGGCGAAGAGCAATGTGGAACAATAAAAATTATTCATAACAGCAAGTTATGTTAGTTCTGACTTTGATTACTTTTCATAAGCAGGGCTTGTGCGTTATGGTGTCGTGGTGAAATAAACGCCAGATGAATTGATAGCAATATCATTATTTATGCATTCAACCATTCCTTTCCCTCATGAAAAGCAGGGGCGTATTTTTAGTCAAAGGGCGGGTAAAATCCGATTCGGCTGGACAAAAAGCGCGCAAATGAACAGTAAGCAGTGAATAATTTCAAATAAGGATTATTGGAATTCGTCTTAGTGAAAAGTTTTCCATAACAATTACTTATTGAACTTAACTGAAATAAAAGGCGGTTTTTATGTAAAAATTCAGTCAAACCCCCTCCCCGTATAGGGTTGCGCGCTATACCCTGCAAATGATACTGATAATGCGCGTTAAAAAACCCCGCAATACCGTGCGACGCTAATCATACCCTTTCAGTATGTGTCGTTCCCGAGCATGGGAAGGCGCTTCATTGAGGATGTCTGTAGTTATGAAAAACATAAAAGTCAGCCTGGCCTGGCAGATATTGCTGGCCCTGGTGCTGGGTATTCTTCTGGGTAGTTATCTGCATTATCACAGCGACAGCCGCGAATGGCTGGTTGTAAATCTTCTGTCTCCGGCAGGGGATATTTTTATCCATCTGATCAAGATGATCGTGGTACCGATTGTTATCTCTACGTTAATTGTCGGGATCGCAGGTGTAGGTGATGCGAAACAGCTTGGTCGTATCGGTGCGAAAACCATTATTTATTTCGAAGTGATCACTACGGTTGCTATCATCCTGGGTATTACGCTGGCGAATGTGTTCCAGCCTGGCTCAGGTATTGATATGTCGCAACTGGCGACGGTGGATATTTCGAAATATCAAAGCACTACCGCGGAAGTGCAAAGTCACGCTCACGGCCTGATGGGGACGATTTTATCGCTGGTGCCGACCAATATCGTCGCGTCGATGGCGAAGGGCGATATGCTGCCTGTTATCTTCTTCTCGGTGCTGTTTGGTCTGGGGCTTTCGTCGCTACCGGCAACGCACCGCGAGCCGCTGGTCACCGTGTTCCGCTCTATCTCTGAAACCATGTTTAAAGTCACCCATATGGTGATGCGTTATGCGCCGGTTGGGGTGTTTGCGCTGATTTCAGTGACCGTTGCGAACTTCGGTTTTGCCTCGCTCTGGCCGCTGGCTAAGCTGGTGATTCTGGTCTATTTCGCCATCATCTTCTTTGCGCTGGTGGTGCTCGGCATAGTGGCGCGCCTTTGCGGCCTGAGCGTGTGGATCCTGATTCGCATTTTGAAAGAAGAGCTGATTCTGGCGTACTCCACGGCAAGTTCTGAAAGCGTGCTGCCGCGTATTATTGAGAAGATGGAAGCCTACGGAGCGCCTGCCTCGATCACCAGTTTTGTGGTGCCGACCGGCTACTCCTTTAACCTTGATGGCTCCACGCTTTACCAGAGTATTGCCGCTATCTTTATCGCGCAGCTGTACGGTATTGAGCTGTCCATCGGCCAGGAAATCATCCTGGTGCTGACTCTGATGGTGACCTCTAAGGGGATTGCGGGCGTGCCGGGCGTCTCCTTTGTGGTGTTGCTGGCAACGCTGGGTAGTGTGGGGATCCCGCTGGAAGGCCTTGCGTTTATTGCCGGTGTTGACCGTATCCTTGATATGGCGCGTACCGCGCTAAACGTGGTGGGTAATGCCCTGGCGGTGCTGGTGATTGCCAAGTGGGAGCACAAGTTCGACCGTAAAAAAGCGCTGGCTTACGAGCGCGAAGTGCTCGGAAAATTCGATAAGACAGCCGATCAGTAAGCCTCTCAGTCCCTCCTTATAAAGGAGGGATTTTTTTATGGGTGCATAAGACGTATTGCTGCGCCTTATTTTTCTGGTGTTAAACAGTTTTTAATAAATAGCTCTTTGGTCAGCGGGGCGGAAAAGAGAAAACCCTGCAAAAATTCCACACCTTTTTTCACCAGAAACGCAGCCTGCTGTTCGTTTTCCACACCCTCTGCAACGACGCTGATATTAAGCTTTATCGCCAGATCCACGACATTCTCGACGATATGGCCTGAAATCTCGTCAACATCCAGCATCTGCACAAAGGATTTATCGATCTTGATAAAATCAACCGGGAAATATTGCAAGTAGCTGTGCGTGGCATAACCGGTACCAAAATCATCAAGCGCGAACAGGATGCCCTCTTTTTTAAGGGTTTTAAGGCGCGCTTTGATCTCTTCGCGCATCGGCATCTTATCGCGCTCGGTCAGCTCCAGTACCAGCTTAATTTTTTGCGGCGGGAAGGCTGCAACAAAGCTCAGGCACTCGTCGACAAAGTGAGGTTGGGTGATGTGTTCAGGGCTGATATTCACCCCGACGTGAAAATTATCCGGCAGCTGGTTTCCCAGCGGCGAGAGGATAGTTTGAACCTGCGTTAGCAGCGATTGCGTCATCGGAACAATAAGCCCGGAGGACTCAGCAAGGGGGATAAACTGTTCAGGCGGGATGATACCCATTAACGGATGACGCCAGCGCATCAGGACTTCACAGCCGCAGCACTCGCGCGTATCCGACGATACGACTGGCTGGAACCAGGGTTCAAACTCTCCGCGCGCGATAGCGGTTTTTAACGCCTCCAGCGGCGAAGGCTCACCTCCTGACCGGGTAACATGGGCAACAAGTGTTTTCATCACCCGGCTAATGGGCCGCGTGCTCCGCTTCAACATATCCCTCGCCATTTATTATCACTCCTGATAATGGCCGTCCCGCCTTTATGCGATATCCATTTTCGCTGTGTGGCTATTATAGCATATCTCTTATGGCGCCAGACGTGGCTATTTCTGTATCCGCAGTTGTTAGTATGGTGTGAATTTTATGCTTGTTAGTTAATTCGTAAATTATTGCTTTTCATTCATTTCTACGTGGTATCATTTCAAACGGATTATTTTTTCATGATTTATATAATAACTTATTGATTATTATGTGTTTTAATTAATTTACGATTAAAAATAAAACGATATAAAATTCTTAATTCCTGTGTTTTTTTGAATGTTATTCCTGGTTTTTATCGAAAACCCAGCCAATGACTTGTAAAGATAATCGTTAGTTAGCGCTTTAATCTTCAGGTCTTTCTTTTAAATTTTGAAATTTTAAGTTAAATTGCGCGCCCGGAATAATCTCTTTTTTATTTTGGGTATATTAAGGAGTTAATTTTTCTGAACTGTTAACCATTTCTAATCTATTTTGACTTTGTCAAATTTTATGCTCTGTGAACGCAGGGGCAGATATCTTTATACCTGTTAATTGAACTGGGAATATAAATGAAAAAATCTATTATCAATTCTTTTATTGGGTTGTCGATGATATCCGGAACGGCGCTGGCCTCCAGCGGTGAAGTTTCTTTTTTTGGCAACGTTTCTGAAACGACCTGTGATTTGGCGGTAGAAGTTAATGGCTCCGTTACCGGGCTGGTACAATTAGGGACGGTAAAAAAGAATACAAAAGGTTCTTATATACCGTTTACGTTAAAAGCTAAAAATCCTGATGACTGCACAAGCTTGTCCAGCAGTAATATTGCCGAAATTTCCTGGGCGGGCGCGTTTAATGGCGAAGGGTTAGCAGCACAGTCAGGCTCTGCGTCGGATGCTGTCGTTTATTTAAAAACGTTAAATAGCTCTGGTAATAATGAACAGGACGTAACCGTATCTAACAATACCGTCCAATTTGAAGCCAACAAAGTAACGCAGGAAGGTTTCCGCTTCGGCGCTGCATTACACGGTAAAGAACAAGTGGGAGACTTTCGCTCAGCGGCGGCTTATGTCGTCACCTACAAATAATCACCGGGCGGGGGAGCGGCTCCCTCGCCATCCGTTATCTGCGCTTGCATCAATGGGGGAGGTGCGTTGGTACGCGGTCGGCTACCGGCATTATCGTTAATTTCGCTGTGGTTATATTGCGAAAGTTGTGTCGCTACAGAATTAAACCTCGATTTTTTACAGGGGATCTCCACGGTTCCTGAAATATTAAAAACCAGTACGCAATATCCACAAGGGCAATATTCGGTCGATGTGAAGGTCAATAATAAAAACATTGGCCGCGTCGATTTAAATATTAGCGCAGAGGAACAAGCGAATAACTGTATCTGTTTTTCATCACAGTGGTTAACCCATGCCGGTGTGCTCTTTAAAAGGCAAAATTATTTATCGGTTTATGATAAAAGCAAAGATTGCTACGCTCTGAATGAAGAATCACACACCCAGGTAAGCTTTAATTATGGCGCGCAGACGCTGGAATTTAAAATACCACAAGCCTGGCTGCTCAGAGAAACAGCGCCGGAGCGCTGGGACTACGGTATTAATAGCGGGCGATTGAACTATTATGCCAACCTGAATAAAACAGCCAGTGGGCAAATTGCCGCTTTCGGCAATATTGCGCCCGTTATCAATATGGGCCGTTGGGTATTGTTCGGCAATATTAATGCATCGCGCACGGATAGCCGAACCTCGATATCTTCCAGCACGCTGACACTCTCCACCGCGATTAGCCAGGTGCAGGGCGACTTATTTGTCGGTGAGGCGCAGGTTCGCACCGATATGTTTGATGATTTTAACTTTTACGGCGCGTTATTACGCTCCAACTATAAAATGCGCCCCTGGGCGCTGCGCGGCTATGCGCCACGGATCAGCGGCGTCGCCCCGTCGCCTTCGCGCGTCACGGTGATGCAGAACGGTTACACCATTTATTCAAAAATCGTCCCGGCAGGCCCTTACGTACTGGATGATTTAAAACCCGGCGGCAACAGCGAGCTTGTCGTAACAGTAGAAGATGAAAGCGGTCATATCACCAAAACGGTGTACCCGGTCGGCACGCTGCCAACACTCTTGCGTGCGGGTGAGTTTCATTACAACACCGCAGTCGGGCAAAAGGTTGCCAGCAACCGGGTAGAGCACGCTTTTACAGAAGATAGTGGCCTGTTCTGGCTTGGCAGCGTGGATTACGGTTTTGACCTGCTGACATTAAGCGTTGCCGGCGTCTGGCATCGTGACTACCAGAACACCGGGCTTGGCATCACGCAAACCGTTGGTTTCCCTGGCGCGATTTCACTCAGCGGCAACGCTGCCAAAGCGCGTTATGACAATGGCCAGGAGCATAAAGGTCATAGCGTGAAAGTGAAGTACGCCTGGAGTTTTACCGAGCGAAGCGATCTGCAGGTTTCTGCCCGCCGTTATACCGGGCCTGGGTACGTCGAATTTGCCGATTTCGATGGGAGTAACCATGAGTCTTATGGCAAGGCGAAGTCGCGCTATGAGGCACGTTTATCGCATCGCATCAATGACACCTGGCTCAGTGGTAGCTGGTGGCGGCAGGATTACTGGGGGATAAAACAACATGCCACAGGCGTGAGCGCCTCGCTCAGTACCAGCATGTTTGGCGATACCACACTGTTTATGAACCTGGGTTATAGCGAAACCCCTGAGCAGCGCCGCCCCGATCTCTCGGCGTCGTTAAGCGTCAGCGTGCCTTTTACCTTTGGCGGAACGCGGCACTATAGCAACAGCGCGCTGAGTTATTCACGCAGCAGCGGATATGCCCTGAATCACGGGGTCTCTGCCATGGTGAACAAGCGGCTGAATTACAGCCTTAACGCAAATGTCGGTGAGCAAGGCAGCAGTGGGATGTCGGCCTCTGCAAGCTACACCTTCGATGCGGTGCAGACCAATATGTCGCTATCGAAAGAGCGCAAGCAGACCGGTTTCTCTGCCAGCTTCAATGGGTCAGTGCTGGCGAGCGGCAAAACGGGCCTGATGTTCAGCAAAGAGTCGTCTGACACGCTGGGGATTGTGGCTGTTCCCGGTATGTCTGACGTTTCGTTTAACGGATCGCTGCCCAGTAACAAAAACGGTTACGCCGTGGTTCCGCTGTCGGAATACGCAGAAAACATCATCAGCGTGGATATGGAGAATATTCCCGACAGCCTGGAATTACAGACGACATCCTACAACGTGGTGCCAACAGAAAAAGCCCTCGTTTACCGGCAGTTCGATTTCAATACCGTGCTGCGCTACATCCTGCTGGTGAAGGATGCGCAAGGCAATGTGCTCACCGGCGGGAATGCGTTTACCGAACAGAAGCTCAGCGCGGGTTTTATCTCAAATCAAGGTGTGTTGCTTATGAATCTATTGGCCGCACCGAAAACGCTCACGATTGAAAAGGGCGACGGTAGCCAGTGCCGTATCCCGACAAACTCTCTTAACGCTAACACCAACAAGGTTCAGGAGGTTCGGTGTGAATAAATTGACTCAGGCCATACTGGCCGCCACGTTCACTTTTGCGGCCTGTGCTCAGGCGATGGCGGCGTTTACGCTCAACGGTACGCGCTTCATTTATGAGGAAGGTAAGAAAAATATCTCCTTTGAGGTGACGAATAACGCTGAGCAAACCTATGGCGGGCAAGTGTGGGTTGAAAACAGCGATATGCAAAAAAGCCAGGTTTACCTGGTGCCGCAGCCCTCTTTCTTTAAGGTTGATGCCAGAAATAAACAGATTGTACGCATTATGGCGGTGAATGAATCGCTGCCAAAAGACCGGGAATCCTTGTTCTGGCTGAATGTGCAGGAAGTGCCGCCAAAACCCGATGCCAAAGATGGCAACGTGCTGGCGATTGCGATGAATACAAAGGTTAAGCTCTTTTATCGCCCGAAAGCCATCGCGGGCGAGCGTCAGGATGCGGAAAAACGCTTGCAGATTGAACAGCGCGGCGCGACTACCTGGCTTAAAAACCCGACGCCGTACTATATGGCTATCGCCAGCGTTTCCAGCAACGGTAAAACGGTCAAACTGCCCGCCAGCGCTACGTCGGCCATCGCCCGCCTGGCGCCTTTTAGTGAAGTGTCTCTCGGCACCTCTGTTTCCGGGAAGATTAGCGTCAATGCGGTGAATGATTGGGGAGGCGTTCAGTCCTGGGCGCTGAACTGAAAACGATGCGGGCACGATTAACACCCCTTTTGCTGGCGGGCGGGCTTGCCTGCTTCGGCACAGCGGCGCAGGCCAGTGAATCCGCCTCTGCCGTGGTCACAATAAGAGTCAACAACCCCGCGCCAACCTGTCGGTTGGAAGTGCCGGCAGAGTATTACCTCGGACAGCTGACGACTGGCCCCGCGACGCAACAGAAAAGACACGCGCCGTTTGCCGTGAAATGGTTCTGTGATAATCCCGTCAGGTCGGGGCTTAAGGCCACGCTTGTGAAAGGGTATTTGCGACCCGCGCAAGACCAGCTGGAGATGGTGAGCGGCGGCGTACCCAATGGAACACTGTTGTGGCTGGAGGAGGAAGATAACCGCAAAATCAAACTCAGCGGGAGCGAAAACGATGCATTCTGTGTGGGGCAAATGGCGGAGCTACACCGGGAATGTACGCTGACGCCCGTCACAGAAGTGCATGCCAGCGACAGAAAAGGGCTGGTTGAGGCAGCCATTCGCTTTGATGTGGTGTATCTGCTATGAGAGTGCTTCTTCTTTTTATTACAGCAATTTGCGCTATCGCATCCAGCCATGCTGCATGGGAAACCACCGACCAGATAACTATCTCGCGCGTTGAAATCGCGCCAAATGGCAGCGGGACGCGGACGTTTACGGTCAACCTGAATACGCAGTCGGATGCGGTGAAGCGTTCGAGCCATATTGCCTGCGGCGCGTGGCTGGAACAGGTGTGGAACTCGCCCGTGGCACCGGCCGGGCAGGGAACGCTACAGATAAACGATAGCGTAACGGGAACCAGTACGCCGGCCTCAATTCTGACCAAGGTGAACCTGCAATACGCGCGCGGCAACTGGCTCCCGCCGCAAGCGCTGGGCGATACCCTGACCTGTACCTTTAACCTGGTCGGGAACCACTTTCTGAGCTCCTTGCACCTCGGCGTTTTTTACCTGGCGGCTGGCGTACCGCCGGATACAACGCCGGGCACGGTTATCGACGCGCATACGCTTGCCGGTATTGCGGTGCACGAGCGCTGGGATATGCCCATCTCGCAGAAGACGCAAACCGTGCAGGTGCGTTATTCGCCGGAGGTCACGCTCGAACCGGGGGAGAATGTGTATCTGGAAAAATACATCACCGTGTCTGATGGCAACGACCTGGCCTTGTATGCCGTGGAGTTTCGTATTCTCTCCGACCCGGCACAAATGCTTACATTAAGCAGCCATCAAGGGAGTGCGTCGCAGGGGCAGTGCGAGGTGGCTCCGGCTCAAAATAAGCGCCAGTGTCTGCTGAGCGTAAAACCCCGGCAGCAGATTACGCCTGGGCAGCACACAGCAACGATGAATATCACGCTGCGGTGGTTATAGAAAAGGGCGGGGAACCCCCCGCCCGCGAGTGCTTAACCCATCGCGCTTTCACGCAGTCGGGTTTTCAACTTGCTGTACTCATCAATCACATACTGCTCGGCGGCGCGCTGATCGGCAATCGGCTCCACGCGCACGGCGCAGTATTTATACTCCGGCGTTTTGGTTATCGGGCTGAGGTTTTCAGTGACCAGCTCGTTACAGGCGCCAATCCACCACTGGTAGGTCATATACACCGCACCACTGTTCGGGCGCTCGCTAACCTGCGCGCGGGTGATGATTTTGCCCTTGCGAGAATGCACCCACACCAGCGCTTCGTCCTCAATACCCAGCCTTGCTGCATCTTCCGTGTTAATCTGCGCATAGCCCGGTTCATCCGCCAGCGCGGCGAGCGCGGCGCAGTTACCGGTCATTGAGCGGCAGGAGTAGTGACCGACTTCACGCACCGTGGAGAGCACCATCGGATACTCATCGGTGAGCTTATCAATAGGCGCAACCCAGTCGCAGGTAAAGAATTTCGCCAGCCCGTTCGGGGTATCAAACTTCTCTTTAAACAGATAAGAGGTACCTTGATCCGCATCCGATGTATCACGGCATGGCCACTGGATGTAGCCCAGCTCACCCATTTTCTCATAGGTAGCACCGTAAAAATCCGGGCACAGGTGACGCAACTCGTCCCATATCTCCTGCGTGTTGTTGTAATGCATGGGATAACCCATCCGCGTCGCGATTTCGCTGATTATCTGCCAGTCCGTTTTCAGATCCCACTTCGGCTCGACCGCTTTAAAAAAGCGCTGGAAGCCGCGATCCGCTGCGGTGTAGACCCCTTCATGCTCGCCCCACGATGTGGACGGCAGAATGACATCCGCCACTGCTGCGGTTTTGGTCATGAAAATATCCTGCACAATCACCAGCTCAAGCTCGTCGAACGCCTTGCGCACCGCCGACAGCTCCGCATCCGTTTGCAGCGGATCTTCGCCCATAATATACGCTGCGCGCACCTCGCCATGCTCCACACGATGCGGCAACTCGCTGATGCGATAGCCCGTATGCGCAGGCAGACTCTCCACGCCCCAGGCTTTGGCGAATTTCGCCCGGTGAGCCTCTTCTTTCACGTACTGGTAACCCGGATAGGTGTCCGGCAGCGCGCCCATATCACAGGCACCCTGAACGTTGTTCTGACCGCGTACCGGATTAACGCCCACATGGGGTTTACCGAGGTTGCCGGTCAGCATGGCGAGACTGGTCAGCGAGCGGACGGTTTCCACACCCTGGTAGAACTGGGTCACGCCCATGCCCCACAGGATAGCTGCCGATTTCGCCCCCGCGTACATCCGCGCAGCATGACGGATCGTTTTTGCGCTCACGCCTGTAATATCTTCGACCGATTCCGGCGTATAGCCTTCAACGATTTTTCGGTACGCTTCGAAGCCTTCGGTACGCGTAGCAACAAACGCCTGGTCGTACAACTGCTCTTCGATAATGACATGACCGATAGCATTCAGCAGGGCGATATTCGAGCCGTTTTTTAACGCAACGTGCATATCGGCGATGCGCGCGGTTTCTATTCTGCGCGGATCGCAGACGATGATTTTCGCCCCGTTCTGTTTCGCGCGAATAATATGGTTGGCGACAATCGGGTGAGAATCCGCCGGGTTGTAGCCAAAGATAAACACTAAATCTGTGTTATCGATTTCATTGATGGCATTACTCATTGCGCCATTACCGACCGACTGGTGCAGACCTGCAACCGAAGGGCCGTGTCAGACACGTGCGCAGCAATCGACGTTATTCGTACCAATAACGGCGCGCGCAAATTTTTGCATTATGTAGTTGGTTTCGTTACCCGTACCGCGAGAAGAACCCGTCGTCTGGATAGCATCGGGGCCATATTTCTCTTTGATAGCACTCAGACGCCCGGCGACATAATCCAGCGCTTCTTCCCAGGAGACCGACTCCAGTTTGCCGCCTCGTTGGCGGCGGATCATCGGGCTTTTCAGGCGTGGCGTCAGGATTTGGGTATCATTAATAAAATCCCAGCCGTAATACCCTTTCAGGCACAACGTCCCCTGATTGGTTTTACCCTGCGCTGCCTCTGCCCGAACGATTTTGCCGTTATCGACCACCAGGTAGATTTTGCAACCCGAGGCGCAATACGGGCAAACCGTGACGACTTTTTTCATCACACTCGCTCCAGTTAATAGAATCGCTCCCCATTATGCATCTTCTATGCCATATCGTTATTGGGGATATTTACCGATAATACGGCGCAAAATTGGGCAGAGTACTGACGAAACGCAGGCAATCGTCAAAAGTGACGTGTCGAAAGCGGCGTGTATGGCGAGATGCTGCGCCTCTCGAAAGACGCTATAAAAGAGAGGTTCCACTGCCGTGTGCGATTGCGGTGAATCATTTCTTGCAACTTATGAGCGAAAGGAAAGGTTTAGTCAGCAGGGGAATATGCTGGCTGGTCGCGCGCGCAAAGTGCGGCGGTATAACACGGTAAAAAACCGCATGAATATATTTCATGAGAAACATATTCTTCGGACTAAATATTTAATCTTTATGAATAGTTCTGGTTTATTATTCTTATTGATCAACGTTATTGATCTTTTTATTTTCAAGTGACCTGCTTCACAGACCTGCCAATAATACGCTTGTTCTTCTGCTTTCTGCCCTATAACTTAGTGTTTGCAGGGTTGCTACTAAATTAAGGCTAAACCTAAAATACCTATACCTTTTTACAATGAAAGGTGGCGGTGCTTTAGTTTTTTTATCTATATATATCGCACAAGTATATAAAACTAACAATATATCATCCGGGAAAATAAAAGGAATTTGAAGTGAAAAAATGGTTTCTTTCAGGTGTTATGATCATGAGTTCATTTGCATTATATGCCAGTGAAATGACGCTAACCGTATTTCACACAGGGGATACGCATGGTCGGGGAATGAGTGCAGAGGGTATCGGTTACGGTAAGATGAGCGGCTACGTGAAAGCGTTTCGTAAATCTGCGGATAATGTCTTGTTTCTCGATGTCGGCGATGCCGTCAGTGGCGTACCGGTAAGCGATCTCGCGGAGGGTGCGACGAATATCAACGCCATGAATACTATGGGCTACGATGCGTTTACGCCGGGCAATGCCGACTTTGTTTTTGGTGGGCAAAATTTGCTGGCGCTGCACCAAAAAGCGCGCTTTCCTTTTATTTCTGCCAATGTCTGGTTCCAGGGTAAATTAGTATTTGAACCTTTTATAATAAAAAAAATAGGCGATATCTCGGTGGGGATTATTGGCGTCTCGCCGCTTAATGCGATGGTGGCGACCACGGAAAATAAACTGGCCGGTTTTCTTGTCAGCGATCCGATCATCGCGGTGAAAGATGCTGTTGAGCAGCTTAAAAACAAAGTCGATGTGATTGTCTTGCTCGCGCATCTTGGCAAGACGGATGTGGATGTGAATATTAATAAGCTGGCGGCGGCGGTGCCGGATATTGATATCATTATCGATGGTCACGATCATATTGCGATGAACGGTGGGGCGCAGCTGGGCAATTCAATTATGGTGAATGCCGGGCAATATGGTGACTATCTGGGGCAATTAACCTTAACCATCAAAGATAAAAAAATTATCGCGTGGAATGAGCGCCTGCTGGATAAAAACATGCTGATGAAAGTTGCTGTTGATAAGCAGACTCAGGCCTATATTGACGAAGAGCAAGCAAAAAGCGAGCGGCTCCTTAGCCGTGTCGTGATGGCGCTGCCCTGGACGCTGGATGGCAAACGGGAGCGCGTGCGCTCCGGGCAGACCAGCCTTGGCTCCGTACTGGCCGATGCCGAGCGTGAGTATGCGCAGGCCGATGTAGCGTTCACCGTCGGTGCTTTTTTGCGTGACAGTATCGAAGCCGGCCCGGTTTCATACGGGCAGGTGCTGAATGCCGTCCCTTTCACGTTGCCACTCGTCACACGCGAAATGAGCGGCAGGCAGATACGAGGTTTTCTTGAGCATAATTACCGGGAAACAAAACTGATAACCGGAGCTTATGCGCACGTCAGTGGTCTGACCTATATGGTTGATTATTCTCTGCCGGTCGGGCAGCGTATGAAAGAGATAAAGGTCAATGGTATGCCGCTGGACCCGGACAAGCTGTACCGCGTGGCCTGCAACGAACAGGTCAGTGATTACGGGATCCGCGATATTAAAATCAAAGATCGCTATGATGTGACGATGGCTTCGCTGCTCACTGATTACGTGAATAATCACCCTGTGTTATCAACACCGGATACGCGCATACGGTTTATCAATAGCGGGAATTGAGATTCCTCCGCTACTCGTTAGTACAACCCTGAATTAACGTTAAAGCCAGTCCCCTTTTGAGACTGGCTTTATGAAATATTATCTTACCGCGCTGTTTTTCAGCGCGTTTTTCCTCGGTGGGCAAGTGGCCCGCGCCGACATTCTTAATGATGCGATAGATAACATTCAGCGGGCGATTGGCGATGCTTATCAGTCAGATGAGAGCCGCTACGATGACCGGCGCGATGACGACTGGCGTGACGCAGAATTGTCGCGGCAAAGCGATGAAAGACGCCGACAGTACGAGGATCGCCGCAGGCAGCTGGAAGACCGGCGACAACAGCTCGACGATCGCCAGCACCAGCTCGATCAGGAGCGGCGCCAGCTTGAAGACGATCGGCGCAGGCTGGAAAACGACTATTACCGTTAGCCGCGCTATGCTGGCGTGCGTAACCCCAGGCGCTGCGGAACGATATCTTCCAGAAGCGCGACCAGTTCCGGGTCCATAAAGGCGTAGCGATCGGGAATATCGAGCACATGCACCGGTTTATGCTGCAACAGGCGGCTGTAGTCGGCCAGTAACCGGCTTTTGTGTTGCTCTTCCATGACGCAAATAACGTCTGCCCAGGAAAGAATGGCGGGGGAAATGGTTTTACGCGCCTGGCGTTGGGTACCGGCGGAGCGGGCATTCAGCCCCGGATAGCGGCGAAAGACGTGCTCTGCCGTCGGGCTGCGCCAGTGGTTTCTGCTGCAAATAAAAAGCACATTCATGGCAAGTTATTACTCTTCAATGCCGCGTCGTGCTATTTCCTTATTGGTCACACGCGGGTAATCAAGACCCTGTTGCGTCGCCCGCAACAATCGTCGGTATGAGTAGGATCGCTTTACCCTTCCATTACCCCAATTTCTGGCGGCGTGTACTCATCCAGGTTATGACAAACAGCGGAAAGAATATATCCATATTACACTGGCTAATCCAGCACAATCCGCATGCCATCATAACCTGCTTCAAACCCTGCAGGCAGCGGGTTTTTCATCATCCATTGATCAAAGACATGACTGATATGCGTTAGGATCACTCGCGGACAATTTATTGCCGCATTCAGGGCGATTACGGCATTCAAATCGTTGTGATTTTTCGGAATCTGTTTACGTGGTTCATGGCTGCAATCAATCACTAGTAATTGCGGGCAATTGTTCAGTAAAAACTTCTGGGTCTTGTCCGGCAGCCCGGCGGTATCCGTCAGCCAGGCCACCCGGCTGTGAGCGGTTTCCAGCAAATAACCAAAGGTGAGTTTTGAGTGGTTAAGCGGCAGCGGCGTCACCTGTAACCCCTGCAGGTCAAATACCACAAAGGGTTCGACGGTATGGCTGAAGTCCAGCAGGCCGGGGTGCTTAAACAGGTCGTCGCAACCGTGCTCATCCGGCGGGCCGTAAACCGGTAGCGTCTTTCCCACCCCCCAGCGCAGCGGAAACAGCCCCTGCACATGATCCATATGGTAATGGGTCAGCAAAAATTGCCGGAACTGCCCGGCGGGAAACTGCTCCATTAAATCAGGAATACCGGCGTCCAGCAGTGTTATTGCATCGTTAAACTGCACCATGCCGCTACAAGGCGCCCGGCGGTATGCCGCATTTCGCCGGGCGCGAGCACAGGCATCGCATTCGCAGCCGAAGACCGGAACTAACTGCGCACCACCGGTACCAAGAAGGGTAATTGTCAGGCTCATAACATCCTCCACAGCGGATGTGTCAACGTCATCGGCTATGCTGACCTTTTTACGCACTGTTCCCTTGTGTCGTGCGTATCAGCTTAACCAGTCCCTCGACTGACTGTAGCAAACTTCCGTCATTATTGAGCGTTAAACATGCTTTCGGCGTATAACGCGCCGCCCTTTCCAGCCGGGCGGCGATTTCGGCTGCGTTTTCCCGCCCGCGCTTTTCCAGCCGCTGGCGCAGGATATCTAGCGACACCTGCACATAGACCGGCAGCAACAGGCTGCCATACTGCGCCTGCGCTTGCGCCAGATGCCCCCGCGACCCGTTGACGACCACATCAAAACCGGCCTGTAACCAGAGATCGATCTCCGCTCCGATACCGTAGTAAAAGCCATTGGCATGCCAGCTCAGGGTGAACAAATGCTGCTCGGCGCGGGTAAAAAACTCTTTTTCACTGAGGGCGATATAATTTTCACTCCCGGCGCTCGCCGGGCGGGTAATGTAACGATGCGCAACCAGCAGTTGCGGGTACTCACGCTGGCGCAACGCGGCCAGCAAGGTGTCTTTCCCGGCACCGGATGGCCCCATCAGCCAGATCACTCTTCCCATTAAAATACCCTTTTGCCCTGTCGCCATACGTGGTCGATATGCACGTGATCACCTTTGTGATGAACCAGTACCAGATCCGCGCGTTTCCCTTCATCGATCACCCCGCGATCACTCAGATTCAGCGCCTGTGCCGGGTTTTTGGTGACCAGATGGATGGCCTGCGGGAGCGTGAACGCATTCTGTTCGTCTGCGGCGATGCGAAAGGCGGCGTCCAGCAGGCTGGCGGGGTAATAGTCAGACGAGAGCACATCCAGCAGGCCAAGCTGCGCCAGTTGGTGTGCCGCCACGTTGCCGGAGTGGGAACCGCCGCGCACAATATTCGGCGCGCCCATCAATACGCGCATCCCATGCTCGCGCGAGGCCTGCGCTGCCGCGAGCGTGGTGGGGAATTCCGCGATAGCGCTGCCTAACTGATGCGACTCCACCACATGTTCAGGCGTCGCGTCGTCATGGCTGGCGAGCGGTATCTGGCGAGCGCGACAGGCGGCGGCAATCGCCAGGCGGTTTGGCTGCGACCAGCGTGCGGCCAGCGCCAGCTGTTCCTGCTCGAAGCAGTCCATCTGTTCGTCCGTTAGATGGTACTTACCCTGATAATATTCACGGTATTTCTCGTAACTGGCGTACTGACGCTGGCCGGGGGAGTGATCCATTAGCGAAACCAGCGTGACCGATTCCCGGTTAACCAGTTTCTCGAAGAGCGGCAGCGTGGTGTGGTGCGGTAATTCACAGCGCAGATGCAGCCGATGCTCGGCGCGATTCAGGCCACGCTTTTGCGTATCTTCCACGGCGTTAATCATCTTCTCCAGGTTCTCCAGACGATCGCCGCCATCGCGCACATCGCCGATGGCGACTGCATCCAGCACCGTGGTGATGCCGCTGGCGACCATCAGGGCGTCGTGGCTGCTCATTGCGGAGTGCGCAGGCCAGTCAACTTTTGGGCGCGGCGTGAAGAATTTATCCAGATTATCGGTATGCAGCTCAATAAGCCCTGGCAGCAGCCAGCCGCCCTCGCCATCGTGCGCGCCGGGCTGGCGGCTTGGCGTCTGGGCAAATGTGCGGATCATGCCATCACGGACTTCCAGCGATCCTTCAACCACCTCGTCATCGAGGATCAGTTTTACATTATTGATAATCATACGGGTGTTCCCATCGGATAGAGACGGTCGGCGACATGCTCACGCACCGCGTCATCGTGGAAAATGCCAACAATCGCCGCGCCGCGCGCTTTGGCTTGCGCGATCAGTTCAACGACGGCAGCGCTATTTTTCGCATCCAGCGAAGCAGTTGGTTCATCAAGTAACAGGATCGGGTAGTCGGCAATAAAGCCACGGGCAATGTTAACGCGCTGCTGCTCGCCGCCGGAGAAGGTGGCCGGAGCGAGGGACCACAAGCGTTCAGGCACATTCAGGCGCGTGAGCAGCTCGCCTGCTTTTTGCGCGCAACGCTCTCGCGCGACGGCCTGTTCCAGCAGCGGCTGCATCACAATATCCAGCGCGCTCACCCTGGGGATGACGCGCAGAAACTGGCTGACCCAGCCGAGGGTCTGGCGGCGAACTTCCAGCACTTTACGCGCGGGAGCCTGCACCAGATCCACCCACTCGTCGCCATGTTTCACATGGATATGCCCGGCGTCGGGCAGATAGTTGGCGTACAGCGAGCGCAAAAGCGTGGATTTACCGCTGCCGGAGTGCCCGTGCAGCACCACACACTCACCGGCATCAACAGAAAGGGAGGTCTCATGCAGCACCGGCAGGCGGACGCCGTTTTGATGATGCAGAACAAAGGTTTTGCTGACGTTCTCTACACGCAATACATTCATCGACAACTCCTTAATTTTGCAGCACAGAGGAGACCAGCAACTGGGTGTAAGGGTGATGCGGATCGTCAAGCACGCGATCGGTTAAGCCACTTTCCACCACCCGACCTTGCTGCATCACCAGCAGGCGGTGCGCCAGCAAGCGTGCGACACCCAAATCATGGGTCACCATCACCACCGCCAGGTTCATTTCCACCACCAGCCCGCGCAGCATATCCAGCAGGCGCGCCTGTACCGAGACATCCAGCCCGCCGGTTGGCTCATCCATAAACACCAGCTGCGGGCGAGTGACGAGGTTGCGGGCGATTTGCAGACGTTGCTGCATACCGCCGGAAAACGTGGTGGGTAAATCATCAATGCGCGAAGGGGGGATCTCCACATCGTTTAACCACTGCTGCGCGCTGGCGCGAATATCGCCATAGTGCCGCGCGCCGATAGCCATCAGGCGCTCGCCGATGTTTCCCCCGGCGGAGACCTGGCGGCGCAGGCCATCGAGAGGGTGCTGGTGCACGACGCCCCATTCGGTGCGCAGCAGGCGGCGGCGCCCGGCTTCACTTAATGCATACAGATCGCGCGCTTTGTAGATAACTTGCCCCTGTTGCGGCGCCAGGCGGGCGGACAGCGTGTTCAGGAGCGTGGTTTTACCGGAACCGGACTCGCCAACAATGCCCAGCACCTCGCCAGGCCACAGGTCGAATGACACATCCATAAAACCTTTACCCGGCGCGTAAAGATGGGTGAGGTGATTTACCGAAAGCAGCGGTTGAGTCATTGATGCAAAGCCTCGCTCTGTTGGCGGCAGAAATCGGTATCGGAGCAGACGAACATCCGCGTGCCGGTATCATCCAGCACCACCTCATCGAGGTAGCTATGGGTTGAGCCGCAAATCGCGCAGGGGTGATCCCACTTTTGCGGCGCGAAGGGGTAATCGGCAAAATCAAGGCTTTCGACCTTCGTCCACGGCGGCACGGCATAAATCCGTTTTTCACGCCCGGCACCAAAGAGCTGCAAGGCTGGCATACGGTGCATTTTCGGGTTATCAAATGCCGGGATCGGCGACGGATCCATCACGTAGCGATTGTTCACCTTCACCGGCCAGGCGTAGCGGGTGGTGAAGTTACCAAAGCGCGCAATGTCCTCATACAGCTTCACCTGCATCACGCCATACTCTTCCAGCGCGTGCATGGTGCGGGTTTCGGTTTCGCGCGGTTCGATAAAACGCAGCGGCTCCGGGATGGGAACCTGGTAGATGAGGATCTGATCTTCGCGAAGGGCGGTTTCCGGGATGCGGTGGCGCGTCTGGATAAGCGTGGCGTCCACGGTGCGCTCCGTCGTGGCAACGCCGGTAACACGGGTAAAAAACTGGCGAATTGACACCGCGTTGGTGGTGTCGTCCGCGCCCTGATCGATAACTTTCAGCACATCTTCTTCGCCAATCACGCTGGCGGTGATTTGAATTCCTCCGGTTCCCCAGCCGTAAGGCATCGGCATTTCGCGCCCGCCGAACGGCACCTGGAAGCCGGGGATCGCGACGGCTTTTAATAGCGCGCGGCGGATCATGCGTTTGGTTTGCTCATCAAGAAAGGCAAAGTTGTAACCGGTCAGCGAGTTAGCCACGGCGCTTCTCCTGTTGCAGTTGTCTGAGCAGGTCCAGTTCCGCCTGGAAATCGACGTAATGAGGCAGTTTGAGGTGCGAGACAAACCCTGCCGCCTCTACGTTGTCGGCATGGGCGAGGACAAACTCTTCGTCCTGCGCCGGGCTGGTAACGGCTTCACCGTACTCGGCGGCTTGCAGGGCGCGATCGAGTAGCGCCATCGCCATCGCTTTGCGCTCGCTCAGGCCAAACACCAGCCCGTAGCCACGGGTAAAGTGCGCCTCCTCGTCCTGAGGGGCGACGAAACCATTAACCATTTCGCACTCAGTTATCAGCAGTTCGCCGACGTTTACCGCAAAACCCAGCTCTTCGGGCACAATATTGATGGCGACATAACCGCTGCGGATCTCCCCGGCAAAGGGGTGATTACGCCCGTAGCCGCGCTGGGTAGAGTAGGCCAGCGCCAGCAAATAACCTTCGTCACCGCGCGTTAATTGCTGCAAACGCGAGGCGCGCGAGCAGGGGTAAACCGGCGGTTGGCGGGTGATGTCGTCTGGCGTTGCGCCGCTCTCCTGCTCCGCTTTCGCCAGCCCTTCTTTGATCAGCAACTCAAACACATGCGGCGCATCCTGCGCACTGGCTTCCCCTGTTTGCAGCGCAGAGGTTTCTCCTTCGGCGAGCAGGGTAAAATCGAGCAAACGGTGGGTGTAATCGTAGGTGGGGCCGAGCAACTGGCCGCCGGGAATATCTTTATAAATTGCTGAGATACGGCGCTCCAGGCGCATTTTGCTGCTGTCGACAGGTTCACTGACCGCAAGGCGCGGCAGCGTTGTGCGGTAGGCGCGCAGCAGAAAGATTGCTTCGACGTTGTCACCGCTCGCCTGTTTAAGCGCCAGCGCAGCCAGTTCGCGATCGGCGATACCGCCTTCGGTCATCACCCTGTCTACCGCCAGATGCAGTTGTTCAGCGACTTGCGCGACGCTCAGTTCCACCAGCGCCACGTCGCCACGGCGTTTCTGCGCCTGGAGCGCATGGGCGGCGGCTATCGCCTTCTCGCCCCCCTTGACCGCAACGTACATCAGCACACCTCCACAAGCGTGGTTCTCGGTATCGCCAGCGCCCGATCGCCACAGGTAAGAATGACGTCGATTCCGGTCGGGAACGCGTGCGGGCGATCGGTAAACTCATCGGTTATGCACTCCGGCAGTTGCGGGGCAATCATGCGCTCCTCCTGAATTCCCGGCCCGGTGAGGCGCAACATACGTCCGCCGCTTAACGCCGGGAGCTGCAAAATCAGGGTGGCGCTGTTTTCCGGGCTGACCACCGAGCCTGCGGGCAGCTCGCTAAGCTGCAGGGCGCTGAGGGTGTAATCGGCAACGGCAAACAGCGACTGCCCTGGCTGGTCTACCAGCGGCGCGCCGGTGTGAAAACGCAGGTTTTGCCGTATCAGGTCGTTACTCACAGCCTCTGACAACCAGACAGGGGTGTCGTTATCCACCAGGGTGAGCAATACGCTGGTGGAGGCCGGGTTGAGCGGCGGCCAGCCGTGCTTAAGCTGCGGTAGCGAGACAATCACGCCCGGTTCGCTCATGGCTTTTAACAGGCGGCGGAAACAGTGTTGGGCATCGTGTACCGCCGAGGCGAAGGCAGGTTGTAAGGTCATGCGCTATCTCCGCGAACCAGGGTGAAAAAGTCGACCCGGCTGGTGTTGATCTCGGCCTGGCGCGCCTGAATACGCGCGGCGCGCCAGGCTTCCAGTGGGGTAATCAGCGTTTCCATTAATGTCTGAAAGTCATCCGGCTCTTGCAGCAGGGCATCGCAGACGGCGCAGCGCTCGGCATGGCCTTTATCGCGCCCGAGTACCCAGCTAAATCCCAGCGTGCCGCTCGCCAGTTTGATAACGGCGCGCGTTAAGGTGGCATCGCCCGGTAAGAAGCGTTCGCCGGTTGCGCCCATGCGGGCCTGGATTTGTACCAGCCCGGTTTGCGGCGCGCGCACCAGCTCATAATCGGGGGCAAGGCCAAGCGTGCGCATGTGCGCGCGCAGCATCTCCGGTGTGGAGTGTGACAGCGCCGCCATCCAGCGCTGGCGCGTCGGGGTATCGAAGTGCATTCAGTGCTCCATCGTAAATTCGATCATGTCGGCGCGCGTCAGGCTTACGGAGTACTCCGTTGCGTTTTTCTCGCCGTCACGGTGATTAAGGGTGCGCACGCACAGCAGCGGCGCCATGTTGGGGATCTCCAGCCAGCGGCTCTCTTTTGCCTGCGCGCGCCGGGCGCTGATGCGTGTCTGGGTTCGTTTCAGGCTGATGCCTGCCTGCTCGCGTAGAAAGTCGTGCAGCGAACCGCTGGTAAACTGTTGCAGCAGCGACCACAGGCTCAAGTCGGAGAAATAGTGATCGATAAGGCACAGTGCGACGCCGTTAACGCGGCGGCGGGTGCGCAGGTGGATAACGTTGTCGCCTTCACGCACGCCCAGCGCGTCCGCCACGTGGCTGGATGCCGGGCGCAGTACCGCCAGCATGCGTTCGCTGGTCGGGTGGCTGCCCTGGTCGAGTAGATTCTGGCTGAACCGCGCCTGTGCATTAAGCGGGTAATCGAACGGGCGCATCAGCACCAGTACGCCAATTCCCTGGCGGCGCTGTACCCAGCCTTTTTCCACTAACTGATCGATAGCGCGACGTAAGGTGTGGCGATTTACCTCAAAACGCGCGGCCAGTTGATGTTCCGCCGGTAGCCAGTCGCCGCAACGGTAGTTACTGCGCAGCTCCTGCTCCAGCCTGGCGGCAATCTCCTGGTAGCGGGTGGGGAAAGTGGTCGGATGTCTGGATAGGTGCATGGTCATCAAAGCCTCACCATCGAAAAAGATGTATTCAGAAGGCTGATGAACAGCAGCAAGCCTTCATTCATGGGCTTTATGCTGGCGATTTATTGTTTCATTTCGGTTATGTAATGATTGCTGGCGGATGAAGTTTTCGCGGCGAAGAGATGAATGAAAAGCGGGAGCTGTGAGGCGCTCCCGCCGAAGGTCGTCAATTATGCGTCGCTCATGGGTTTAGCGACATTGACCATCCATGGGGCGCCAAACTTGTCGGTGACCATCCCGAAGCCCTGTGCCCAAAAGGTTTCCTGCCACGGCATCGTAATGCGCCCGCTGGCGGCGAGTGCGTCGAACCAGGCTTTTCCTTGTGCGATATCATCGGTAGACAGGCTTAGCGTAAACCCGGCCCAGGCGGCATCGTTTGGCTTGCCGTCGCTGAGCATGATGTCGCTCCCGGCAATGCGTAAATTCGCATGGGCGATATCACGCTCAGAAAATGGCTGGCCGGATGCGCAGCCGTCTTCGTACTCCTCGTCAGGAGGTTTTGGCATTTCGCCGAAGGTAATTTTGTAGGTCAGCTCGGCCTGTAAGGCTTGTTGGTAGAAATCAATGGCTTGATTGCATTGACCAGAGAAAGAGAGGTAAGGGCTAAGCGGCATGATCATTATCCTGGTAATGAACGTAGCCAGTAAGTATAGTTCGTGTGGTTAAAAAATGAACGGCGGGAAGAGGGCTTCCCGCAGCAGGTTAGTTCTTTTTAACGAACTCAGACTTGAGTTTCATCGGCCCGAAGCCATCAATTTTACAATCAATATTATGATCGCCTTCCACCAGGCGAATATTCTTCACCTTAGTGCCAATCTTCAGCATGGATGAACTCCCTTTAACTTTCAGATCCTTAATTACGGTGACGCTGTCGCCATCCGCCAGCAGATTACCGTTGGCATCTTTAACGATTAATACATCTGCATCCTGAGCGGGTTCCGCGTCGTTCCATTCGTAGGCGCATTCCGGGCAAATGTACATGCCGTTATCTTCGTAAGTGTATTCGGAATTACATTTTGGGCAGTGGGGAAGTTGCATAGGATGTTTCCTCAAAAAGTACACACAAAACCGGACGTGACCGGCAACAAAAAGGCACATGGCCTGAAAAGGCCGCAATTATACAACAAAACCGTACAATTGCCGGTGTTATTATTTCTTTTTCAGAAAAATATAAAGAAAAAGGTGCTGACATAACCTGTCATTCGGTTAAGCGATGCTAATAGAAAGCAAAAAAATGGAGAAAATACTAATGCCAAATATTCATGATATTTCCTGGATGAAATTGCCAGCTAATAATAATTCCTATATTGTGGGATGTCGCAAAGTTGTTATTTGCTAACGAACAGTCATACCCGTAGGCGCTGCCAGCACCGGCAGATATTACCTCTTCAGGGGTTGGGTAAAATAAATGACGATATATCCTGATTGTTTCTAAAAATGAGCTACGCTCTAAGAAACTCTGGTTTTCCACCGGAGGAACACGGCTACATTTTTTGTAAGCAAAATATATTTTTCTGAATCTCATCAGAGAGTTATCTATTTATAAGTATTTTCCACACGTAATTATAAAAGTCGCAACTTCATTAATAAACCAACGCGGCTTAATAACAAGTAATAAATTTGCGTTAAGGAAAGATTTTTAATATGCACACACAAACTATTTTTGAATTAAGCCAGGAGGCTGAAAGGCTTTTACAGCTTTCATTACAGAATCTTTTGGCACTGACAAAAATGCCGGTCGCATCGTTAGATGAAAAAAATGTTATCGGTAACGTTGAAGGCATAAATGTTCTACCATTACATTTCACGGCGCGCGGTATTGAAGCGCAACAAGCAACATTACAAAACGAGCTACGAAAAATCACCCGACTGGAAATGGTGCTGGCTATTGTCGGCACGATGAAAGCGGGAAAATCGACCACGATTAACGCTATCGTGGGAAAAGAGGTGCTGCCCAACCGCAACCGCCCGATGACGGCTTTGCCGACGCTGATTCGCCACACGCCAGGCCAGAAAGAGCCGGTGTTACATTTTTCCCATGTCGGGCCTATCGACGCGCTGACCCAACAGCTACAGGCGCGGCTGGTGAATTATTGTCGCGAAGAGCTGGCGCAAAAGCTGGAAATCGACAAAGACATGGCCGCGCTGCTGGAGCGTATTGAGCAAGGAGGCGCTTTTGATAAGCACTATCTCGGCGCGCAGCCTATTTTCCACTGCTTAAAAAGTCTTAACGATCTGGTGCGCTTGTCAAAAGCACTGGATGTGGACTTCCCGTTTTCAGCCTATGCCGCTATCGAACATATTCCGGTGATTGAAGTTGAGTTTGTGCATCTTGCCGGGCTTGAGAATGAGGCGGGCCAGCTGACGCTGCTCGACACGCCGGGGCCGAACGAATCCGGGCAGCCGCATCTGCAAAAAATGCTCAGCGAGCAGCTAGCGCGCGCTTCTGCGGTGCTGGCCGTTATGGATTACACCCAACTTAAATCCATTTCTGATGAAGAAGTGCGGCTGGCGATTTCTGCCGTTGGCCGCTCGGTGCCGCTCTATGCGCTGGTGAATAAATTCGATCAGAAAGATCGTAACAGCGACGACGAAGATCAGGTGCGCACCATGATCTCCGGCACATTAATGAAAGGGCATATTAACCCGTCGCAGATCTTTCCCGTCTCCTCTATGTGGGGATACCTGGCGAACCGCGCGCGCCATGAGTTGCGCAATCATGGGCGATTACCGAACCCGCAAGAGCAGCGTTGGGTGCAGGACTTTGCCGAAGCTGCGCTGGGCCGCCGCTGGCGAAGCGCCGATCTGGACGATCCGGAGCATATCCGGCACGCCGCCGATCTGTTGTGGGAGGATTCTCTCTTTGAGAAACCGATCCGCAAACTGTTGCTGGCCGCTCACGCAAACGCCTCACTGTTTGCGCTGCGATCGGCCTCGCATAAGCTTCTCAATTACACGCAAAGCGCGCGGGAATACCTCGATTTTCGCTATCAGGGACTGAGTGTTGCCTGTGAACAGCTGGAGCACAATATTGCGCGGCTCGAAGAGGATATGGCGCTGCTGCGAACTCGTCAGCAGAGCGTTGGCGACGAGGTCTCCCATGAGGTCGAAGGCGCGCTGGCGGCTGCGGAGACCTGGCTCCACGGGCAGCAGTTTGAAATTGTTGAAGCGATTGATGCCTGGTTTTATGGCGGTCGGGTCAGCGAGATGGTGAATGAAAACCATGAGAATCAGCCGTATGGGAACAGCTACACGCCAGGGCAGCTGGTGCTGGAAAATGAAAGCAAAGCGCAGAGTGCGCTCAGCAAAATCCGCTCCGGTTGCGAAACCATTCTGCTGGTGGCGCAGGAGCGTATCAGTCGCGAGCTGGCGCAACGTTTTGATGAACTGGAAACCACGCTTGCACGCTCGCTCAATGATGCGATGCGCCCGATCGAGACGCGTATTAAAGAAGAGCTGAATCATGCGGGGTTTCGCACACGGATCACTTTTCCCGCGTTTCAGCCGAGCATGCTTAACTTCAATACCCGCGCGCTGTTTAATGACGTGATCGCCGAGGAAGATCTCCCTGCCGGGCAGGCGTCACGAAGCGGGACGATGCGAGAGACGGTCTCGCGCTGGCTCAATAACCCTGGCTGGGGATGGGACGATTATGTGGCGACCCGTACCCGTTACGTGATCGATGTGGCGTCATTGCATAAGAAATTAACCGATCATGTTATCCACTTTTTTGCGCAAATCCGTAAAGCGTTAGCCGCCCAGGTGAACATTTCCGTGTCAGCAGGGATGGCGACGTTTTTCGCGGAATTTTCATTAAGCCTGGAGGGATTGCAGGAAAGCCTGCGTGATAGCCTGGCGATACGTCAGCAAAATGAATCATCCGTGCAGGCTTTGCAGCAGCATTTGCAGAACTGCATCAGGACGGCTGGCTGGATCCATGAGGATGCACGTCTGTTACGCGATGATATACAAACCCTGTTCGCAGCAGATCAACCATGAAAAATAGACTACTGGATGGGCCGGGAAGGGTACTGGAATGTATCTACCCAAAATTTATCGTAGATGTGGTGCAGGGCAACGATAACCCGCGCCAGGCACCCGGCGTGCCGCAACAGCAGGCATTTCGCGAGCGGTTAACGCAGGAGATAATGGCGCAAACGCAGCTGCGTCCGTGGGCGATGTCCGGCATGCTCAACGAAAACGCAGTCTTGCGTTTAGGTCTGGCGGAAAAGCTGGCCAGCACGCGTGACCCTGGGCATCTGGCCTTGACCCGTATTACCCAGCGGCTTAGCGCTATGCAGCAGGCCGTCAGCCGCCCGGCCAACCCCGCCGCCCGGCAGCTTGACGAACTGGCGGAGCATTTCAGCCAGCGGGCCGCGTGGAAAGAGAAAGCGTTGACCCGGCGTGGGCTGGCAGTGCAGGCGGGCCATCATAGCGAGCAGGTCTTTAACCACTGGCGAGTCGGGAACTACAGCGGCTGGTCAATGGCCGGGCGCTGTTACGTGGCGCTGGAAGAGTTACGTTGGGGCGCTTTTGGCGATGCCTGTCGCCTGGCAAGTGCGGATGTGGCGAAGATGCTGAAAGATAATCTGCGCGTGATGGCCGCAGAGTTTCTCGCCCAGGGAATCGATGCTGCCATCACTACGCGGCACTATTATCATCAGTGGCTATCGATTCCGTCCACGCCGGGGTTAATGGATTATAAAGATTTGCTGGGCTGGCTGGGGGAGTGGTGCGATGCAGAGCGTCAGCCGATTTGCTGGTCGGTAACGCAGAGCTGGCAACCCGTCGCGCTCGGTATGCCGCGGCTGTGTTCCGCTGTGCGCCTGGCGACGGCGATGGTCGATGAAGTGTTTGAAAACGGATAAACGCCGCCATTTTGCTTAATCAAACAAAAAGCCCCTNCAGATAAAAACACTCTGACTTGAGCGTGCTAAAAAAACTTTCAGCCATCGCATTATCCAGGCAATTACCTTTCCTCGACATACTCTGGAGCACGCCCTTAGCTTTTAATTTTCCCTGATAAGCTGCCATCTGATACTGCCAGCCCTGATCTGAATGAAGCAAAGGTGTGTCGCCAGGATTCAGCCTCAGGAACGCCTTCTCCAGCATTGTGTGTACCAGCCCCATCACAGGTCTTTCTGACAGACTGTACGATATGACCTCGCCGTTAAACACGTCCAGCAGCGGTGAAAGATAAAGTTTCTCACCATTTACGGCGAATTCAGTGACATCCGTTACCCATTTTTCATTAGGCTTTTTGCCCTGAAGTCACGTCTGAGAATGTTGGGGGCAACCACACCAACCTGACCTTTCCAGGAACGGTACTTCTTTACCCGGATTACTGCCATCAGGGACATATTCCCCATCAGTCGCTGAACAGTTTTGTGATTAATCAGATAACCACAACGTCTGAGTGCCAGTGTGATGCGGCGGTAACCATACCGACCTTTATGGTATTGATATATTGCGGTGATTTTCTCCCTGACATGCTGATATTTTTCCGCGTGCTTCATTGTCTTTAAGTGATAATAAAGCG
>NZ_JBQPOM010000018.1:0-161320 GCF_052220145.1 Vagococcus sp. WN89Y | reverse complement strand
TACGGGCCGTAAGTAACGAAGTTTGATGCAAATGTCAGATCGTATGCGCCTGTTAGGGCGCGGCTGGTAATAGAGCCTTATAGGCGCATCTGAAAAACCTCCGGCTATGCCGGAGGATATTTATTATGCCTTCCAGCTGGCGCTTCTTCTATAAAGCAGCCTGGCATTAAGCGGCTGAATTTCACACTACGCAACCATTTGCCTGCATTAACATTGATCGGCGTGGCTCCCAGGGCGTGTTACTGGCCACTGCCTTATTTAGCATCCTGCGCAGGAGGGGGAATTATATAACTAAGGGTTGTTTCCTGCGTCCTCTTATAAGATCATGTGCCGTTATACGTTATTTACGTTTTGAGGAACCCGCGATGAGTGAGGCAGAAGCCCGCCCAACTAACTTTATTCGTCAGATCATTGATGAAGATCTGGCCAGTGGTAAGCACACCACGATCCATACCCGTTTTCCGCCTGAGCCGAATGGTTATCTGCACATCGGCCATGCAAAATCCATCTGCCTGAACTTTGGTATTGCCCAGGATTACCAGGGGCAGTGCAATCTGCGCTTCGATGACACCAACCCGGTAAAAGAAGATATCGAATACGTTGAGTCGATTAAAAACGACGTGCAGTGGTTGGGTTTCCAGTGGTCAGGCGACATCTGCTACTCCTCAGATTATTTCGACCAGCTTTATCAGTATGCAATTGAGCTTATCAACAAAGGCCTGGCATACGTTGATGAACTCACCCCGGAGCAGATCCGCGAGTATCGAGGTACGTTGACGCAGCCGGGCAAAAACAGCCCGTTTCGCGATCGCAGCGTAGAAGAGAACCTGGCGCTGTTTGAGAAAATGCGTGCCGGTGGTTTCGCCGAAGGCACCGCTTGCCTGCGTGCGAAAATCGATATGGCTTCGCCATTTATCGTCATGCGCGACCCGGTGCTGTATCGCATCAAATTTGCAGAACACCACCAGACTGGTAATAAGTGGTGCATCTACCCGATGTATGACTTTACCCATTGCATCAGCGATGCGCTGGAAGGCATTACCCACTCACTGTGTACACTGGAGTTCCAGGACAACCGTCGCCTGTATGACTGGGTGCTGGATAACATCACCATCCCGGTTCACCCGCGTCAGTACGAGTTCTCTCGTCTGAATCTGGAGTACACCGTGATGTCCAAGCGCAAACTCAACCTGCTGGTCACAGATAAGCATGTTGAAGGCTGGGACGACCCGCGTATGCCGACCATCTCTGGTCTGCGCCGCCGTGGTTATACCGCGGCCTCCATTCGTGAGTTCTGCAAACGCATTGGCGTCACCAAGCAGGACAACACTATCGAGATGGCGTCGCTGGAGTCCTGCATTCGCGAAGATTTGAACGAAAACGCGCCGCGCGCCATGGCGGTTATCGATCCGGTGAAACTGGTTATCGAAAACTACCCGCAGGGCAGCAGCGAAATCGTAACGATGCCGAACCATCCGAACAAGCCGGAAATGGGCACGCGTGAAGTACCGTTCAGCGGCGAAATCTGGATCGATCGCGCGGATTTCCGCGAAGAAGCCAACAAGCAATACAAGCGTCTGGTGCTTGGCAAAGAAGTGCGTCTGCGTAATGCGTACGTGATTAAAGCCGAGCGCGTGGAGAAAGATGCCGAAGGCAATATCACCACCATTTTCTGCTCTTACGATGCGGACACGCTCAGCAAAGATCCGGCAGATGGCCGCAAAGTGAAAGGTGTTATCCACTGGGTTAGCGCACAGCATGCGCTGCCGGTAGAGATTCGCCTCTACGATCGCCTGTTCAGCGTGCCAACCCCTGGCGCTGCGGAAGATTTCCTGGCAACGCTTAACCCGGAATCACTGGTTATTCGCCAGGGTTACGCGGAACCGTCACTCAAAGAAGCGCAAGCGGGCAAAGCGTACCAGTTTGAGCGCGAGGGGTATTTCTGCCTCGACAGCCGCCATGCAACCGCTACCAAACCAGTGTTTAACCGCACTGTAGGTTTGCGGGATACTTGGGCGAAAATCGCTGACTGACCAGGTCAACCACATACCATTTAATTCCAACGCCGCGACTCGCGGCGTTTTTTTTGCTTATCCTTTAAGTGATTACTTGTATTAATTTTCGCGTCGCGAATTAATATATCTCCCCATTGACATTATTTAAGTTAATTAATACCTCGCCATTAAATAAAAAATATTAATGTAATCGTTATCAATAAAAAATAATATCTGAAAAGTAACGAGTTTTTTCTTAATTGTGTGGTGATTTTGTGAATATTACAAAATACGTCTAAATATGTGCACTCTGTCATAATCCTGTAATTTGATGAACAAAAGGCATTGATAATTCGCGTCGCGAAAAATAGTCTTAAGGCATTAGCTCATTCGGGTGTTTTGCTAACTAATTAAACTTTTTGTCTTTTTTTCGCCGTTCCCGGCGACGTTATAAACATCAAATTAAAGGAATTACACATGCGTACGTTTATTGGCAAACGTAGTGCGCTGGCGCTGGCTATTGCCAGCGTCACGGCAATGTCGGGCTGGGTTGTAGCACCGCAGGCGCAGGCGGCGGGTTTTATTGATGATTCCACGCTAACCGGGGGTATTTATTACTGGCAGCGTGAGCGCGACCGCAAAGATCTTACACCAGGCAGTGAAGATTACGGCAAATATACGACTAACCTCTCACACGCAACCTGGAATGCGAACCTTGATTTCCAGTCCGGTTTTGCTGCGGATATGTTCGGCCTGGATATTGCTGCTTTTACAGCCATTGAAATGGCGGAAGACAGCAAGAGCGGGCACCCGAACGAAATCGCCTTTTCTCACAGTAATAAAGCGTATAAAGAAACCTATAAAGGCGATAAAAGCGGCGTAAGTTTATATAAAGCGGCGGCGAAATTTAAATATGGCCCGGTGTGGGTACGCGCCGGTTATATCCAGCCGACCGGTCAGACATTATTCGCGCCACACTGGAGTTTTATGCCGGGCACTTATCAGGGCGCGGAAGCCGGGGCGAATTTTGACTACGGCGATGCGGGCGCGCTGAGCTTCTCGTACATGTGGACCAACAAGTACAAAGCGCCGTGGCATCTGGAGATGGATAAGTTTTACCGCAACGACAATAAGACCAAAGTTAAATACCTGCACTCGCTGGGCGCGAAGTACGATTTTAAAAACGACCTGGTGCTGGAAGCGGCATTTGGTCAGGCCGAAGGTTTTGTCGATCAGTATTTTGCCAAAGCGAGCTACAAATTCCCGGTAGCGGGCAGCCCGCTTAGCACCAGCTACCAGTTCTATGGCGCGCGTGATAAAGCGTCCAGCCACACTGTTAACGATATTTACGACGGCCTGGCCTGGTTACAGGCGCTGACCTTTGGCTACACCATCGGCCCGGTGGATTTACGTCTTGAAGGAACCTGGGTCAAAGCAGAAGGCCAGCAGGGCTACTTTCTGCAACGTATGACGCCAAAGTATGCCTCTTCCAACGGTCGTCTGGATATCTGGTGGGATAACCGCTCGGACTTCAACGCCAACGGCGAAAAAGCGGTGTTCTTTGGTGCGATGTATGACCTGAAAAACTGGGATCTGCCGGGCTGGTCAGTGGGGGCTTCGTATGCCTACGCCTGGGATGCTAAACCGTCAACATGGCAACTGGTTAACGGCCAGGCCACGGATTTCCCGTCGAATAAAATCAAAGAGTCTGCCTACAGCCTGGATGCTATCTACACCGTTCAGGAAGGCCGTGCGAAAGGCACCATGTTTAAGCTGCACTTCACACAATACGACAACCACTCCGACATTCCGAGCTGGAGCGGTGGTTACGGCAACATCTTCCAGGATGAGCGCGACGTGAAATTTATGGTCACTGCACCTTTCACTATTTTTTGATAAGCATGCCGGACGCCTGAAGGAATAACTCATGAAAACAGTTCGATTAACACTACTTGCCAGCGCCGTACTTGGCCTGATGGGCAGCCTGCCTGCGCAGGCAAGCCAGAGCACAGTGGATGCGATCAGCCAGTTCCATCTTAACTACGCGGTGAAGGATAATTTTGCCGCCCTCAACGGTGTCGATTGCGCAAAGCTTGGCGCAGACTGGGCATCCTGTAGCAAGGCTGTGGTGACGCTGACCAATAACGGCGAAGCGGTCACTGACAAGGACTGGGCTATCTATTTCCACAGCATTCGCCCGATTCTGGACGTGGCGAATGACCAGTTTAAAGTGACCCATATTATGGGCGATTTGCACAAGCTGGAGCCGACGGAAAAATTCACCGGCTTCCCGGCAAAGCAGTCGGTTGAGATCCCGGTTATCAATGAATACTGGCAGCTTTTCGTCACCGACGTGCTGCCGCGCTGGTATGTCACTGCCGACGGGGCCACGCCAAAAGTTATCGCCAATACGGATAGCGAAGATTTGTCGCAGTTCGTCACACCGCTGACCGGGCAGTGGAAACGGACGCCGGATGATAAAAACGTGCTGATGACGGCCGAAGCGCGCTTTGATAAAAACAGCGACGTCAAGGCGCTGAATCTGCAGGCGCTGCGCGGGCAAATTGTGCCGACGCCGCGCGAGGTGAGCGTGCACGGCCAGGATGTGGATCTGAGTAACGGCGTGAAGCTTGCGCTACCGGGGCTGTCGGCGGCATCGCTGGAGGCGGTGAAAGCACGCTTTGCATTGTTAGGGGTGAAAGAGGGGACATACCCGGTTCGAGGGGAAATCGCCAGCGATAAGTTTGAAGGCGATGAACCGGTGTCCGGCGCGTATCAGCTGACGATTGGCGAGAAAGAAACGGTTATCACCGGCTATGACGAAGCGGGCGTGTTCTACGGCCTGCAATCTGTTCTGTCGCTTCTCCCGGCCGAAGGGCCGCTGAAAATCGCAACTCTAACCGCGACAGATGCGCCGCGCTTTGACTATCGCGGGATTCATCTGGACGTTGGCCGCAATTTCCACAGCAAAGAGGCGGTGCTGCGTTTGCTGGATCAAATGGCGGCTTACAAGCTCAATAAATTCCACTTCCATCTGAGCGATGACGAAGGCTGGCGCATTGAGATCCCTGGCCTGCCGGAGCTGACCGACATCGGCAGCAAGCGCTGCCACGATCTGAGCGAGAAAACCTGCCTGCTGCCGCAGCTTGGCTCCGGCCCTGGCAGCGATAACACCGGCAGCGGCTACTTTACGCGCGCGGATTACATCGAGATTTTAAAATACGCCAAAGCGCGGCAGATAGAAGTGATCCCGGAGATCGATATGCCTGCCCACGCGCGTGCGGCGGTGATAGCCATGGAAGCCCGTTATGAAAAGCTGATGAAAGAGGGCAAAGAGCAGGAAGCGAACCAGTTCCGCCTGCTCGATCCGACCGATACCTCCAACACCACCGGCGTGCAGTTCTATAACCGTACCGGCTATCTCAACCCGTGCCTCAATTCATCGCGTAACTTTGTTGATAAAGTGATGGGTGAAATTCAGCAGATGCATAAAGAAGCCGGACTGACGCTGAATACCTGGCATTTTGGCGGTGACGAAGCGAAAAATATCTATCTCGGCGCGGGTTACACCGACAAGAAAAACCCGGAAGCGGGCAAAGGGATTATCGATCAAAGCAATCAGGATAAACCCTGGGCGAAGTCTCAGGCGTGCCAGGCAATGATCAAAGCAGGCAAGGTTGCCGATGTTGAGCACCTCTCCAGCTACTTTGGCGTTGAAGTGAGTAAGCTTGTGAAAGCACACGGCATCAACACCATGCAGGCCTGGCAGGATGGGCTGAAGGATGCCAAAAACGCCTCGGAATTTGCGACCGATCATGTCAATGTTAACTTCTGGGATACCCTTTACTGGGGCGGTTTTGACTCAGTAAACGACTGGGCGAATAAAGGCTTCCGTGTTGTCGTCTCTAACCCGGACTATGTTTACCTCGACTTCCCGAATGAGGTACATCCGGCAGAGAGCGGTTACTACTGGGGAACGCGTTTTAGCGATGAGCGTAAAATCTTTAGCTTCGCGCCGGACAATATGCCACAAAACGCGGAAACCTCAGTCGATCGGGACGGCAACGCTTTTAGCGCCAAATCCGATAAACCCTGGCCGGGCGCGTATGGCCTCTCAGCCCAGTTGTGGAGCGAAGTGGTGCGTACCGATGACCAGATGGAATACATGATCTACCCGCGTATGTTCTCTGTTGCTGAACGCGCCTGGCATCGCGCGGCCTGGGAGCAGGATTACCAGGCGGGCCGGGAGTATAAAGGCGGCGAGACACATCAGGTCGATGTGAACGCACTGCACAAAGACTGGGTACGCTTTGCCAATCTGTTAGGCAGTCGCGAGCTGGCGAAGCTGGATAAAGCAGGCGTGAACTACCGTCTGCCGGTGCCCGGCGCGCGCGTGGTGGAGGGCAAGCTTGAAGCCAACACCAGTTTCCCCGGTATGGTTGTTGAGTACTCAACCGACGGCGGCAAAAACTGGCAGCGCTATAATGACAGTGCCCGCCCGCAGGTCAGCGGTGAGGTGCAGGTGCGCACGGTCAGCCCGGACGGGAAACGTATGAGCCGGGTGGATAACGTAAAAGCATAAAGAGAGCGGTGAAGATGCCCGGCGGCGAGAGCTTGCCGGGCTTTTTATTACAGGCAAAAAAAAGCCAACCGTCAGGTTGGCTCAGAGTATGTTGCACAAATTACTTTGCGTCGTGAGCGTGCTCATCTTCGCGGCAGTCACCTTCGGTGCAGTGACCATACAGGTAAAGGCTGTGGTTCGTCAGACGGATGCCGTGTCGGGAGGCAATTTCACGCTGGCGAGCTTCGATAGAGTCGTCACTGAATTCAATCACTTTGCCACAGTCGAGGCAAATCAAGTGATCATGGTGATGCTGCTGAGTCAGTTCAAAAACGGATTTACCGCCTTCGAAATTATGACGGGTCACAATCCCGGCGTCATCGAACTGGTTAAGAACACGGTACACCGTGGCCAGCCCAATCTCTTCGCCCATGTCGATCAGTCGTTTATATAAATCTTCCGCACTGACATGATGGTTATCCGGTTCCTGAAGCACTTCCAGAATTTTTAACCGAGGAAGCGTGACTTTCAGGCCGGCCTTCTTTAATGCGGTATTGTTGTCAGTCATGCGGAATCTGTCCTGTTGCTATACGATTCACTTCCCTCAAGGAAGTTATAAGGAATGCACCTGGGATAATGCGTCTCATTATAGAACTGCCATGTATAAATGAAAACTGCAAGCCCTCAAGTAAGGTAAGCTTATAAAACGTGGGGTGGACGACCTGGTCCATGATCCACCTCACATTAGCAGGGCCTATTGTACCGCGATGGCAGAAAAAGTTAAAAATTTGTAGCAATTAATTTCATTGCTTCTACCTATTAATACGGCATGTCTTGCCGACATGCCGTCATCATCAGGCATTGAGGATATCGTCAAGGTGCAACTCTTCGCGCACCTGCTTCACCCACTGCTGCACGCGCTCGGCGGTCAGCTCCGGCTGGCGGTCTTCGTCGATAGCCAGACCCACGAAGTGATCATCATCCGCCAGACCTTTCGATGCTTCAAAATGATACCCGGCGGTAGGCCAGTGACCCACAATTGTTGCGCCGCGCGGTTCAATGATATCGCGAATGGTGCCCAGCGCATCGCAGAAATACTCCGCGTAGTCTTCCTGGTCGCCACAGCCGAACAGCGCCACTAACTTACCGTTGAAATCAATTTCTTCGAGCGTAGGGAAAAAGTCATCCCAGTCGCACTGCGCTTCACCATAATACCAGGTCGGAATGCCGAGCAGCAGGATGTCATAGCCTTCGAGATCTTCTTTGCTGCTCTTGGCAATGTCATGTACGTCGGCAACGTCTTTACCAAGCTGACTCTGGATCATTTTTGCAATATTTTCGGTGTTACCGGTGTCGCTGCCGAAGAAAATGCCTGTAATTGCCATGAGTAAAATAACCTCTTGAAACTAAATGGTATGGTGGTGGCGATAAGCCCACAGATAAGGGCAATCATAGCAGAACAGACAAGCGCGCGGAAACGGAATCACCGCCGACTGCACTGTATGCTACATGAAAGCAAAATTTTGGAAGGCGTTTCGGATTATTCGCTAGCCGCGCAAGGCGTTAAGCTGAGTGAGCAGCATTTCTTCTATCAGTTCGCTGCGACTCATGTTCCGCGCTTCGGCAAGCTCGTTTAGCGCGTCAACCGCGTCGGCATTCAGCTTCAGCTCGACACGCTTAAGCCCGCGAACTTTATCGCGTTTTAGCTGGTTGCGTTTGTTAATGCGCAACTGTTCATCGCGCGTGAGCGGGTTGGTCTTGGGTCGGCCCGGTCGACGCTCATTTGCGAACAGATCTAGTGTCGTGCGGTCCGTTTGTTCTTTAGCCATGGTTTAAGCATACTACGGGAGATACAAGCAATCGGGCCAGTGCCCGGGCTGATTAGCGCGCCATCATACATCAGCATAACGAGCGCGCCAACGACCGGGCGCATGGAATCGACCAGTCGGCGGATTTTTAATCACTCAGGCTTATCAGCAAGATAACGACGAATGGCGCGCATCACCGCTTCGGGCTTCTCTGCATGCACCCAGTGGCCCGCCCCGGCGATAACATGTGCCCGCGCCTGCGGGAACTGTGTGAGCAGCGCGTCGCGATACGCTTCGGTGACATAAGGCGAGTTGCCGCCGCGCACGAAAAGCGCGGGTTTATCCCACGCCGGAACGGTCTGCCAGCCAACAATATGCGGATACTGATCCCACAAGACCGGCACGTTAAACCGCCATTCGCCCTCAACAAACGATTTCAGTAAAAACTGAATCACGCCTTCTTCATTAAGCTGTTCGCGCATCAGCGCAGCGGCCTGCTGGCGCGTGGTGGCATGCGCCTCACTGACCGCATTGATAGCTGCAAAGATTTCATCATGGCGGCGCACCTGATAATCCACCGGCGCGATATCAATTGCCACCAGCTGGTCAATGCGCTCTGGTGCCAGCGCGGTGAGCGCCATTACGGCTTTGCCTCCCATCGAGTGGCCGATAAACGTCGCTTTCTCTATCTGCAGCGCATCAAGCGTATCGAGCAGGTCTTGCGCCATCGCCGGGTAGTTCATTTCAGCAGAACGTGGCGAAAGCCCGTGGTTGCGCATATCCACCTGCACCACATCGTGGTCGGCCACCAGATCCCTGGCCAGCACGCCGAGGTTATCCAGGCTACCAAACAGACCGTGCACCAGAATAATGGGTGAATTGTTGTGCGGTTGTTGCGCAGTTTGCGCGCGCGTATTCAATTTCATGGCAAAGTTCTTTTTTTCACGCCTCAGGGATAGGCTATTATGGTGAACATTCTACCGCCCGGCTGCAAGGTTGAGAATTTCTCTGAGTTTTGCCGCCATCCTGGTTTGACGCTACCCGATGTTGCGATTTCACTTTATAATCCCAACACTTGTATTCAGATTAGATATCTCACTGGATTAAGATGAAAACTATCGAAGTTGATGACGAGCTTTACAGTTATATTGCCAGCCATACTAAGCATATTGGCGAAAGCGCGTCAGATATTTTACGGCGCATGCTGAAATTTTCCGCCGTACCACAGTCTCTGCCTGCCCACACACATGCTCCGGTAAAAGAAGCGCGTACCGCTGAAGCGGTGAAACCGGTCAATACCGCAAAAGACAAAGTCCGCGCCGTGCGTGAACTATTATTGTCTGATGAATACGCGGAGCAGAAAAAAGCGGTTAACCGTTTTCTGCTGGTGCTGTCGACGCTTTATTCACTTGATGAAAAAGGCTTTACAGAATCCACTGAATCCCTGCACGGGCGCACGCGCGTATACTTTGCTCTCAACGAGCAAACGTTGTTGCAAAACGGCAACCAGACGAAACCAAAACAGGTGCCGGATACCCCATTTTGGGTTATTACCAACACGAATACGGGCCGTAAATGCAGCATGATCGAGCACATCATGCAGTCAATGCAGTTCCCGGCGGAATTGATTGAAAAAGTTTGCGGTACAATTTAATCCTTGCATTGAAAAGGACCAGGCAATGGCTAACCACCCACGTGCGGGGCAACCTGCACAACAGAACGATTTGATTAACGTCGCTCAGCTCACTGCGCAGTACTACGTGCTAAAACCGCAAGTCGGCAACTCAGAACATGCGGTCAAATTTGGTACGTCTGGTCACCGCGGCAGCGCGGGTCGCCACAGCTTTAACGAGCAGCATATTCTGGCGATTGCCCAGGCGATTGCCGAAGAGCGTGCGAAAAACGGCATCACCGGGCCTTGCTATGTGGGCAAAGACACCCATGCGCTCTCTGAGCCGGCGTTTATCTCGGTGCTGGAAGTGCTGACAGCCAACGGCGTGGACGTGATTGTGCAGGAAAATAACGGCTTTACGCCGACGCCTGCGGTTTCCAATGCTATCCTGGTACACAATAAAAACGGCGGCGCGCAGGCCGACGGTATCGTTATCACACCGTCGCATAACCCGCCGGAAGATGGCGGCATCAAATACAACCCGCCAAACGGCGGCCCGGCCGATACCAATGTCACCAAAGTGGTGGAAGACCGCGCGAACGCGCTGCTGGCCGATGGCCTGAAAGGGGTCAAACGCCTTTCGCTGGACGCGGCGCTGGCATCCGGCCACGTGACGCAAAAAGATCTGGTGCAACCTTTTATTGAAGGGCTGGCCGACATCGTCGATATGGCCGCTATCCAGAAAGCAGGGCTGAAGCTGGGCGTTGATCCGCTGGGCGGTTCCGGTATCGAGTACTGGAAGCGTATCGCTGAGCACTACAAGCTGGACTTGACCCTTGTTAACGATCAGGTCGATCAGACTTTCCGCTTTATGCATCTGGACAAAGACGGCGCTATCCGTATGGATTGCTCCTCCGAGTGCGCAATGGCCGGTCTGCTGGCGCTGCGCGATAAGTTTGACCTGGCTTTCGCAAACGACCCGGATTATGACCGCCACGGTATCGTGACCCCGGCAGGGCTGATGAACCCGAACCACTACCTGGCGGTGGCTATCAATTATTTGTTCCAGCATCGTCCGCAGTGGGGCAAAGAGGTTGCTGTCGGTAAGACGCTGGTCTCTTCGGCGATGATTGACCGTGTTGTTGACGCGCTGGGGCGCAAGCTGGTGGAAGTGCCGGTCGGCTTTAAATGGTTTGTTGATGGCCTGCATGACGGCAGCTTTGGCTTTGGCGGCGAAGAGAGCGCGGGCGCGTCGTTCCTGCGCTTCGACGGCACGCCGTGGTCAACGGATAAAGACGGCATCATTATGTGCCTGCTGGCGGCAGAAATCACCGCGGTGACCGGGAAAAACCCGCAGCAGCATTACGATGAGCTGGCCGCGCGTTTTGGCGCGCCGAGCTATAACCGTTTGCAGGCAGCGGCGACGTCGGCGCAGAAAGCCGCGCTTTCTAAGCTGTCGCCAGAGATGGTCAGCGCCAGCACGCTCGCCGGAGACCCGATCATTGCGCGTCTGACGGCAGCACCCGGTAACGGCGCGTCGATTGGCGGTCTGAAAGTGATGACGGAAAACGGCTGGTTCGCCGCGCGCCCGTCCGGTACGGAAGACGCTTACAAAATCTATTGCGAAAGCTTCCTCGGTGCTGAGCACCGTCAGCAGATTGAAAAAGAAGCGGTAGAGATTGTCAGCGACGTGCTGAAAAACGCATAACCAGTAAGGCTCCTGCGGGAGCCTTTACCCCAGCGCGACCAGCAACGCGCCAGCAGCAATCAGCACCACGCCTGCACCGGCAACCAGCGAGACCTTCTCACCCAGCAACACCACCGCCAGCACCACGGCAAACACCACGCTGAGCTTATCGATGGGCGCCACCCGCGACACGCTACCGTTTTTAATTGCCATAAAATAGAACAGCCACGACAGCGCACCCGCCACGCCGCTTAGCACGACAAACAGCAACGCTTTTTTATCTGCCAGCACCGCGCTGACCAGCGACAACTTTCCCTGCACCACCACCACGCCCACCAGAAACAGCGCCATCACCACTGCGCGCACGGCAGTGGCGGTATTCGCATCAAGATGTTGCAGGCCGATTTTACCGAAAATCGCTACCAGCGCGGCGGTCAGCGCCGACAGCAGAGCATAAATTAACCAGGCGCTCATGATTCACCTCCTGTATAACAACAGGATACGCTTTCAGAGCATGAATCGATAGCCAATCCCGGTTTCGGTGATTAAATGACAAGGACGCGCCGGGTCTCGCTCCAGTTTTTGCCGTAAATGCCCCATATAGATGCGCAAATAGTGGCTGTGCTCGACGGCGTTTGGCCCCCATACCTGGCTGAGAAGCTGCCGCTGGGTCAGCACCTTGCCGTGGTTATTGAGCAGCACCGCCAGCAGGCGAAACTCGATAGGCGTGAGATGGATTTCCTCATCACCGCGCTGAATACGCCGGTTGGCAAGATCAACCCGGATGTCGGAAAACGTGAAGATCGGCTCATCCGGCGCGCTGCTGGCGTGGCGGCGCAGCGCCACCCGCAGGCGCGCCTGCAACTCGCCAATACCGAACGGTTTACTCAGGTAATCATCGGCCCCCGCATCAAGGGCGGCAATTTTATCGCTCTCCTCCGTGCGGGCCGACAGCACAATCACCGGCATCTGGCTCCACTGGCGCAGGTCGCGAATAAAATCGATCCCGTCTCCGTCCGGCAAACCCAGATCGAGGATAACCAGATCCGGTTTCCGGGTGGCGGCTTCGATTAAGCCTCGCTGCAACGTCTGCGCTTCATGAACGCGCAGTCCTTCGGCTTCCAGCGCGGTGCGCAGAAAGCGACGAATAGCCTGTTCATCTTCAACAATCAGAACGTTAATCACAGATCCTCTGATAACTCATCAAGTTGCGGTGGATTTTCGCGAGGAAGCGTAACACAAAACAGCGCGCCGCCTTCCGGGCGGTTGTGGGCGCTAAGGGTGCCGCCGTGAACCTCCACAATCGCCTGGCAGATAGCTAAGCCAAGCCCGACGCCGGGAATGGATGACTCTTTGTTGCCACGCGCGAACTTCGCAAAAATCGCCTGCTCCTGGCCTGGTGGAATACCCGGTCCGTTATCCCACACGTCAAGCATCAGGGCATCGGGCGTGCTGTGGGCGCGGATGCCGATTTCCGCCTGCCATCCGGCGTATTTCACCGCATTTTCCAGCAAATTAATCAGCACCCGCTCAAAGAGTGGGCCATCCACATGCACCAGCATTAACGGGTCGGGCAGCGCCAGGGTAATGTGCCGCCCGCCGAGGCCTGGCTCAAGCGTTTTGAGCGCGCTACCCACTAACTCTTCCAGCGTCAGCCACTCTTTTTTCAGGTTAAAACCGCCGGACTGGATACGGGCCATATCCAGCAGATTATTCACCAGCCGCGTGGTGTTCAACACATGTTGGCGGATTTCGTTGGCCTGCGGCGCGTGTTTTGAGCCTTCGCTGGCGAGATCCAGCGTCAGGATCTCCGCCTGGCCAAACAGCACGGTCAGCGGCGTGCGTAAATCGTGCGAAAGCGCCGCCAGCAGCGCATTGCGCACGCTCTCCCGTTCGCTTGCCAGCCGCGCCTGCTCTTCGCTGGCAGCCAGTGCCTGATGCGCCAGGGCGCTGGCAACCAGCAGCGTGAACGTTTCCAGCAGCCGTTGCTGCTCGGGGATCATTAACTGGCGAAGATGGGCAGGCTCGACAACCAACAATCCCCAGGTTTTGGCGTCGCTTTTTAGCGGCAGGATCTGATACGGCACGCCGGGCAGGGTGTCGGTGCCTGCTCCGGCAGGCTGGCCTTTATCAAAACTCCAGCGGGCAATCGCATCATCCCAGGGCGTTATCTGGCTTTGCGTCAACGCCACCAGTTGCCCGCTATGGTCCGGCACCAGCAGTTTACTGCGGGCGTTAAAGGTGGAGTGAATAAAGGTTTCACAGGTGGTGGCGATATCCAGGCTGTTGCGCCCGACCGCCAGCGCTTTTGACATCTCATACAGATGGCGGGTGCGTTGCTCCCGGTAGCGCGCCACGCGCGCCTGGTAGCGCACGCCCGCCGTCAGGTTGCCAATCAGCAGGCCCACGCTCAGCATCACGCCAAAAGTCAGCAGGTATTGCACATCGGTGACCGCCAGCGTCCCGCGCGGCGCGATAAAAAAGAGATCGAAACTCACCACGTTAATGACCGTGGCAAAAGCTGAAGGCCAGCGGCCATAAAACAGCGCTATCAGCACCACGCCGAGCAGGTAGATCATCACCAGGTTGGCGGCGTCAAAAGCGCTCAGCCACTGCATGGCAATCAGCGTGATGGCGGCACACAGGGCGAGGGCCACCACGCAGCCTTTGAGTTGCACCCGGTAGCGCTCAATAAATGAGCGCGGCTCTGCCGGGCGGGCGGGAAGCGGGAGGGGGCCATCATCCAGCGTGATGAGCACGATATCCACATCCGGCGCGCGGCGCGCCAGCCGCTCGGCGAACGAGGGCTTACTCCACCAGCGGCGTTTGTTGTGCCTGCCGAGTATGATTTTGCCGAGGTTGTGCTCGCGGGCGTAGCGTAAAATGGCTTTGTCTTCAGCCGTGTCGGTAAGCGTCGCGGTTTCAGCGCCCAACTCCTGCGCCAGGCGCAACGCGCTTAAAATTGACCGCCGCTGCGCTTCGGGAAGTTTATGCAGCGTCGGGGTTTCGACATACACCGCATGCCATGCGCTGCCAAGCTTAGCCGCCAGCCGCGCGGCGCTGCGGCACAGTTTTTCATTCCCCGCGCCATGCCCGATACAGAGCAAAATCGCATCGCGGGTGTGCCAGACTTTCTCCTCTCCCAGGCTGTCCCGCCAGTCGCGCATCTGCGAGTCCACCCGATCGGCGGTGCGCCGCAGCGCCAGTTCGCGCAGCGCTATCAGGTTCCCTTTACGAAAGAAGTGTTCGATAGCGCGCTCCGCCTGGCCTGCGATATACACTTTGCCTTCATGCAACCGCTGGCGCAGATCGTCCGGCGGTAAATCCACCAGTACTACCTCATCGGCGCTATCGAAAAACGGGTCCGGCACGGTTTCACGCACCGGCGTCCCCGTCACGCCACTGACCACATCATTCAGGCTTTCCAGGTGCTGCACGTTGATGGTGGTGAAGACATCGATACCGGCTTCCAGCAGCTCCTCTACGTCCTGCCAGCGTTTGGGATGGCGCGAGCCGGGCGCATTACTGTGCGCCAGTTCATCCATTAAAATCAGCGCCGGACGCCGGGCGAGGGCGGCGTCGAGATCAAACTCCGTCAGCACGCGACCGCGATGCGCGATGCGCCGGGCAGGGAGCGTCGCCAGCCCGTCGAGCAGGGCGGCGGTCTCCTGGCGCCCGTGGGTTTCTACGACGCCTGCGAGAATATCCAGCCCCTGCGCCCGCAACCGCTGGGCTTCCTGCAACATAGCGAATGTTTTCCCGACCCCGGCGCAGGCGCCAAAAAAGATTTTCAGCTTGCCCCGGTGCGCGCTCGCGGCGTGTTCCAGCAAGCGGTCAGGGTTGGGGCGCAACGGCTCATCTGTCATGCGTTACTTATCCTTGAGCGCATCCAGCGCCAGGTTGAGTTCGGTAATGTTCACCACCGGGCGACCGAGGAAATCCGCCAGCGGTTTTTCGGTGTGCTCAGCCACCAGCCGGGCCACCTCCTGCTCCGGCAGATGCCGCGCCGTGGCAATGCGCGGCACTTGCCAGGCCGTCGCCTCAGGCGAGAGCTGCCCGTCCAGCCCGCTGGCAGAGGCGGTCACCAGCTCGACCGGCACGCGCGCATCCGCCTGCGGATTCTGCGCGCGAAGCATGGCGACGCGCTCAGCTATTATGTTATCCAGCGCCGGGTTGCTGCCCGCCAGGTTACTGCCGCCGGATGCTCCTGGATTATAAGGCGTATCTGCGGTGGCGGAAGGGCGCGGGTGAAAATATCCCGGTGCGGTAAAATTTTGCCCCAGCAGGGTGGAGCCAACAACCTTGTCTCCCTGATGGATAAGCGAACCGTTGGCCTGCGGGTTAAACCACCACTGCCCAAGCGCGGTAGTGAGCAGCGGATAAAGCCCGCCGGTTATCAGCGACAGCAGGATAAAAAGTAATAAAGCGGGGCGAAACATAGCCATGATGAATCCTCTTAAACCAGGCCGAAGAGCGTGAGCAGCAGGTCGATAGCCTTGATGCCGATGAACGGCACCACCAGGCCACCCAGGCCGTAAATCCATAAGTTGCGGCGCAGCATGGCAGAGGCGGCCAGCGGCTGGTAGCTCACCCCTTTTAGCGCCAGCGGGATAAGAAACACAATGATCAGCGCGTTAAAAATCACCGCGCTTAGAATGGCCGATGCGGGCGAGTGCAGATGCATCACATTCAGCACATTAAGCTGCGGGTAAGTGGCGGCAAAGGCTGCCGGGATGATGGCAAAGTATTTCGCCACGTCGTTGGCGATACTGAACGTGGTCAGCGAGCCGCGCGTCATCAGCATCTGCTTACCGATATGCACCACTTCGATAAGCTTGGTGGGGTTTGAGTCGAGATCGACCATATTGCCCGCTTCTTTCGCCGCCTGCGTGCCGGAGTTCATCGCTACCGCCACATCCGCTTGCGCCAGCGCCGGTGCGTCGTTAGTACCATCGCCGGTCATCGCCACCAGCCGCCCTTCGGCCTGATACTGGCGGATAAGCGCAAGCTTCGCTTCCGGCGTTGCTTCGGCCAGAAAATCATCCACGCCCGCTTCGGCAGCAATGGCCGCAGCGGTCAAGCGGTTGTCTCCGGTTATCATTACCGTTTTGATACCCATTTTGCGCAGCTGAGCAAAGCGCTCTTTTATGCCGCCTTTAACGATATCTTTAAGGGCGATAACGCCGAGGACTTTCGCCCCTTCGGCCACCACCAGCGGCGTTGCGCCATCGCGTGCGACGCGTTCCACCAGCGCTTCCACATCAGCCGGAAACTGGCCGCCATTTGCAGCGATATGGCGGCGAATTGCATCCACCGAGCCTTTGCGGATCAAGCGGTCGTGCACATTAATACCGCTCATTCGCGTCTGCGCCGTAAAAGGAACAAAGGTCGCTTGCAGGTCTTGCATATCCCGCTCGCGCAGGTTGAAGCGCTGCTTCGCGAGGATAACAATGCTGCGGCCTTCGGGTGTTTCATCGGCAAGCGAAGCCAGCTGCGCGGCATCGGCCAGCGTCTTCTCATCGACACCCTGCGCGGGTAAAAAAGCGCTGGCCTGGCGATTACCCAGGGTGATGGTGCCGGTTTTATCCAGCAGCAGCACATCGACATCGCCCGCGGCTTCCACCGCGCGCCCGCTGGTGGCGATAACATTTGCGCCGAGCATCCGGCTCATGCCTGCCACGCCAATCGCCGACAACAGCCCGCCGATGGTAGTGGGGATCAGGCAGACCAGCAGCGCGACCAGCACCGTGACGCTAACCGCCGTGCCGCCGTAAGCGGAGAACGGCCACAGGGTTGCGGTTGCCAGCAGAAAGACGATGGTCAGCGCGAGGAGTAAAATCGTCAGCGCGATTTCGTTAGGGGTTTTACGCCGCTGCGCGCCTTCCACCATCGCTATCATCCGGTCGAGAAAGGTTTCGCCCGGATTCACGCTACAGCGGATAACCAGCCAGTCAGAGAGAATGCGCGTGCCGCCGGTCACCGAGGCAAAATCCCCGCCGGACTCACGGATAACCGGGGCAGACTCGCCGGTTATCGCGCTCTCATCCACCGACGCACCGCCTTCAATCACTTCGCCGTCACACGGAATGATGTCTCCGGCTTCCACCAGCACCACATCGCCTTTGCGCAGATCCTGCGCCGGAATGTGGTCAATTTGCGCGCCATACTCCGGCGCGCGCAGTTTGCGGGCGAAAGCAGTTTTCTTCACTCCTTTCAGGCTATTGGCCTGGGCTTTGCTGCGACCTTCCGCCAGCGCTTCGGCAAAATTAGCAAACAGCACCGTCACCCATAGCCACAGCGAGACAGCACCGGTAAATAGAGCGCTGCCGTTGAGATGATTGGTCGCCATTGCGAGCGCCAGCGCAGTGGTCAGCACGCTGCCAATCCAGACAATAAACATCACCGGGTTGCGCCACTGTACGCGCGGGCTGAGTTTGGTGATAGCGGCAATTAACGCCTGTCGAACAAGCTGAGGTTCGAACAGGCCGGGTTGTTTGCGAGTCATAAAATGTGTCTCCGCCTGTCTCAGGGTAAAAGAAGTTCGGCAACCGGGCCAAGCGCCAGGGCCGGGATAAACGTCAACGCGCCGACCAGCAGCACGGTTCCTGTCAGCAGGCCGATAAACAGCGGGCCGTGTGTTGGTAACGTACCGGTTGAGACGGGCTGAATGTTTTTCGCGACCAGCGATCCGGCGATGGCCATCACCGGGACTATCACGGCGAAACGGCCAAAGAACATGCAAAAGGCCAGCAAGCAGTTCCAGAACGGGGTGTTGGCGCTTAAGCCTGCGAAGGCGCTGCCGTTGTTGTTCGCCGCCGAGGAGACGGCGTAGAGCACTTCGCTGAAACCATGAATCCCCGGATTGAGCATGCCGCTGCGCCCGGCCTCCGTCATCATCGCCAGCGCGGTACCCAAAAGCACCAGCACCGGGGTCACCAGAATGGCGAGGGCGGTCATTTTCATCTCGCGGATAGCGATTTTTTTACCGAGGTACTCCGGCGTGCGGCCAATCATCAGCCCGGCGATAAACACCGCCAGCAGCACAAACAGCAGCATGCCATAAAGCCCTGCGCCAACGCCGCCGAACACCACTTCACCAATCTGCATCAGCCACATCGGCATCATGCCGCCGAGGGCGGTAAATGAGTCGTGCATCGCATTGACGGCACCGCATGAGGCCGCAGTGGTGACCACCGCATAGAGGCTACTGGCAAGGATACCGAACCGGCTCTCTTTGCCTTCCATATTGCTGGCGCTGTCTGCGCCGAGCGCCAGAAGGTGCGGGTTACCGTGGGCTTCCGCCCACATCACCACCCCGGCGCAGACCACAAAGATAAGCGTCATCGTCCACAGCAGAGCATGACCCTGGCGACGATCGCCCACCGTGTCGCCAAAGGCAAAACAGAGAGCCGTCGGGATCAGAAAGATAACCAGCATCTGCACAAAATTGGTCAGTGCGGTCGGGTTTTCAAATGGATGCGCGGAGTTGGCATTAAAGTAGCCGCCGCCGTTGGTTCCCAGCAGTTTGATCGCCTCCTGCGAGGCAATCGGCCCCATCGTAAGCTGCTGCGAAACGCCTTCAAGCGTGGTGAAAGGCTGGGCGGGTAAAAAATTTTGCGGTGTCCCTTGCTGGATAAAAAACAGCGCCAGCAGTAAAGAGAGCGGTAATAACAGCCAGAGGGTGATACGGGTAATATCCACCCAGGCATTACCGAGTGTTTGCTGGCTGCGGCGCGCAAAGGCGCGGATCAGCGCAAAAGCCACCGCAATGCCGGTTGCCGCCGACAGGAAGTTTTGCACCGCCAGCCCGGCCATCTGGCTGAAATAGCTGAGCGTGCTCTCCCCGCTATAGGATTGCCAGTTGGTATTGGACACGAAACTGATGGCGGTATTCAGCGCCAGGTGCCAGGAGAGGCCGGGTAACTGCTGCGGGTTGAGCGGCAGCATGCCCTGCAACATCAGCATGGCGAACAGCACCACCAGACCCACCATATTCAACATCAGCAGGGCGAATAAATAGTGCCGCCATCCCATCTCTGCCGTATTGATACCCATGCCGCGCCAGATGATGCTTTCAATGCGGCCAAACCCTGGCAGCGGTTCACCGGCTATCATGCGCGCGAGCAGCGAGCCAAGCGGACGCGCCAGAATAAAGAGCAGCAGTAAGAAGCTGGCGATTAACAAAAATGCCTGGGCTACCATCAGAACGCCTCCGCGTTAATCAGGGCATACACCAGGTAGCCCAACAACAGGAAAACCAGCACGATACCGGTTATTACGCCTGCACTCACAGTACACCTCCAGAGAAAAACGTCGTGATGAGAAGGTAAGTGAGGCGGTGCAAAGATTTCGCAAAAATAGAAAGGGAGGGTGTAAAAAAAATATAAAAATGGCTAAATGCTCAATTTAACTAATGTTTAGTATTAATTTAACCGTTTTGTAACTTAATTACGGCGCGCAGATAAATAATCGGTAAATGACCGTGAAAATAGTGGTCGGATGAGTAGTAAAATTACATACAAAGCGGTATTATTTTAAACAGATTCCAGAACCGCCCTGAATACATGAGCACTAACTTCAGCGGTGATGAACATTTTTCCGGTGAATGTTACCGGCCTGACAAAAGGGGAGAGGATTATGAGCACTTATAAAGAATTTCCAGCACATATCGTGTTTTTACGCCGCGCTTTCGCCGTTGTGGCAGGCGTTCTGGCGCTACCGATCATGTTATTCTGGAAAGATCGGGCACGTTTTTACAGCTATTTGCACCGCGTTTGGGTGAAAACCAGTGAAAAACCGGTGTGGATGGAACAGGCCGAAAAAGCGACCTGCGATTTTTATTAAAAGACGGCACACAGCAATACAGTCAACCACCGCTAAATGCGGTGGTTTTTTTTATCTGCAACCTTTTGGCTACACTAACAGAAGCACAAAAGGAGCAGCCATGAGTAAGAAAATCCCTGTTTTTCGAGCGGATTTCACCGTACGTAATGCAGTATTACAAGAACTGGATAGGGTGGGTGAAAGCGGTTTAACGCGCGGCAAGCTGATTGCCTTTCACAGCCGTTATAAATATTTGTTGTTGGCGCATTCGCAGCCGCTCTATCGCCAGATTGGCCCTTTTGTTGCCGGGATCCATCAGTGGGACTCGCTGGAGGCCTGGTTTTCTGAATACAAACAGCGCTTATCAGCGCTGCTTTCCTGCCCGGCGACGCGCCGTAATCACACCAATGCGCTGATGCACATCCAGGGCTATTTTCGCCCACAGCTTAACGCCAGCCAGCGTGAAGAATTGACCCGGCTTATCGATAGCTACCGTCGGGGCGAGCAACCGCTGCTTGCGCCCGTTACGCTACTCAAACACTATATGCTTGAATTTCCCGACGCTTATCTGGCCGGGCAACGCTATTTCGACCTTTGTTATGGAGTTTCGGATCATTATGACCACCCATTTGGTCTGGTTTCGCGCCGACTTACGCGTACAGGATAACCTTGCGCTCGCGGCGGCCTGTCGCAACCCCAACGCACGCACCCTCGCGCTGTTTATTGCCACGCCTGAACAGTGGCGCCAGCACGGTATGGCACCGCGCCAGGCGGCCTTTATCCAGGCGCACCTTAACGGGTTGCAGCAGGCGCTGGCAGAAAGGGGCATCCCGCTGATTTACCGCGAGGCGACGGATTTTGCCGCCAGTGTACAAACGGTGGTCGAGGTGTGCGAGCGCGAGCAGGTAAGCCATCTTTTTTATAACTATCAGTATGAATTTAACGAGCGCCAGCGCGATGCGGCGCTTGAGCGCGCGCTGCCCCATGTCGCCTGCCAGGGGTTTGATGACAGCGTCATGTTAGCGCCCGGCAGCGTGGTCACCGGCAATCACCAAATGTATAAAGTGTTTACGCCGTTTAAAAACGCGTTTATACGTCGCCTGAAAGAAGATCTGCCGGAGTGTGTCGCCGCCCCGCGAGCGCGAGGGCAGGCTTTGCCCGTGCAGCCTGTGGTGTTGAACTATCCGCAGCAGGAATTTGACGCAACCCTGTTTCCCGCCGATGAAAAAAGCACCCTCGCGCGGTTACGCCACTTTTGCCAGCATCTGGCGGCAGATTATGAGCAGCAGCGTGATTTTCCCGCTATCGAAGGCACCAGCCGTTTATCGGCGGCGCTGGCGATTGGCGCGATTTCGCCTCGCCAGTGCCTGCACCGTTTATTGAAAGAGCAGCCGCAGGCGCTGGAGGGCGGCAGTGGTTCGGTCTGGCTCAATGAGCTGATATGGCGCGAGTTCTATCGCCACCTGATTACCTATAATCCATCATTATGTAAACACCGTCCTTTTATCGCCTGGACGGATAACGTGCAGTGGCAGGTTAATCAGGCGCATTTACAGGCCTGGCAAAACGGCTGCACCGGTTATCCCATTGTCGATGCAGCTATGCGCCAGCTCAATGCAACGGGCTGGATGCATAACAGACTGCGGATGATCACCGCCAGTTTTCTGGTGAAAGACTTACTTATCGACTGGCGTTGCGGAGAGCGTTATTTTATTTCACAGTTGATTGATGGCGATTTAGCGGCGAATAACGGCGGCTGGCAATGGGCCGCCTCAACCGGTACCGACGCGGCGCCCTATTTTCGCATTTTTAACCCCACGACCCAGGGCGAGCGCTTTGATGCACAGGGTGAATTTATCCGCCGCTGGTTGCCAGCGCTTGGCGATGTGCCGCCGAAGGCGTTGCATCAACCCTGGTTATGGGCCGATAAACACGGGGTGAGCCTCGATTATCCGCGACCCATTGTTGAGCATAAACAGGCGCGCACTGCCACCCTTGCCGCCTATGAAGCGGCCCGCAAAGCCTAATGAGAGCGACGATGAACAATATCGAACTGGAAAAATTAATTAACGAGAAGCTTAACAGTGCGGCGTTCAGCGACTACAGCCCGAATGGTCTGCAGGTTGAAGGGCGCGACACGGTGCAGAAGGTGATTACGGGCGTCACGGCAAGCCAGGCGCTGCTCGACGAAGCCGTGCGCCAGCAGGCCGACGCGGTTATTGTCCATCACGGCTATTTCTGGAAAAACGAAGCGCCTGCGGTACGCGGTATGAAGCGCAACCGACTCAAAACCCTGCTGGCCAATGATATCAACCTCTATGCCTGGCATTTACCCCTCGACGCGCACCCTGAGCTGGGCAACAACGCGCAACTGGCCGCACTTTTGGGGGTAACGGTCATGGGTGAAATAGACGCGCTGCTGCCCTGGGGCGAGCTGTCGATGCCGGTGCCGGGGCAGGAGCTGGCCTCGTGGATTGAGGCGCGCCTCGGGCGTAAACCGCTGTGGTGCGGCGATACCGGGCCGGATAACGTCAAGCGCGTGGCCTGGTGTACCGGCGGCGGCCAGAGCTTTATTGATAAGGCGGCGGAGTTCGGCGTGGATGCGTTTATCACCGGCGAAGTCTCTGAGCAAACCATTCATTCAGCCCGCGAACAAGGGCTACACTTCTATGCCGCAGGCCATCATGCTACCGAGCGCGGCGGCATTCGCGCATTGAGCGGCTGGCTGAGCGAAAATACGGACCTTGACGTCACGTTTGTTGATATTCCCAACCCGGCATAAGGAGGAAGGATGCAGAGAGCGCGTTGTTATTTATTAGGGGAGACGGCCGTTGTGCTGGAGCTGGAGCCGCCGGTGACCCTTGCCACCCAAAAACGTATCTGGCGGCTTACCCAACGGCTGGCGGAGGTGCCGGACGTGGTGGAAGCCATTCCTGGGATGAATAACATTACCGTTGTGCTGCGCGATCCTTATACGCTGGCGCTGGATGCTATCGAACGGTTGCAGCGCTGGTGGGAAGAGAGCGAGGCGCTGGAGCCGGAGTCCCGCTTAATGGATATCCCGGTGATTTATGGCGGTCGGGCTGGCCCGGATCTGGGTCTTGTGGCAGAGCATGCGGGTATGACGCAGCAGCAGGTGGTCGAGCTGCACGCATCTATTGAATATGTGGTGTGGTTTATTGGTTTCCAGCCAGGTTTTCCTTATCTGGGCGGTCTGCCACAGGCGCTTGCCACGCCACGCCGCGCCGAACCACGCGTGCGGGTACCAGCGGGAACGGTCGCAATAGGCGGTGTGCAAACCGGTATCTATCCGCTGGCGTCTCCCGGCGGCTGGAATTTAATTGGCCACACCCGCACGGTACTTTTTGACCCGCAACGCTCAGAGCCGGTATTGCTGCACCCTGGCGACAGGCTGCGCTTTATCCCGCAAAAGGAGGGTGTATGTTGAAAATTATTCACGCCGGAATGCACACCTCCTTGCAGGGCGGTAAACGGCTTGGTATGCGCCAGTCCGGGGTCAGTTACTGCGGTGCGCTGGATGGCCCGGCGTTACATATCGCGAATGCACTGGTGGGCAATGAACCCGACGCGGCGGCGCTGGAAATCACCCTCGGCCAGTGCGAGGTGGAATTTACGCAAGACGGCTGGTTTGCGCTAACCGGGGCGGGGTGTGATGCCCGGCTTGATGGTAAAGCTGTGTGGACCGGCTGGCGGCATGCGGTAAAGGCAGGGCAACGGCTGGTGTGCAAACGCCCGATACACGGCGTGCGCACTTATCTGGCGGTGGCCGGTGGGTTTGATGTGCCCAAAGTGATGGGTTCTTACAGTACCGATCTGAAAACCGGTATTGGCGGGCTGGAGGGGCGCTTACTGCGCGATGGCGATACGCTCCCGCTGGAGCGCGCCCGGCATCAGTTCCACGCGCAGCAGGGGGTAAAACAGCTTCTGTGGAGTAACCGTATTCGCGCCTTGCCAGGCCCTGAGCATCAGGAGTTCGATAAAGCGTCACAGGAAGCGTTCTGGCGTCTGCCGTGGCACCTCAGCCCGCAAAGTAACCGTATGGGTTATCGTTTGCAGGGGCAGGCGCTGGTGCGTAATACCCGGCGCGAACTGGTGTCGCACGGTTTGTTGCCAGGGGTGGTGCAGGTGCCCGCCAACGGGCAGCCGATCATCCTGATGAACGATGCCCAGACGACCGGAGGGTACCCGCGCATTGCCTGCATTATCGAAGCAGATATGTACCATCTTGCGCAAATTCCGCTTGGTCAGCCGGTGCATTTTGTCCAGTGTTCGCTGGAAGAAGCGCTGGCGGCGCGGCGCGAGCAGCAGCGTTTTCTGGAACAACTGGCCTGGCGGCTGAATTATGCAAGTTGATCTCAACGCCGACCTTGGCGAAGGCGGCGCGAACGATGCGGCATTGTTGCAGCTGGTTTCCTCGGCAAATATTGCCTGCGGTGTCCACGCGGGGGATGCGAGTACCATGCTGAGCTGCGTGCGTGAGGCGCTGCGCCGTGGCGTGGCGATTGGCGCGCATCCCTCTTTCCCGGATCGGCAGAATTTTGGTCGCACGGCGATGCAGCTGCCACCGGAGAGTGTCTATGTCTGTGTGCTTTATCAAATTGGCGCGCTGGCAGCGATAGTTCATGCCCAGGGGGGAACGCTGCGCCACGTTAAACCGCACGGCATGTTGTATAACCAGGCGGCGGATGACCCTCAGCTTGCGGATGCGATTGCTAAAGCTGTTTATGACGCCGACCCCGGTCTGTTGCTGGTGGGGCTTGCGGGCAGCGCGCTTATCGAGGCGGGAGAGCGTTATGGCCTGGCGACGCGCCAGGAGGTGTTTGCCGATCGCGGCTATCTGCCCAATGGCCGCCTGGTGCCGCGCGGCGAGCCGGGCGCATTGGTGCATGATGAAGAGACCGCGCTGGCGCAAACGCTGGAGATGGTGCTGCACGGGCGTGTGAAAAGCATCAACGGAGAATATACCCGCGTGCAGGTGCAGACGGTGTGTTTGCATGGCGATGGCGAGCAGGCGCTGTTATTCGCTCGCCGCTTACGTGAAGCCTTTGCCGGGCACGGCGTGCGTGTTTCAGCCAGTTAATAAGGGGAGAAGATGCCTGAAGGACCGGAGATCCGCCGGGCGGCGGATAAGTTAGCGGCGGCTATTGTCAATAAACCTTTAACCGATGTCTGGTTTGGTTTGCCCCGGCTTGCCGAGCAGGCCAGCGGGCTGGTAGGCCAGCAGGTCGCGCGTATTGAAACGCGTGGAAAAGCGCTGCTGACGCACTTTTCCGGCGGGCTGACGCTCTACAGCCACAATCAACTTTATGGTGTCTGGCGCGTAGTCGACGCCGGAGAAACGCCGCAAACGAACCGTATTTTGCGCGTAAAACTGGCGGCGGCGGATAACGCTATCCTGCTTTATAGCGCCTCTGATATTGCGCTGCTCACGTCTGAGCAGCTGGCGCAGCATCCATTTTTACAGCGTGTCGGGCCGGATGTGCTGGATATGTCGCTTACCGTGGCACAGGTCAGGGAACGCTTGCTTTTGCCCCGTTTTCGCCGCCGCCAGTTTGCCGCACTCCTGCTCGATCAAGCATTTCTTGCCGGGCTGGGTAACTACCTGCGTGTGGAGATCCTCTGGCAGGCGGGTCTGGACGCCCGCCACCGCGCCGCTGAGTTGAGCGACACGCAGCTTGATGTGCTGGCGCAGGCGCTGCTTGAAATCCCCAGGCTTTCCTACCAGACGCGCGGCATCGTGGATGAAAACAGGCATCACGGCGCGTTGTTTCGCTTCAAGGTGTTTCACCGGGCAGGGGAGCCGTGCGAGTGCTGCGGCACTATCATTGAGAAAACCACGCTCTCATCGCGCCCCTTTTACTGGTGCCCAGGCTGCCAGCATTAGTTTTATATAACAAAAATTCATATAAAGAGAATATAAAAAAGCCCTGAGCGCGTGCCCAGGGCTTTGTCGTTATTACGCCGTCGTGTATTAATCTTTTTTCAGATCGGATTTGAAGTCACGTTTATCGTAACCAGTATACAGCTGACGCGGACGGGCAATTTTGATGCCATCGTCGTGCATTTCGTTCCAGTGTGCAATCCAGCCTACGGTACGCGCCATCGCGAAGATAACGGTAAACATAGAAGACGGAATGCCCATCGCTTTCAGGATGATACCGGAGTAGAAGTCCACGTTCGGGTAGAGTTTGCGTTCGATAAAGTACGGGTCGTTAAGCGCGATATGCTCAAGCTCCATCGCCACTTCCAGCAGATCGTCTTTGGTGCCCAGTTCACGCAGCACTTCATGGCAGGTTTCACGCATCACGGTCGCACGCGGGTCATAGTTTTTATAAACACGGTGACCAAAGCCCATCAGACGGAACGAATCGTTCTTATCTTTGGCGCGACGCAGGAATTCCGGGATATGTTTCACGGAACTGATCTCTTCGAGCATTTTCAGCGCCGCTTCGTTCGCACCGCCGTGCGCCGGTCCCCACAGGGAGGCGATGCCTGCCGCGATACAGGCAAACGGGTTCGCGCCGGAAGAGCCTGCGGTACGTACTGTTGAGGTGGACGCATTCTGCTCGTGATCGGCGTGCAGGATCAGGATGCGGTCCATTGCGCGTTCCAGCACCGGGTTCACTTCATAGTTTTCGCACGGGGTGGCGAACATCATATGCAGGAAGTTACCGGCGTAGGAGAGATCATTGCGAGGGTACACAAAAGGTTGCCCGATGGAGTACTTGTAACACATTGCCGCAACGGTCGGCATTTTAGACAGCAGGCGGAAGGCTGCAATTTCACGATGGCGCGGGTTATTGACATCCAGCGAGTCGTGATAGAACGCGGCCAGCGCGCCGGTCACACCGCACAGCACCGCCATGGGGTGAGAATCGCGGCGGAAGCCGTGGAACAGACGAGTAATCTGCTCATGAATCATGGTGTGACGGGTAACAGTCAGTTTAAATTCGTCGAACTGCGCTTGCGTGGGTTTTTCGCCGTACAGCAGGATGTAACTGACTTCCAGATAGTTGGAGTCGGTCGCCAGTTGGTCGATCGGGAAGCCGCGATGCAGCAGGATACCTTCATCACCATCAATAAACGTAATTTTAGATTCGCACGATGCGGTAGAGGTGAAACCAGGGTCAAAAGTGAATACGCCTTTTGAACCGAGGCTACGGATATCAATAACATCCTGACCGAGCGTACCTTTTAGCACATCCAGTTCAATAGCAGCGTCACCGTTATAGGTGATATTTGCTTTTTTATCAGACATTTACAGTCTCCTTAGCGCCTTGTTGCTTAAGACCACCGTCAGCAGCATTGCTTTCGTCTGTCGGCCAACGTTACCAGTTTGTTATTTTGCTCTCAGCTCTGTGTAGAGGAGGATACCAGGGTACAGAGCGGTGGGCGCATGCAGGTACACATTGAAAATACAGCGAAATTACAGCAAATCAGCGTGCAAGTGATCCGAATTTATCAAACCTGACTATCACTATTAACTGTCCTGAATACTTCGGTCAATACCATCACACTGTTACATAACTTATTCTCAGGTGAAAGGAAGACCCCATAACTTTTGAGAATTATAAGCCCTTTCTGGCGTTGTTTGTAACAAGAATGTTTAACTTTTGTCAAATCAGATGATTAATATTTAAAAAAATGTAGTTATCGTGACCTTCGTCACTGTTCTGCATAAAACCCGACAAACTATATGTAGGTTAATTGTAATGATTTTGTGAACGACCTATACTGCGGCCAGGTCTCCGGAATACCCTGCAATCCCGAGCCACCCAGCGTTGTAACCTGTCGTTTAGCATCTGGAAGCTAATTTTTTTGCATGACGAGCAGTTATAGAAAAGGACGCTGTCTGACCCGCACGCAGACCGGAGGAAGGAAACTATAAGAATAGCATGTGGGCGTTATTCATGATAAAAAATGTGAAAAAACAAAGACCTGTCAACCTGGATCTGACAACCATCCGGTTTCCTGTTACGGCTATAGCTTCCATTCTCCACCGCGTTTCCGGTGTCATCACGTTTGTGGCGATCGGTATTCTGCTGTGGGTTTTGGGTCTGTCTCTCTCTTCAGAAGAGGGCTTTTACGCCGCCTCTGAAATGATGAGCGGTTTCTTCGCCAAATTCATTATGTGGGGCATTCTGACTGCGCTGGCGTACCACGCGGTTGGCGGCATTCGCCACATGCTGATGGATTTCGGCGCACTGGAAGAAACCTTTGCAGCAGGTAAACGGTCGGCAAACCTCTCTTTTGCAATCACTGTCGTGCTTTCAATTCTCGCAGGAGTCCTCGTATGGTAAGCAACGCCTCCGCATTAGGACGCAACGGCGTACATGACTTTATCCTTGTCCGCGCTACTGCCATCGTCCTGACGCTATATATCATTTATATGGTGGGTTTCTTTGCCATAAACAGCGAAGTCACTTTCGAAGTCTGGACCGGGTTTTTCTCCTCCGCTTTCACCAAAGTCTTCACCCTGCTGGCGCTGTTTTCGATTTTAATTCATGCCTGGATTGGCATGTGGCAGGTGTTGACCGACTACGTTAAATCAGTGGCGCTTCGCCTGACATTGCAACTGGTTATTGTTGTTGCACTGGCGGTTTACGTAATTTATGGATTTGTTGTGGTGTGGGGTGTGTAATGAATTTGCCAGTCAGAGAGTTTGATGCGGTTGTAATTGGCGCAGGCGGCGCAGGTATGCGCGCAGCGCTACAAATTTCCCAAAGCGGCCAGACATGCGCGCTGCTTTCCAAAGTTTTCCCGACCCGTTCCCATACTGTATCCGCGCAGGGCGGTATTACCGTTGCGCTGGGCAATACCCATGAAGATAACTGGGAATGGCACATGTACGATACGGTAAAAGGTTCCGATTATATCGGCGACCAGGATGCCATCGAATATATGTGTAAGACCGGCCCGGAAGCGATTCTGGAACTGGAACATATGGGTCTGCCGTTCTCCCGTCTTGATGATGGTCGTATCTATCAGCGCCCGTTTGGCGGCCAGTCGAAGAACTTCGGCGGCGAGCAGGCGGCGCGTACAGCGGCAGCGGCTGACCGTACCGGCCATGCCCTGCTGCACACCCTTTATCAACAGAATTTGAAAAACCATACGACGATTTTTTCCGAATGGTATGCGCTGGATCTGGTGAAAAACCAGGATGGCGCGGTGGTTGGCTGTACGGCGCTGTGCATTGAAACCGGTGAAGTGGTGTACTTCAAAGCGCGTGCAACCGTGCTGGCAACCGGCGGCGCGGGGCGTATTTATCAGTCCACTACCAACGCCCATATCAATACTGGCGACGGCGTCGGTATGGCACTGCGCGCGGGTGTGCCGGTGCAGGATATGGAGATGTGGCAGTTCCACCCAACCGGGATCGCCGGAGCCGGGGTACTGGTCACCGAAGGTTGCCGTGGTGAAGGCGGTTACCTGCTGAATAAACATGGCGAGCGCTTTATGGAGCGTTATGCGCCGAACGCGAAAGATCTGGCGGGCCGCGACGTGGTTGCGCGCTCGATTATGATTGAAATCCGCGAAGGGCGTGGTTGCGATGGCCCGTGGGGGCCGCACGCCAAACTGAAACTGGATCACCTGGGTAAAGAGGTGCTGGAGTCACGCCTGCCGGGGATCCTTGAGCTGTCGCGCACGTTTGCGCACGTCGATCCGGTGAAAGAGCCTATCCCGGTGATCCCGACCTGCCACTATATGATGGGCGGTATTCCGACCAAAGTGACCGGTCAGGCGCTGACGGTGAACGAGCAGGGCGAAGATGTGGTCGTGCCTGGCCTGTTTGCGGTGGGCGAAATCGCCTGCGTATCGGTGCACGGTGCTAACCGCCTCGGCGGCAACTCCCTGCTGGATCTGGTGGTCTTTGGTCGCGCGGCGGGTCTGCATTTGCAGGAATCTATCGCCGAGCAGGGCGCGCTGCGCGATGCCAGCGAGTCGGATATCGAGGCGTCTCTGGCGCGCCTGAACCGCTGGAATAACAACCGTGACGGTGAAGATCCGGTCACCATCCGCAAAGCGCTGCAAGAGTGCATGCAGCATAACTTCTCGGTGTTCCGCGAAGGGGATGCGATGGCAAAAGGTCTTGAGCAGCTTAAAGTTATCCGCGAGCGCCTGAAAAACGCCCGTCTTGACGATACCTCTTCCGAGTTTAATACCCAGCGCGTTGAGTGCCTGGAGCTGGATAACCTGATGGAAACCGCCTATGCAACCGCTGTTTCCGCGAACTTCCGTACCGAGAGCCGTGGCGCGCATAGCCGCTTCGACTATCCGGATCGTGACGATGAGAACTGGCTGTGCCACTCCCTGTATCTGCCTGATACGGAGTCCATGACGCGTCGCAGCGTCAATATGGAGCCGAAACTGCGTCCGGCGTTCCCGCCGAAGATTCGTACTTATTAATGCGGAGACAGGATAATGAAACTCGAATTTTCTATTTATCGTTATAACCCGGATGTTGATGACGCTCCGCGCATGCAGGATTACACCCTGGAGGGCGAAGAGGGCCGCGACATGATGCTGCTGGATGCGTTAATCCAGCTGAAAGAAAAAGATCCTACGCTGGCTTTTCGCCGCTCCTGCCGTGAAGGGGTGTGTGGTTCCGATGGTTTGAATATGAATGGCAAGAATGGTCTTGCCTGTATCACGCCAGTTTCCGCGCTTGGCAACGGCAAGCAGAAGATTGTTATTCGTCCTTTGCCGGGTCTGCCAGTTATTCGCGATTTGGTGGTGGACATGGGGCAATTCTATGCCCAATATGAGAAAATCAAGCCTTACTTGTTGAATAATGGGCAAAATCCGCCGGCCAGAGAGCATCTTCAGTCTCCGGGTCAGCGTGAAAAACTCGATGGGTTGTATGAGTGCATTCTGTGCGCTTGTTGCTCAACGTCTTGCCCGTCATTCTGGTGGAATCCTGAGAAGTTTATCGGCCCGGCGGGCTTGCTGGCTGCTTATCGTTTCCTGATTGACAGCCGCGATACCGAAACCGATAAGCGTCTGGACGGTTTGAGCGACGCTTTCAGCGTATTCCGCTGCCATAGCATCATGAACTGCGTCAGTGTATGTCCTAAGGGGCTGAACCCGACGCGCGCCATCGGCCATATCAAGTCGATGTTGCTGCAACGTAACGCGTAAGAACGCATAAGTAAGCAGGTCTGTCTCCTCCCGGCAAATGTCGGGAGGAGAGAACAAAAACCAGGGAATGGGAAGCAGGAAATCTTTAAAAGCTGTTGTATATAAAAATAATCGAGATGTTTGGAGCGAGACAAGGCAGCCAACATAGTCGCAGCCCAAACAGCGAAGATTAAGGCAGTTTTTAAAGGTTCCTTCGCGGGCCACTCAAGAGCCCGCAAGTGAACCCTGGGACGTACGCTACTCGCATACGTCGAAGTTATCCACGGCGAAGTAAGCATAATATGCTTAAGGGATCACGATGCAGAACGGCGCAATGAAAGCCTGGCTGGACTCTTCTTACCTCTCTGGGTCTAACCAGAGCTGGATAGAACAGCTCTATGAAGACTTCTTAACCGACCCTGACTCGGTAGATGCTAACTGGCGTTCCATGTTCCAGCAGTTACCAGGTACCGGAGTCAAACCGGATCAAATCCATTCAAAAACACGTGATTATTTCCGTCAGCTGGCGAAAGATGCCTCACGTTATTCCTCCTCAATTTCTGACCCTGATACCAACACCAAACAGGTTAAAGTCCTGCAGTTGATCAATGCCTACCGTTTCCGTGGCCATCAGCAAGCGAACCTTGATCCGCTGGGGCTGTGGCAGCAAGAAACGGTGGCTGACCTCGACCCGGCGTTTCACGATCTGACCGAAGCGGATTTCGCGAATACCTTCAATGTTGGTTCGTTTGCCATCGGCAAAGACACGATGCCGCTGGGCGAGCTGATCAAAGCGCTGAAAGATACCTATTGTGGTTCTATTGGCGCGGAATATATGCACATCACCAGCACTGAAGAGAAACGCTGGATCCAGCAACGCATTGAATCGGCGGCGGGTAAAGCGAACTTCAGCGCAGAAGAGAAAAAGCGCTTTTTAAGCGAACTGACCGCAGCCGAAGGGCTGGAGCGTTACCTGGGCGCAAAATTCCCGGGGGCGAAACGTTTCTCGCTTGAGGGCGGCGATGCGCTGGTGCCGATGCTCAAAGAGATGATCCGCCACGCTGGCAACAGCGGCACCCGTGAAGTGGTGCTGGGTATGGCGCACCGTGGTCGTCTGAACGTGCTGATTAACGTGCTGGGTAAAAAACCGCAGGATCTGTTCGACGAGTTTGCCGGTAAGCATAAAGAGCACCTGGGCACGGGTGATGTGAAATACCATATGGGCTTCTCGTCTGACGTGGAAACCGAAGGCGGCCTGGTGCACCTGGCGCTGGCGTTTAACCCGTCGCATCTTGAAATCGTAAGCCCGGTAGTGATTGGTTCTGTGCGCGCGCGTCTCGATCGTCTCGCCGAGCCGAGCAGCAATAAAGTGCTGCCGATTACCATCCACGGCGACGCAGCGGTAGCCGGGCAGGGCGTGGTGCAGGAAACCCTGAACATGTCCAAAGCGCGCGGCTACGAAGTGGGCGGTACCGTGCGTATCGTTATCAACAACCAGGTGGGTTTCACCACGTCCAACCCGCTGGATGCGCGCTCCACGCCGTACTGTACTGATATCGGGAAAATGGTGCAGGCGCCGATTTTCCACGTCAACGCAGACGACCCGGAGGCGGTGGCTTTCGTGACCCGCGTGGCGCTCGATTTCCGTAACACGTTTAAACGCGACGTGTTTATCGATCTGGTGTGCTACCGCCGTCATGGCCATAACGAAGCCGACGAGCCGAGCGCAACCCAGCCGCTGATGTATCAGAAAATCAAAAAGCACCCGACGCCGCGTAAAATCTACGCCGACCGTCTGGAGCAGGAAAAAATCATTACGCTTGAAGACGCGACCGAGCAGGTCAATCTCTATCGCGACGCGCTGGATGAAGGCGAATGCGTGGTGAAAGAGTGGCGTCCGATGAATATGCACTCCTTTACCTGGTCGCCATACCTTAACCATGAGTGGGACGAAAGCTACCCGAACAAGGTCGAGATGAAGCGCCTGCAGGAGCTGGCAAAACGCATCAGTACGGTGCCGGATGCCATCGAAATGCAGTCTCGCGTGGCAAAAATTTACAACGATCGCCAACTGATGGCCTCCGGCGAAAAACTGTTCGACTGGGGCGGCGCAGAGATGCTGGCTTACGCCACGCTGGTTGACGAAGGCATTCCGATTCGTATCTCGGGTGAAGACTCCGGTCGCGGCACGTTCTTCCACCGCCACGCGGTTGTTCATAATCAGGCGAATGGTTCCACCTACACGCCGTTGCAACATATTCACAATGGGCAAGGCCCGTTCCGTGTCTGGGACTCGGTGCTGTCTGAAGAAGCGGTGCTGGCGTTTGAATATGGCTACGCCACCGCAGAGCCGCGCACGCTGACTATCTGGGAAGCGCAGTTTGGCGACTTCGCCAACGGCGCGCAGGTCGTTATCGACCAGTTCATCAGCTCCGGCGAGCAGAAATGGGGCCGTATGTGCGGTCTGGTGATGCTGCTGCCGCACGGTTACGAAGGGCAGGGGCCGGAGCACTCCTCCGCACGTCTGGAGCGTTACCTGCAACTGTGCGCTGAGCAGAACATGCAGGTGTGCGTACCGTCCACCCCGGCACAGGTCTACCACATGCTGCGTCGCCAGGCGCTGCGCGGTATGCGCCGCCCGCTGGTGGTGATGTCGCCGAAATCGCTGCTGCGCCATCCGCAAGCGGTCTCCACGCTGGATGAGCTGGCAAACGGCACCTTTATGCCGGCGATCGGTGAAATAGACGATCTGGATCCGCAAGCTGTAAAACGCGTTATCCTTTGTTCTGGTAAGGTTTATTACGATCTGCTGGAGCTGCGTCGTAAAAACGACCAGAAGGATGTCGCGATTGTGCGTATCGAACAGCTGTATCCGTTCCCGCACCAGTCCGTGCAGGAAGCGTTGAAACCTTATGCCCACGTGCATGATTTTGTCTGGTGTCAGGAAGAGCCGCTCAACCAGGGCGCATGGTACTGCAGCCAGCATCATTTCCGTGAGGTGATTCCATTTGGGGCTTCTCTGCGTTATGCAGGCCGCCCGGCCTCCGCCTCTCCGGCGGTGGGGTATATGTCCGTTCACCAGAAGCAGCAACAAGATCTGGTAAATGACGCGCTGAACGTCGATTAAATAAAGGATAGAAAATGAGTAGCGTAGATATTCTTGTTCCTGACCTGCCCGAGTCCGTAGCTGATGCGACCGTTGCAACCTGGCACAAAAAACCTGGCGATAGCGTACAGCGCGATGAAGTCCTGGTAGAGATCGAAACAGACAAAGTGGTACTGGAAGTACCGGCGTCAGCCGACGGCATCCTGGATGCGGTGCTGGAAGACGAAGGGACGACCGTCACCTCTCGCCAGATCCTGGGCCGCCTGCGCGAAGGCAACAGCGCGGGTAAAGAGAGCAGCGCTAAATCAGAAGCGAAAGAAGCGACCCCGGCTCAGCGTCAGCAGGCGTCTTTGGAAGAGCAGAGCAATGATGCGCTCAGCCCGGCGATTCGTCGCCTGCTGGCCGAGCATAATCTTGATGCCAGCGCTATCAAAGGCACCGGCGTAGGCGGGCGTATCACCCGTGAAGATGTGGATAAACATCTGGCGAAAGGTCCGGCGAAAAAAGAAGAGAAACCGGCAGCAGCACCTGCAAGCAGCCCGGCACCGCAGCTGGGTAGCCGCTCTGAAAAACGCGTGCCGATGACCCGTCTGCGTAAACGTGTTGCGGAACGTCTGCTCGAAGCGAAAAACTCTACCGCGATGCTGACGACGTTTAACGAAGTCAACATGAAGCCAATTATGGACCTGCGTAAGCAATACGGTGAAGCGTTTGAAAAACGTCACGGTATTCGTCTGGGCTTTATGTCTTTCTATGTGAAAGCGGTGGTTGAAGCACTGAAACGCTTCCCGGAAGTGAATGCATCGATTGATGGCGATGATGTTGTTTACCACAACTATTTCGATGTCAGTATGGCGGTTTCCACGCCGCGCGGCCTGGTGACCCCGGTTCTGCGTGATGTGGATACGCTGGGCATGGCGGATATCGAGAAGAAAATCAAAGAGCTGGCGCTAAAAGGCCGTGACGGCAAACTGACCGTTGAAGACCTGACCGGCGGCAACTTCACCATCACTAACGGTGGCGTGTTCGGCTCGCTGATGTCTACGCCTATCATCAACCCGCCGCAGAGTGCAATCCTGGGTATGCACGCTATCAAAGATCGCCCAATGGCCATCAATGGCAAGGTTGAGATCCTGCCGATGATGTACCTGGCGCTCTCTTACGATCACCGTCTGATTGATGGTCGTGAGTCGGTTGGCTTCCTGGTGGCTATCAAAGATATGCTCGAAGATCCAACACGCCTGCTGCTGGATGTGTAGTAAATAGCGCCGTTTGTGCCCGGCGACATGCGCGCCGGGCCTGAGAGTCATCACCTGCACTGTCTCCTCGACAGGCACTATGATAATGATTACCTGAAGGATGGATAGAACACATGAACTTACACGAGTATCAGGCGAAACAACTTTTTGCCCGGTCAGGTCTGCCGACTCCGGTTGGTTATGCCTGTGCTACCCCGCGTGAAGCAGAAGAAGCCGCATCCAAAATCGGTTCCGGTCCGTGGGTTGTAAAATGCCAGGTGCACGCCGGTGGCCGTGGTAAAGCGGGCGGCGTAAAAGTCGTTAACAGTAAAGAAGAGATCCGTGCCTTCGCGGAAAACTGGCTCGGTAAACGCCTGGTCACCTATCAAACGGATGCTAACGGCCAGCCGGTTAACGAAATCCTGGTGGAAGCGGCAACGGATATCGACAAAGAGCTGTACCTCGGCGCGGTTGTCGATCGCAGCTCCCGTCGCGTGGTGTTTATGGCCTCTACCGAAGGTGGCGTGGAAATCGAAAAAGTGGCGGAAGAAACCCCGCACTTAATCCACAAAACCACTATTGATCCGCTGACCGGCCCGATGCCGTATCAGGGTCGTGACCTGGCCTTTAAACTGGGTCTGGAAGGTAAGCAGGTTCAGCAGTTCAGCAAAATCTTCATGGGCCTGGCGACCATTTTCCTTGAGCGCGACCTGGCGCTGATTGAAATCAACCCGCTGGTTATCACCAAACAGGGCGATTTGATCTGCCTGGACGGTAAACTGGGCGCTGACGGTAACGCCCTGTTCCGCCAGCCGGAACTGCGCGAAATGCGCGACCAGTCTCAGGAAGATCCGCGCGAAGCGCAGGCTGCGCAGTGGGAACTGAACTACGTTGCGCTGGACGGCAACATCGGCTGTATGGTTAACGGCGCAGGTCTGGCGATGGGTACCATGGACATCGTGAAACTGCACGGCGGCGAACCGGCTAACTTCCTTGATGTGGGCGGCGGCGCAACCAAAGAGCGCGTAACCGAAGCATTTAAAATCATCCTGTCTGACGAAAACGTTAAAGCCGTACTGGTTAACATTTTCGGCGGTATTGTGCGTTGTGACCTGATTGCCGACGGCATCATCGGCGCGGTAGAAGAAGTGGGTGTTAACGTACCGGTTGTTGTGCGTCTGGAAGGTAACAACGCGGAGCTGGGCGCAAAACGTCTGGCTGACAGCGGTCTGAATATTATTGCAGCGAAAAGTCTGACGGACGCAGCACAGCAGGTTGTTGCCGCAGTGGAGGGGAAATAATGTCTGTTTTGATTGATAAGAACACTAAAGTTATCTGCCAGGGTTTCACCGGCAGCCAGGGCACTTTCCACTCCGAACAGGCGATTGCCTATGGTACGCAGATGGTTGGCGGTGTTACGCCGGGCAAAGGCGGTACCACTCACCTGGGCCTGCCGGTCTTTAACACCGTGCGTGAAGCGGTGGAAGCAACCGGTGCGACAGCAAGCGTGATTTACGTTCCGGCGCCGTTCTGCAAAGACTCGATTCTGGAAGCTATCGATGCAGGCATCAAGCTTATCATCACCATTACTGAAGGTATCCCGACGCTGGATATGCTGACGGTAAAAGTGAAGCTGGACGAAGCAGGCGTGCGTATGATTGGCCCGAACTGCCCAGGCGTTATCACTCCGGGCGAGTGCAAAATCGGCATCATGCCGGGCCATATCCACAAACCGGGCAAAGTCGGCATCGTTTCGCGCTCCGGTACGCTGACCTATGAAGCGGTCAAGCAGACGACCGATTACGGCTTCGGGCAGTCCACCTGTGTGGGCATCGGTGGCGATCCGATCCCTGGCTCTAACTTTATCGATATCCTGAAACTGTTCCAGGAAGACCCGCAGACTGAAGCCATCGTGATGATTGGTGAAATCGGCGGCAGCGCGGAAGAAGAAGCCGCAGCCTATATTAAAGAGCACGTCACCAAGCCGGTTGTCGGTTACATCGCGGGTGTGACTGCGCCGAAGGGCAAACGTATGGGCCACGCCGGTGCGATCATCGCCGGGGGTAAAGGAACAGCGGATGAGAAATTCGCTGCGCTGGAAGCCGCAGGCGTGAAAACCGTACGCAGCCTGGCCGATATCGGCGAAGCTCTGAAATCTGTTATTAAATAAAACTCACGCTCCTCTGAAGGGGAGCGATACCTGTTTCGACATGGTTGGCCACTCGTAAGGGTGGCCTTTTTTTGCGTGCGCCCGCTGAGCATTTTCCCTGCCATTATGCTTATCAATAGTGTCACTACGCTATTGTATTGCTTTAGAAATAATCACTTCGCGGTGTTAACGCCGTTAAATAATAAAGTGAATTAATTGTGAATTTGTGCGCGGTTAATTGTTTTTAAATTTGCGCTATTCAAATCTTATTAGTAGATTTATTTACAGCATGAATTACTAAACGTTAAATAAGCTCATCATTATTTCTCTTTTCCTACCGATTGGTAACCTGGCGTTCACGCTAAAATAAACACTAAATTAACATTATTTTTACTGTGGTATCTACCAGTATACATAATTAACAGTATTGAAAAATGTTGATTTAAATCAATACGTAAATGCTTGGAAAAAGCGTTAAAAATGGGTAAATTGTTGCGGATCAAATTGGCCTGAAAGTGATAGATTCGTGAGAAATTGATCGCTGTCGAAAAACGTAAAACAAACTCAATAAAAACCTTTTTATTGTAATGGTTTTGCGGAGTATTATATTCGAGGGATCAATTTGAGATTTTTTATTAACCTGATTGTCACTTTTTCAGTTCCCCGTCACTTTTTTGCGATGCGGTAATTATTGGGGCAATAATTTGTTTTGGGGCATGCGTGTGAACTCGCGCTTACGGGTTCATTCTCACCGTCTTCATGCGATGAGCAAGGAGTCATGATGTTAGATATAGTCGAACTGTCACGCTTACAGTTTGCCTTGACCGCGATGTACCACTTCCTGTTTGTGCCGCTGACGCTAGGTATGGCGTTCCTGCTGGCCATTATGGAAACGGTCTACGTCCTCTCCGGCAAACAGATTTATAAAGATATGACCAAGTTCTGGGGCAAGTTGTTTGGGATCAACTTTGCGCTGGGCGTGGCAACCGGTCTGACTATGGAGTTCCAGTTCGGGACTAACTGGTCTTACTATTCTCACTATGTTGGGGATATCTTCGGTGCGCCGCTGGCCATTGAAGGTCTGATGGCCTTCTTCCTCGAGTCCACTTTTGTAGGTCTGTTCTTCTTCGGTTGGGATCGTCTGGGCAAAGTGCAGCATATGGCAGTGACCTGGCTGGTTGCGCTTGGCTCGAACTTGTCTGCGTTGTGGATCCTTGTTGCTAACGGCTGGATGCAAAACCCTATCGCCTCTGATTTCAACTTCGAAACCATGCGTATGGAAATGGTGAGCTTTGCCGAGCTGGTGCTTAACCCGGTCGCGCAGGTTAAATTCGTGCACACAGTTGCTTCCGGTTATACCTGCGGCGCCATCTTTATCCTGGGTATCAGCTCTTACTACCTGCTGCGCGGTCGTGATGTGGCTTTCGCCAAACGCTCTTTTGCCATCGCGGCAAGCTTCGGTATGGCCGCTATCCTCTCCGTTATCGTGCTGGGTGACGAATCCGGTTATGAAATGGGTGACGTGCAGAAAACCAAACTGGCTGCTATTGAAGCCGAGTGGGAAACCCAGCCTGCTCCGGCCTCGTTTACCCTGTTTGGCATTCCCGATCAGGATACACAAGAAAACAAATTCGCTATCCAGATCCCTTATGCGCTGGGCATTATCGCAACCCGCTCAGTTGACACGCAGGTTATCGGTCTTAAAGACCTGATGGTGCAGCACGAAGAGCGTATTCGTAACGGTATGAAAGCGTACCAGTTGCTTGAGCAGCTGCGCGCTAACTCAGGCGATCAGGCGTTGCGCGATCAGTTCAATAGCGTCAAGAAAGACCTGGGCTATGGTCTGCTGCTGAAACGCTATACGCCGAACGTTGCCGATGCGACCGATGCGCAGATTCAGCAAGCAACGAAGGATTCTATCCCACGCGTTGCGCCGCTCTATTTCGCTTTCCGTATCATGGTGGCGTGCGGCGTTCTGATGCTGCTGATTATCGGTATCTCTTTCTGGACGGTTATTCGTAACCGAATCGGCGAGAAGAAATGGCTGCTGCGCGCCGCGCTGTATGGTATTCCGCTACCGTGGATCGCCATCGAGTCCGGGTGGTTTGTTGCAGAATATGGTCGTCAGCCGTGGGCAATTGGTGAAGTGCTGCCGACTGCGGTAGCGAACTCATCGCTGACCGTGGGCGATCTGCTCTTCTCCATGATTCTGATTTGCGGCCTTTATACGCTGTTTATGGTGGCGGAAGTGTTCCTGATGTTCAAATTTGCTCGCCTTGGGCCGAGCAGCCTGAAAACAGGTCGCTACCACTTTGAGCAATCCACCGTATCTTCTCAGCCGGCACGCTAAGACAGGAGTCGTCAAATGATCGATTATGAAGTATTACGTTTTATCTGGTGGCTGCTGGTCGGCGTTCTGCTGATCGGTTTTGCGGTCACCGACGGCTTCGACATGGGCGTCGGGATGCTGACCCGTATCCTGGGGCGTAGCGATACCGAGCGCCGCGTGATGATTAACTCCATCGCGCCGCACTGGGACGGTAACCAGGTGTGGCTCATCACCGCCGGTGGCGCGCTGTTCGCCGCCTGGCCGATGGTTTACGCAGCGGCCTTCTCCGGCTTCTACGTGGCGATGATTCTGGTGCTGGCTTCTCTGTTCTTCCGCCCGGTAGGTTTTGATTACCGCTCGAAAATTGAGATTAGCCGCTGGCGCAATATGTGGGACTGGGGCATTTTCATCGGCAGCTTTGTACCGCCGCTGGTGATTGGCGTCGCGTTCGGTAACCTGTTGCAGGGCGTACCGTTCCATATCGATAACGACATGCGTCTGTTCTACACCGGTAACTTCTTCCAGCTGCTGAACCCGTTTGGTCTGCTGGCGGGCGTGGTTAGCGTGGCGATGATCCTGACGCAGGGGGCAACCTACCTGCAAATGCGTACCGTTGGCGAGCTGCATCTGCGCGCTCGCGCAACCACGCAGATTGCCGCGCTGGTTACGCTGGTCTGCTTCGCGCTGGCGGGTGTCTGGGTGGTTTACGGTATCGACGGTTATGTGGTGACGTCTGTAATGGATCACTACGCGCCGTCTAACCCGCTGACCAAAGATGTGGCGGTTGAAGCGGGTGCCTGGTTGACCAACTTCAACAACATGCCGGTGCTGTGGGCTATTCCGGCGCTGGGTGTGGTGCTGCCGCTGCTGACGATCCTGACCGCGCGTCTGGACAAAGCTGCCTGGGCGTTTGTGTTCTCTTCACTGACGCTGGCTTGCATCATCCTGACTGCAGGTATCGCGATGTTCCCGTTCATTATGCCGTCAAGCACGATGCTGAAAGCCAGCCTGACGATGTGGGATGCCACCTCGACGCAGCTGACGCTGAACGTGATGACCTACGTGTCTATGGTGTTCGTGCCGATCATTTTGCTGTACACCGCCTGGTGTTACTGGAAAATGTTTGGTCGCATCACCAAAGAGCATATTGAAAGCAATACCCACTCTATGTATTAAGGAAGGAGCTGAATATGTGGTATTTCGCATGGATTTTAGGAACGCTTCTTGCCTGTGCTTTTGGAGTGATCACCGCCCTGGCGCTGGAGCAGGTTGAAGCGTCCAAAGACGGACAAGAAAAACATTGATGAATAAACTTATCGCAAAGCTTTATGCGGTAATGGACAAGGGCCCGTTGAGGGCCCTTTCCTTAGTGATGGCCTTACTGCTGGCTGGCTGCATTTTTTGGGACCCCTCCCGTTTTGCTGCCAAAACCAGCGAGCTGGAAATCTGGCACGGCTTGCTGCTGATGTGGGCGGTGTGTGCCGGGGTTATCCATGGCGTGGGTTTTCGCCCGCGCGCTGTTCACTGGCAGGGGGTTTTCTGCCCGCCGCTGGCGGATTTAGTCCTGTTAGCAGGTCTTATCTTTTTCTTCTTTTGAATAAGAAATATCCGCCTTCCTCATGGGCTTGCAAAAGCCCATAAATTTTTACTCTCCCTTTACGTCAACCCATTCCCAACCCTCTTTCCCGCGCGTATAGTAGCGAAGTTTGAATGCTCTAACTTTTTGCATTACCGGGATGTAAAGTGAATACAACGCTGTTTCGATGGCCGGTTCGGGTCTATTACGAAGATACTGATGCCGGTGGTGTGGTTTATCACGCCAGCTACGTTGCTTTTTATGAAAGAGCCCGCACTGAGATGCTGCGCCACCATCACTTTAGCCAACAAGTGCTACTGGCTGAGCGCGTCGCTTTCGTGGTGCGTAAAATGACGCTGGAGTATTTTGCACCCGCCAGACTCGACGACATGCTCGAAGTCCAAACGGAAATTACATCAATGCGTGGCACCTCTATGGTATTCACGCAGCGGATAGTCAACGCCGAGAATACAGTGCTGAACGAAGCAGAAGTGCTGATTGTTTGCGTTGATCCACTCTTAATGAAGCCTCGTGCGCTTCCCAAGTCTATTGTCGCGGAGTTTAAGCAGTGACTGACATGAACATCCTTGATTTGTTCCTGAAGGCAAGCCTTCTGGTTAAACTTATCATGTTGATTTTGATTGGTTTTTCTATTGCGTCCTGGGCTATCATCATCCAGAGAACGCGCATCCTTAACGCAGCAGGGCGTGAAGCCGAAGCCTTCGAAGACAAGTTCTGGTCCGGTATTGAACTGTCGCGTTTGTATCAGGAAAGCCAGGGACGACGCGATAGCCTGAGCGGCTCGGAACAAATCTTCTACAGCGGGTTCAAAGAGTTTGCCCGGCTGCACCGCGCCAACAGTCATGCGCCGGAGGCGATTGTTGAAGGGGCATCGCGAGCGATGCGTATTTCAATGAACCGCGAGCTGGAAAATCTGGAAAATCACATTCCGTTCCTTGGCACCGTCGGTTCCATTAGTCCGTACATCGGTTTGTTTGGTACCGTGTGGGGGATAATGCATGCCTTTATCGCGCTGGGTGCGGTGAAGCAGGCAACGCTGCAAATGGTTGCGCCAGGTATCGCCGAAGCCTTGATCGCCACCGCGATCGGCCTGTTTGCGGCAATTCCTGCGGTCATGGCCTACAACCGCCTGAACCAGCGCGTGAACAAACTGGAACTGAATTACGACAACTTTATGGAAGAGTTCACGGCTATTCTGCATCGCCAGGCGTTTGCCAGCAGCGACAGCAACAAGGAGTAAGCCATGGCCAGAACGCGTGGACGAGGCAGGCGTGACCTGAAGTCCGAAATCAACATTGTACCGTTGCTGGACGTGTTGCTGGTGCTGCTGCTGATTTTTATGGCGACGGCACCCATTATCACCCAGAGCGTGGAAGTGGACTTGCCGGACGCGACGCAGTCGCAGACCGTCAGCAGTAATGACGATCCTCCGGTCATTATTGAGGTTTCCGGCGTCGGGCAGTACAGCGTGGTGGTGGAAAAAGATCGTATGGATCAGCTACCGCCGGAGCAGGTGATTGCCGAGGCGCAACGTCGTCTGCAGGCAAATCCGAAGACCGTGTTCTTAATCGGCGGCGCGAAAGAGGTGCCGTACGATGAAATTATTAAAGCGCTGAATCTGTTACATAGCGCGGGTGTGAAATCGGTTGGTTTGATGACGCAGCCTATCTGATCACTCGCCTGACAGGCGGACAGTTTTTGGGAACCGAGAGTGTCAAAGGCAACCGTACAAAACGACAAGCTTAAGCGAGCGATTATTATCTCGGTGGTGCTGCACATTCTGTTGATAGCACTGCTGATATGGAGTTCGTTCGATGAGCATATTGATGCTTCTGCCGGTGGCGGCGGCGGTTCGGCTATCGATGCGGTGATGGTCGATCCGGGCGCGGTAGTAGACAATTACAATCGTCAACAGCAGCAGCAGGCCAGCGCACAGCGCGCCAAAGAGCAGCGTGAAAAGCAGGCGCAACAGCAAGCGGAAGAGCTGCGTGAAAAGCAGGCGGCCGAGCAGGAGCGTCTGAAGCAGCTGGAGCAGGAACGTTTACAGGCGCAGGAAGCTGCGCGTGAACAGGCCGAGCAGCAGAAGAAAGCCGAAGAAGCGGCAAAACTTGCGCAGCAGCAGCAAAAGCAGGCGGAAGAAGCCGCCGCAAAAGCGGCTGCGGATGCCAAAGCGAAAGCGGAAGCTCAGGCCAAAGCGGCCGAAGAAGCGGCGAAGAAAGCTGCGGCCGATGCGCAGAAAAAGGCAGAGGCCGAAGCGGCGAAAGCTGCTGCCGATGCGAAGAAGAAAGCGGAAGCGGAAGCGGCGAAAAAAGCCCAGGCCGATGCAGAGAAGAAAGCGCAGGCTGAGGCCGCCAAAAAAGCGGCGGCAGAGAAAGCGGCCGCAACCGAAAAAGCCGCGGCGGAGAAAAAAGCCGTAGCAGAAAAAGCAGCAGCTGAGAAAAAAGCTGCGGCCGAAAAAGCGGCTGCGGATAAAAAGGCCGCCGAAAAAGCTGCCGCTGCGAAGAAAGCCGCCGCCGAGAAAGAGGCTGCCGCCACAGGTGTTGACGATCTGTTTGGCGACTTAAGCTCCGGTAAGAATGCGCCGAAAACGGGCGCTGGGGCGCAAGGAAACAATGCGTCTCCGGCAGGTTCTGGTAACACTAAGAGTAACGGCGCGTCCGGTGCTGAGATAGATAGCTACGGAAGACAGATTAAAGCAGCCATTGAAAGCCGCTTCTATGATGCCGCCTCTTATAAGGGCAAAGTCTGCTCATTGCGCATCAAAATGGCACCAGATGGTATGCTTTTAGATATTCAGTCAGAAGGGGGCGATCCGGCGCTCTGCCAGGCGGCACTTGCAGCAGCACGTCAGGCAAAAATGCCGAAGCCACCCAGCCAGGCTGTGTATGAAGTGTTCAAAAATGCGCCGCTGGACTTTAAACCTTAAGATACACTTTCCTTCTCGCGCTAAGGGAGGAAAGAGGCTAAAGGTGCTTTTGACATAAGTAGTTTTGGCTCATTGAGTTTGTTAAAATTCTGCTAAATTATCGCGGGTTTTCCGCCCGGATAAGGGAGATATGATGAAGCAGGCATTACGTGTTGCATTTGGTTTTCTGATGCTGTGGGCGGCGGTTCTGCACGCAGAAGTCCGTATCGAAATCACCCAGGGGGTGGATTCGGCGCGCCCAATTGGTGTTGTTCCTTTCCAGTGGGCGGGGCCGGGTGCCGCGCCTGAAGATGCGGGCGGTATTGTTGCTGCGGATTTGCGTAACAGCGGCAAATTTAATCCGCTCGATCGCGCCCGTTTACCTCAACAGCCTGGCACCGCGCAGGAAGTTCAGCCAGCCGCCTGGTCTGCGCTGGGTATTGATGCGGTCGTCGTCGGCCAGGTCACGCCAAACCCTGATGGCAGCTACAATGTAGCTTATCAGCTGGTGGATACCGGCGGCGCGCCAGGCACTGTGCTTGCGCAAAACTCTTTCAAAGTGAATAAACAGTGGTTGCGCTACGCAGCCCATGCCGCCAGTGACGAAGTTTTCGAAAAACTGACCGGTATCAAAGGCGCGTTCCGTACCCGTATCGCTTACGTTGTGCAGACGGCGAACAGCCAGTTCCCGTATGAGCTGCGCGTTTCCGACTATGATGGCTACAATCAGTTCCTGGTGCATAAATCACCGCAGCCGTTGATGTCGCCAGCATGGTCGCCGGACGGTTCTAAACTGGCGTACGTCACGTTTGAGAGCGGTCGTTCTGCGCTGGTTATTCAGACCCTGGCTAATGCCAGCATCCGTCAGGTGGCGTCTTTCCCTCGCCACAACGGTGCGCCTGCTTTTTCACCGGACGGGACAAAGCTTGCGTTTGCCCTGTCTAAAACCGGCAGCCTGAATATCTATGTGATGGATATCGGTTCCGGCCAGATTCGTCAGGTGACGGATGGTCGCAGCAACAATACGGAGCCGACCTGGTTCCCGGACAGCCAGAACCTGGCGTTTACCTCTGACCAGGCCGGTCGTCCGCAGGTTTATAAAGTCAATGTGAACGGCGGTGCCGCACAGCGTATTACCTGGCAGGGTTCGCAAAACCAGGATGCTGATGTAAGCAGCGACGGTAAATTTATGGTAATGGTTAGCACTGACGGCGGTCAGCAGCACGTTACCAAACAAGATCTGGAAACGGGTGGCGTACAGGTTCTGTCGTCAACGTTCCTGGATGAAACGCCAAGTCTGGCACCTAACGGCACTATGGTAATCTACAGCTCTTCTCAGGGGATGGGTTCCGTGCTGAATCTGGTTTCTACAGATGGGCGTTTCAAAGCGCGTCTTCCGGCAACTGATGGACAGGTCAAATTCCCTGCCTGGTCGCCGTATCTGTGATAATAAATAATTGATTATAAAGGAATCAAAGAAATGCAACTGAACAAAGTGCTGAAAGGCCTGATGCTGGCTCTGCCTGTTATGGCAATTGCTGCGTGTTCTTCTAACAAGAATGCAAGCAACGATCAGAGCGGTGAAGGCATGATGGGTGCAGGCACTGGCATGAACGGTAGCGGCAACATGTCCTCCGAAGAACAAGCGCGTCTGCAGATGCAACAGCTGCAGCAGAACAACATTGTTTACTTCGATCTGGACAAGTATGACATCCGTTCTGACTTTGCTGCGATGCTGGATGCTCACGCTAACTTCCTGCGTAGCAACCCATCCTACAAAGTTACCGTTGAAGGTCACGCTGACGAACGTGGTACGCCGGAATACAACATCTCCCTGGGTGAACGTCGTGCAAACGCCGTGAAAATGTACCTGCAGGGTAAAGGCGTTTCTGCTGACCAGATTTCCATCGTTTCTTACGGTAAAGAAAAACCTGCAGTACTGGGCCATGACGAAGCGGCTTACGCCAAAAACCGTCGCGCCGTACTGGTTTACTAAGAGAATTGCATGAGCAGTAACTTCAGACATCATCTGTTGAGTCTGTCGTTACTGGTTGGCATAGCGGCCCCCTGGGCCGCTAATGCTCAGGCGCCAATCAGTAGTGTCGGCTCAGGCTCGGTCGAAGACCGCGTCACTCAACTTGAGCGTATTTCAAATGCTCACAGCCAACTTTTAACCCAACTCCAGCAGCAGCTTGCTGATAATCAGTCCGATATTGATTCCCTGCGTGGTCAAATTCAGGAAAGCCAGTATCAGCTGAATCAGGTGGTTGAGCGCCAGAAGCAGATCCTTTTGCAGATGGATAGCCTCAGCAGCGGCGGCGCGGCAGGGCAGGCCCAGCAAACGTCAGGCGATCAGGGCGGTGCTGCGGCACAGGCTCCGGCGGCGGATACCGGTGCGGCGAATAGCGCACCGGTGCAAAGCGGCGATGCCAATACGGATTACAACGCAGCGATTGCGCTGGTGCAGGACAAGTCCCGCCAGGATGATGCTATCACTGCGTTTCAAAATTTTATCAAGAAGTACCCTGATTCAACCTATCAGCCGAACGCGAATTACTGGCTCGGTCAGTTGAATTACAACAAGGGGAAAAAGGATGATGCTGCCTATTATTTCGCGTATGTGGTGAAAAATTACCCTAAGTCACCTAAAGCACCGGATGCAATGTATAAAGTCGGTGTGATTATGCAAGACAAAGGGGACAGCGCAAAAGCGAAAGCGGTCTATCAGCAGGTGATCAGCAAGTACCCCGGCACCGATGGTGCGAAGCAGGCGCAGAAGCGACTGGCATCGCTGTAATGACTGGCGCATGACCAGAAAGTGCGGTTTTTCTGGTCTTGTCGCATAAATATCAGGCAGTCAGATGATCTTTATCGAAATTTAGGTTGCGCCAGAATCATAAATCAGTAATATATGCCGCCGTTGCCACGGGTTATCACATAAACCGGAAGCAGCACAAGAGTGGGTCGTTAGCTCAGTTGGTAGAGCAGTTGACTTTTAATCAATTGGTCGCAGGTTCGAATCCTGCACGACCCACCACTTTAAAAGTAGTGGAACACAGAACGTGAAGGATAGCGTTGCGAAGCAACGACCCGAAGGGCGAGGCGAAAGCCGAGTCATCCTGCACGATCCACCACTTAGCAGTATCCAGCGTAGTATCGGGTGATTAGCTCAGCTGGGAGAGCACCTCCCTTACAAGGAGGGGGTCGGCGGTTCGATCCCGTCATCACCCACCACTCGGGTCGTTAGCTCAGTTGGTAGAGCAGTTGACTTTTAATCAATTGGTCGCAGGTTCGAATCCTGCACGACCCACCAGTTTAAAGCAGCACCGGTTAGGTTGTGGTAGTACAGAGTGAAGGATAACGTTGCCCGCTAAAGGAAACGCCAAACCATCCCGCCACGCTAAGCAGTTCTGAATACAAATTATCTTTGACGTCGCTACCCTTATGGGTCGTTAGCTCAGTTGGTAGAGCAGTTGACTTTTAATCAATTGGTCGCAGGTTCGAATCCTGCACGACCCACCACGTTGAAAGTAGTGGGAACTGACGCGAAGAGAGTTGCAAAGCAACCAGCCGAAAGGTGAAGCGCGAGCCAGCTTATTCTGCCCGCAGCACCGGTTCAAAGAAGTATCCCCTCAAGGGGTCGTTAGCTCAGTTGGTAGAGCAGTTGACTTTTAATCAATTGGTCGCAGGTTCGAATCCTGCACGACCCACCAATGTAAAAAAGCGCCCTAAAGGCGCTTTTTTGCTTTCTGCTTCTTAAAAATTTCCACGACAAATACATCACAATCGTCTATCTTGTTTAGCATATAAAACACACTGGCCGGGATCACGCGTTCAGAAAGCGATTTCTCGGTCTGTATGTTAAGCATGAAAAACGAGAGAGAGTAGGATGAGCGTGATGTTCGAGCCAGAAACCGCTGTTTACCCCTTCCCGCCAAAACCTGCGCCGCTGAGTGCGGGCGAAAAACGCGCCTGGCGCGAAAAAATCAGGCAGTTACTTAAGGCGCGCGACGCGGTGATGGTCGCTCACTATTACACCGACCCGGAAATTCAGCAACTGGCGGAAGATACGGGCGGGTGCATTTCTGATTCGCTGGAGATGGCGCGTTTTGGCGCACGACATCCGGCCTCCACGCTGCTCGTTGCCGGTGTGCGCTTTATGGGGGAAACGGCAAAAATTCTCAGCCCTGAAAAAACCATACTGATGCCCACCCTTGACGCTGAATGTTCGCTGGATCTTGGCTGCCCGGCGGATGCCTTCAGCGCTTTTTGTGATGCTCATCCGGACCGCACCGTCGTCGTCTATGCAAACACCTCCGCAGCAGTAAAAGCGCGCGCTGACTGGGTTGTCACATCCAGCATCGCCGTCGAACTGATTGAACATCTTGATAGTCTCGGTGAAAAAATCATCTGGGCGCCGGACAAGCACCTTGGCAATTATGTGCAAAAGCAAACCGGTGCCGATGTGCTGTGCTGGCAGGGCGCCTGTATTGTGCATGATGAATTCAAAACCCAGGCACTAACACGCATGAAAGCGATTTATCCCGATGCGGCGGTACTGGTGCACCCGGAGTCTCCGCAATCGCTGGTGCAGCTTGCCGATGCCGTTGGCTCGACCAGCCAATTGATCAATGCGGCAAAAACGCTTCCGCACAAGCAGCTGATTGTCGCCACCGATCGCGGTATCTTTTATAAGATGCAGCAGGCTGTGCCGGAAAAAGAGTTGTTCGAAGCGCCAACGGCGGGCGAGGGCGCGACGTGTCGCAGTTGCGCGCACTGCCCCTGGATGGCGATGAATGGGCTAAAAGCGATTGCCAGCGCGCTGGAAAACGGCGGAACGGCGCACGAAATCCATGTTGATGAAGCGTTACGCGAAGGCGCGCTTACGCCGCTTAACCGTATGCTGGATTTTGCGGCTACACTACGACCTTAATTAATCGTAAATGCGTAACATTGCGCTTCGGGGAAATCATGGATTTATTCAGCACACAAAATATCCTCGTCCATATCCCGCTGGGGGCTGGCGGGTATGATCTTTCATGGATAGAAGCTATCGGTACCGTTGCCGGTTTGCTGTGTATCTGGCTGGCCAGTCTTGAGAAAATTATTAACTACGCATTTGGCCTGCTGAATGTGACGCTCTTTGCGATAATTTTTTACCAGATAAACCTTTACGCCAGCCTGCTGCTCCAGCTCTTTTTCTTCGCCGCCAATATTTACGGCTGGTACGCCTGGTCGCGACAAACTGCTGATAATCAGGCCGAGCTGCAAATCCGCTGGCTTTCCCGGTCAAAAGCGTTAGCCTGGCTGGCGGTTTGTGTGGTGGCGATTGGTCTGATGACCGCCTTTATCAACCCCATCTTTATCATCCTGACGCGCGCGTCGGTCGCCCTCATGCAGGCGCTTGGGATGAACGTTGTGATGCCGGAAGTTGCGCCGGACGCCTATCCGTTCTGGGATTCGTGCATGATGGTGTTCTCCATCGTGGCGATGATTTTGATGACGCGTAAATATGTCGAAAACTGGCTGCTGTGGGTGGTGGTAAACCTTATCAGCGTGGTTATCTTTGCATTACAGGGGGTGTGGGCGATGTCGGTCGAATACATGATCCTGACCTTTATTGCTCTCAACGGTAGCCGGATGTGGATAAACAGCGCGCATGAGCGAGGCTCTTACGCGCTTTCTCGTCAATGAGTATGTGAATGGTGGTGGCCCGGCGACGTTTCGCCAAGCGCGCAGTCCGGGCCGCTACAGCTTTGATACTCCATCTGAATGGTGGCGTGCTCAATATTGTAGTGATGCGCGAGAAAGTGCTGGATCTCGCCCAGCAGCTGGTCATGATCGCGCGGCGGGATCACCTGCACATGCAGTGTCATCAACGGTTTTTCACCTACCAGCCATAAATGCACATGATGTACGTCGCGCACTTCAAGGATAGCGCGGCGCAAATGGCGCTGCAACGCGCCGATATCCACCGACCCTGGTGCGCCTTCGAGCAATTCGTTAACACTCTCTTTCATTAAGCGCCACGCGCTGCGCAGCACCAGCGCCGACACCAGAACCGACAAAATAGGGTCAATGGGTGTCCAGTTAGTGGCCATAATCACCAGCGCGGCAACAATTGCGCCCACAGAACCCAGCAAATCCCCCAGCACATGCAGCGCGGCCGCCCGCACATTCAGGTTTTTCTCTTCGCTCCCGCGATGCAACAGCCAGAAAGAGAGCAGGTTCGCCAGCAGGCCCGCCACAGCAATCACCATCATCGTGACACCCGCAACCGGCTGCGGATGATAAAAGCGCTGCAGGGCTTCCCACACAATCCAGATAGTGATGAGCACCAGCGCCAGCGCATTAACGAACGCCGCAAGCGTCGTTAAACGCAGCCAGCCAAACGTTCGCTGGGCACTGGGAGGCTGGCGGGCAAAATGCACGGCCAGCAGCGCAAAGAGCAGCGCGGCTGCATCGGTCAGCATATGACCGGCATCGGCGAGCAAGGCCAGTGAGCCGGAGATTAGCCCCCCGGCGACCTCCACCAGCATAAAGGTCGCGGTGACGACAAACGCCAGCAACAAGCGACGGGCATTACCATCAGAGGGAGCGTGGGAGTGTGAATGCGCCATGGGCGGAGTCCTTCCTGTTCATCATGAATGATTTATATCATTACAGATATTTTCCGGGCGAGCAGAAAAAAGTAAGGAGAGCCGAAGCTCTCCTTATCACATCTCAGCATTTACCGATTACTGGGTAGTACCGTCGGTTTTGGTACTCACTTCATTGTTGTTGGTCGTGCCGTCAATTTTTGTGTCGGCATTATTATTGACGCCGTCACCGGTCTGCACTTTCTTGTTCACGTCCGGGCAACGACCGTCTTTACACATGGTATTTTTGTGGATCTCATCCTTGGTCATATTGTCCGAAGCGGAGGAAGAGGTCGTTCCCGTCGTGCCGGTATTGATCTGGCTGTTGTCGACGTTATTCGGCGCGACGTTTTCACGCGCGTCCGGCGCAGTTTGTCCCGCTGCGGCAGAGGAGTTGGCCTGACCGTTGTTGGATGACGATGCAGAATCGGCTGCGAAAGCGGCACCGCTTGCCAGGGTCAGTGTGGAGGTCAGAAAAAGTGTCGCTAATTTGTTCATTTTCATCATGATGCTCCTGTTCTGTCGTTTTCACCGTCTCGTTAAGATGGCAAAAGCAGCGCGAACGAATTATCACGCTCAGTGGTCAAAGATGCCATGACTTACCATTTTGGCAGCATGGAATAATGATAAAGTCAAAAAATAAAGCGTTTACAGTTAAAAAGTGTAGCGTCGATCTCATTGTTCGCTACTTTCTGGCGGCGTAATGCGCAATTCCAGGATTTGTCTGGCTGGAGTGTAAATTCGCGTTTACACTTCGTGCCTAACCAGGATAGATTGGAGGTATTGCATTCATTACAAAAAACAGGGTTAGGCCAGAAGCAGATGAATTATCAGAATGACGATTTACGTATTAAAGAGATCAATGAGTTATTACCGCCTGTTGCGCTCCTTGAGAAATTCCCGGCCACGGAAACGGCTGCAAACACCGTAGCCCTTGCCCGCAAAGCCATCCATAACATCCTCCGTGGTGACGACGACCGCCTGCTGGTGGTGATTGGCCCGTGTTCTATTCACGATCCGGTCGCCGCGAAAGAGTATGCGTCGCGCCTGCTGGAACTGCGTGAAGCGCTGAAAGGCGAGCTGGAAGTGGTCATGCGCGTCTATTTTGAGAAACCGCGCACCACCGTGGGCTGGAAAGGGCTGATTAACGATCCGCATATGGATAACAGTTTCCAGATCAATGATGGGCTGCGTATTGCCCGCAAGCTGTTGCTGGAAATCAACAACGCGGGACTGCCCGCAGCGGGCGAGTTCCTGGATATGATCACGCCACAGTATCTGGCAGACCTGATGAGCTGGGGAGCCATCGGCGCGCGTACCACTGAGTCTCAGGTGCATCGCGAGCTGGCCTCCGGTCTTTCCTGCCCGGTGGGCTTCAAAAACGGTACCGACGGCACGATTAAAGTAGCGATTGATGCCATCAATGCTGCCAGCGCGCCGCACTGCTTCCTGTCGGTGACCAAATGGGGGCATTCCGCGATTGTTAACACCAGCGGTAACGATGACTGCCACATCATTTTACGCGGCGGCAAAGAGCCGAATTACAGCGCGCAGCACGTGGCCCAGGTCAAAGCGGGTCTGCAAAAAGCCGGGCTTGATGCGAACGTGATGATTGACTTCAGCCACGCCAACTCCTGCAAGCAGTTTAAAAAGCAGTTAGAAGTAGGGGCTGATGTATGCCAGCAAATTGCATCGGGCGAAAAAGCAATCATGGGCGTGATGATTGAAAGCCACCTGGTGGAAGGTAACCAAAGCCTGGAGAGCGGCGCACAGCTGGTTTATGGCAAGAGCATCACCGATGCCTGTATCGGCTGGGAAGATACCGAGGCGCTGCTGCGCCAGCTGGCAAATGCGGTCAAAGCACGCCGGGGCTAAAAGGCTTAGCTCAGCTGAAAATAAAAAAGCGTGGATTTATCCACGCTTTTTTTATCGGCGAAGAATTACTTCGCTTTACCCTGGTTTGCCACCGCAGCGGCTTTTGCTGCGATCTCTTCTGCATTGCCCAGGTAATAGTGTTTGATTGGCTTAAAGTTTTCGTCAAACTCATACACCAGCGGTACGCCGGTCGGGATATTGAGTTCGAGGATCGCTTCTTCGCTCATATTGTCGAGGTATTTTACCAGCGCGCGCAGGGAGTTACCGTGTGCGGCGATGATCACGCGCTCGCCGCTTTTCAGGCGCGGCAGAATGCTTTCGTTCCAGTAAGGGATAACGCGATCGATGGTCAGCGCCAGGCTTTCCGTCTGCGGCAGTTCAGCGTCCGTCAGTTTCGCATAGCGCGGATCGTGACCCGGATAGCGCTCATCATCTTTCGTCAGCGCCGGAGGCGTGACGGCAAAACCGCGACGCCACTGTTTCACCTGCTCGTCACCGTATTTTTCGGCGGTTTCGGCTTTGTTAAGGCCTTGCAGCGCGCCGTAGTGACGCTCGTTCAGCTTCCAGCTTTTTTCCACCGGCAGCCATGCCTGATCCAGTTCGTCCAGAACATTCCAGAGCGTATGGATGGCACGTTTCAGCACAGAGGTATAAGCGAAGTCGAACGTGTAGCCTTCCTCTTTGAGCAGCTTGCCTGCTGCCTTTGCTTCACCGACGCCTTTCTCGGACAGATCGACGTCATACCAACCGGTGAAGCGGTTTTCGTTGTTCCACTGGCTTTCGCCGTGACGAACCAGAACCAGCTTAGTAACAGCCATACTCTTACTCCTGTGAGCCTGATTGAGTGATAATAATTCTCATTATATTGCCGGGAGATAATTCACGGCAACGATTACCCTTAACCATAGCGAAAATAGCGGCTCAGTGTAAGCTGCTTGTGAATAAGGGGTTAGAGTTTTGTCTGTAACTGGCGCATTTTTCAGCAAAAAGCGCAAAAAAAGCCCTCAGCGAAGAGGGCGTGATATTACTGCGCGCTAAAGCAGTATTGCGTCAGGCTGACATATTCGTCGCCGGGGCGCAAAATGACGTCCGGCTGCGGATAATCCGGGCGGTTTGGGCTGTCAGGCAAAAACTCGCTCTCCAGAGCAAGTCCTTGCCAGGCGCTATAGTTTATGCCGCCGCGTGCGGGCGTGCCTTCAAGAAAATTACCGGAATAGAACTGTAAAGCAGGCGCGGTGGTGTAAACCGTCATTTGTAGCTGTTTATCCGCCGACCACAGCCGGGCTGCCGGTTGGCTGGCATCCCCTTTTGCCTGCAGTAAAAACGCATGGTCATAACCTTTCACCACCACCTGATCGTCTTCGCGCAGAAAATCTTCCGCGATGATTTTAGGCGTGCGGAAATCGAAGCTGGTCAGCGCCACTTTCTTCAACCCGGCGGTCGGAATCCCCATCTCGTCCACCGGCAGGTAGTCATCGGCCAGCAGTTGCAGCGTATGGTTGCGCACGTCCGACTGCTCGCCATCAAGGTTAAAATAGGCGTGGTTGGTCAGGTTCACCGGGCAAGCACGATCGGTGGTGGCGCGGTATTCAATAGAAATAGTGTTGTCTTCCTCCAGACGGAAAAGCGCTCTCGCCGTCAGATTACCGGGGAATCCCTGGTCGCCATCCGCCGAGGTAAGACAGAATAGCACTTCGCTATCGTTCTGCCGTTCGATATTCCAGCGCTGCTTGTCAAAACCCTGCGGGCCGCCGTGGAGCTGGTTCTCGCCCTGGCTTGGCAGCAACGTCACGCTTTCACCGTCAAGCTCGAAGCGGCTTTTACTGATACGGTTGGCGTAGCGGCCAATGGATGCGCCAAGAAAAGCCGTCTGTTGCAGGTAGTGCTCCGGCGTTGCGCAACCGAGCAGGGTTTCGCGCACGGAACCATCCTTCATCGGGACGCGCGCGGATAAAAGCGTAGCGCCCCAGTCCATCAGTGTCACGACCATCCCTGCGCTATTACGTAAGGTGATCAGACGAAAAGGCAGGCCGTCCGGCGCTGCCGCGATCGTTTCATTTAGCACTGTCCTGCTCCCTGTGATGGTTTGCACACATAAAACGTTTCTTTGATACCGGTTTTCGCTTCGTACTGGCTGGCGACCGCCTGCTGTACCTCTGGCACTAATGCTTCCGGCACCAGCGCGACGACACAGCCGCCAAAGCCGCCGCCGGTCATACGTACGCCGCCCCGATCGCCAATGGTTTCTTTAACAATCTCCACCAGGGTGTCGATTTGCGGCACGGTTATCTCGAAGTCATCACGCATTGAGGCGTGCGATTGCGCCATCAGCTCACCCATACGGCGCAGATCGCCTTTCTCCAGCGCGGCCGCCGCTTCTACTGTGCGAGCGTTTTCTGTTAATACATGGCGCACGCGTTTGGCGACCAACGGGTCGAGTTCACTGGCGACTGCATTAAACTGCTCAAGGCTGACATCACGCAGCGCTTGTTGCTGGAAGAAGCGTGCGCCGGTTTCGCACTGCTGGCGGCGCGTGTTGTATTCGCTGCCGACCAAAGAGCGTTTGAAGTTACTGTTAATGATAACAATGGCCACGCCGTGCGGCATGGAGACAGGCTTGGTGCCAAGCGAGCGGCAGTCAATCAGCAGCGCGCTATCTTTTTTACCCAGCGCGGAGATCAGCTGATCCATAATGCCGCAGTTGCAGCCGACAAACTGGTTTTCCGCTTCCTGACCATTGAGCGCAATTTGCGCGCCATCCAGCGGCAGGTGATACAGCTGCTGGAACACGGTACCGACCGCCACTTCGAGCGAAGCTGAAGAGCTCAGCCCGGCACCCTGCGGCACATTACCGCTTATCACCAGATCCGCGCCGCCAAAATTGTTATCACGCTGTTGCAGGTGTTTTACCACGCCGCGCACATAGTTAGCCCACTGGTAGCTCTCATGGGCGACAATCGGCGCATCCAGCGAAAATTCATCGACTTGCTCATCGTAATCAGCGGCCAGTACCCGTACCGTGCGGTCAGTGCGGGCAGCGCACGCAATCACGGTCTGATAATCAATCGCGCAGGGCAGCACAAAACCGTCGTTATAATCGGTATGCTCGCCAATCAGGTTGACACGGCCCGGTGCCTGAATCGTGTGGGTGGCAGGGTAGCCGAATGTCTGGCTAAACAGGGATTGTGTTTTCTCTTTCAGATTCATTGTTATTCTCCGGATTCGCGAAAATGGATGTCACTAACCGTGCGCAGGCGTTCAGCGGCCTGTTCTGCCGTTAAATCGCGCTGGGTTTCGCCGAGCATTTCATAGCCGACCATAAATTTACGCACGGTGGCGGAGCGCAGCAGCGGGGGGTAGAAATGTGCGTGCAGCTGCCAGTGGGTGTTTTCTTCGCCGTTAAACGGCGCGCCGTGCCAACCCATCGAGTAGGGGAAAGAGCACTGAAACAGGTTGTCATAACGACTGGTCAGTTTTTTTAGCGCCAGCGCCAGATCGTCACGCTGTGCGTCGGTAAGTTCCGTCAGGCGCAGGACATGCGCTTTTGGCAGCAGCAGCGTTTCAAACGGCCACGCCGCCCAGTAGGGCACAACGGCAAGCCAGTGTTCGGTTTCCACCACCGTACGGCTGCCATCGTCCAGCTCACGCTGCACATAATCCACCAGCATCGGTGAGTGATACTGCGCCATGTACTCTTTTTGCAGGCGGTCTTCGCGCGCGACTTCATTCGGCAGGAAGCTGTTAGCCCACACCTGACCATGCGGATGCGGGTTAGAACAGCCCATCGCCGCGCCTTTGTTTTCAAAAACCTGCACCCACGGGTAGGTTTTTCCCAGCTCGTCGGTCTGTTGCTGCCAGGTTTTTACCACCTCGATAAGCGCATTAACGCTAAGCTCTGGCAGCGTTTTGCTGTGATCCGGCGAGAAGCAGATAACCCGGCTGGTGCCGCGCGCGCTCTGGCTGCGCATCAGCGGATCGTGACTTTCCGGCGCATCCGGCGTGTCGGTCATCAGCGCGGCGAAATCATTGGTAAACACATAGGTACTGGTGTAGTCCGGGTTTTTATCGCCGGTCACACGGGTATTGCCCGGGCAGAGAAAACAGTCCGGGTCGTGCGCAGGCAGCGTCTGTTTTGCGGGCGTCTCCTGCGCGCCCTGCCAGGGGCGTTTGGCGCGATGAGGAGAAACCAGCACCCATTGCCCGGTCAGTGGGTTATAACGGCGATGCGGGTGATCGACAGGGTTAAATTGCGTCATTACCAATCCTTTAGTCAGTCGGGATAGCCCTGCGGATGGCGGGACTGCCAGCGCCAGGTATCTTCTGCCATTTCGTCAAGCGTGCGGGTGACGCGCCAGTTCAGCTCGTTAGCGGCTTTGGTCGCATCGGCCCAGTAAGCGGGTAAATCACCGTCACGGCGCGGCGCGAAGTGCCAGGCGACAGGTTTGCCACAGGCTTTACTGAACGCATTCACCACGTCTAATACGCTGCTGCCAACGCCCGCGCCGAGGTTATAAATATGTACGCCTGGTTTATCCGCCAGTTGCTGCATCGCGGCAACGTGGCCGTCCGCCAGGTCCATCACATGGATATAATCGCGAACACCGGTACCGTCGTGAGTCGGGTAATCGTTACCAAACACCGCCAGCGAATCGCGGCGACCCACCGCCACCTGGGCGATGTACGGCATCAGGTTGTTCGGAATGCCCTGCGGATCTTCGCCCATCTCGCCTGATGGATGCGCGCCGACCGGGTTGAAATAGCGCAGTAGCGCAATGCTCCAGTCCGGCTGTGCTTTTTGCAGGTCGGTCAGGATCTGCTCCACCATCAGTTTGCTTTTCCCGTAGGGGCTTTGCGGGGTGCCGGTGGGGAAGCTTTCAACATAAGGAATTTTCGGCTGGTCGCCGTAAACGGTCGCCGAGGAGCTGAAGATAAAATTTTTCACATTCGCCGCGCGCATCGCGCTGACAAGATGCAGGGTGCCCGAGACATTGTTGTCATAATATTCAAGCGGTTTTGCGACCGACTCCCCGACGGCTTTTAGCCCGGCGAAGTGAATCACGGCGTCGATGGCATGCTCGCGCAGGATCTTCGTCATCAGTGTTTCATCGCGAATATCCCCTTCCACAAACAGCGCGGCTTTACCGCCAAAGCGCTCAATTGGCGTGAGTACGCTGCGTTTGCTGTTGCAGAGGTTGTCGAGGATGATAACGTCGTGGCCGTTTTGCAGTAGTTGTACGCAGGTATGACTCCCAATGTAACCGGTACCACCTGTAACCAGAACTCGCATATTTCACTCCATCATGCATGTGATATGAATAAAGATTAGCATAACAGAGAGCGTAAAACTGTGACACGGGATAAAATAGTGGAATCGTTTACACTGCTTTCTCTGTTCGCTGTTTTTCTCAGGCAAAAGCCGGGAAAGCCCCGTCATGACGGGCGACTTTCCGGCGAATGTGAATAGTCCTAAAGCTTCCGCACTGCTGCGCTGTAACGCATTTTGTTTCAACGGAAACGGGAAAGGGATTCGTGGAGTTTATAAGTCATCAGCGACGACCAGGCAATGAGAGCGAAGTACAAAACGCTATATTCCAGACGTTTGCCATAATCGAGAGGAACATAATCCGGCGATTCATGACGCCGCCGGGCGGGCAGCTTGTAGCAAAACAGCATCACCACAAGGTCAGGCGCATAAGGCCCGCCGAAAAACATCGCGCAGGTGGCAATGGAGAGTATGCTCGTGCCCCCGGAAAGTAAAAACTCACCGGGGGATGCGCCTTTAAACAGCAGAAAGCAGCTTCACGCTACTGCGTTTTTTCTGTTTTTTCTGCTTTGTCCAGATTTACGCTATGTTCGGCTGCCTGCGCTTTTTTGCGAAACAGCACTTTCTTCACGGCGACGCTGGCTCCGGCCAGGGCGAGCAGGCCGAGTTTCCAGAACTTCAACAGCGTCACGCCAATCATTGCCAGCAATCCAAGCTTTTTCGCCGCGATGCCGCCAATCAGCGCCGCAAGGCCATACTCAGCAATTTTGTCCGTCGAAGCGTTAAAGTCGGTGTATTTTTTGCCGTCGTTAAAGGCCACGGCGTCCAACAGCGTTTTGGCGAGCGGCTTTTCGCTCTCCACGGTGGCGAGATCGGTGACGAGGTTTAAGGAGAGATAACCTTCGCGGCCCAGCAGGTAGGTGTTGTAGTTTACGCCCTGTTCTTTTTCCGCAAGCTTGGAGCCAATCTCGCGAATCGCGGCAGACCAAATCAGGCGATGCGACGCCGCGTTATAGCTCGGTTTTTCCACCCAGCCGGTGATTTCAATCGGCGCAATACCTTTGGCGCTGCGGTCTTTATTGCCTGCTTTGGTGCCTTCCTGCAAATTACTCAGCAGTTCGTCGGCGTCCCACTCTTTTGCATCATCATCTTTGATATAACCAGCGTTATCATATTCAATAGAAACAAAACCAGAAATGGCCTCGTTAAATACCAGCCCGTAAAAATAGTCATCGTTAACGTAATTACCCAGCTCACGCATAAATACCGCCGCCTGTTTCGGCGGGATCCAGGCAAATCCTTGCGGTAAATTGAGTACCGCCTGGTCACCTAAATTTACTTTATGGGGGCCATGAATACTGGCGCGCTGCATATTTTCCACCGCCAGTTTTATTTGACTGTCCGGATCAGAGGTTACTGCCTGGGCATTTTCCCCGGCGAACGCAGTGATATTCAGGCCAAAAAAGAGTATTGCCGCCATGGCGCAAAGGCGGGTGATGCGAAGGAGTTGAGTCATAATAGTCCCGTGATATTTCACCCGACGTCCATCGACGGGTTTTAAACTTGCCATAATAAAAACTGGCCGCAGGCAATTTTGTATTGCCGACAAGCCAGTAAAATAGTTATTTTTTTGCTTAAAAGCGGGACTATTACACCACAGCGGGGAATACGCGCCACCCTCCTAATTATTGTGGTGTCTGTTGGTAGCGGTATTCTTCGCCCTGTGGCACAAACTCCAGCCGGTGGGTAATACAGAGTGGCGCGTCGCTGGCATGATGGGAAACAAATAGCAGCTGAGTTTCACCTTCTTTAATTAATATATCGACAAAGCGACGAATTAATTGCCGGTTAAGCGGATCGAGCCCTTGCAAGGGTTCATCAAGAATAAGCAGCGTCGGGTGTTTAACCAGCGCACGCACGATAAGCGCCAGCCGCTGTTGCCCCCAGGAGAGGCTGTGAAACGGCGCATCTGCCGTGCGGGCATCGAAACCTAAAATCTCCAGCCAGCGCTGCGCCAGTTTGTGTTGCTTATCCGACACCGCCTGGTAGAGACCAATCGAGTCAAAATAACCGGAAAGAATCACGTTGCGCACATTGGTGCTGACGCGGTAGTCCAGGTGCAGACTGCTGCTGACATACCCGATATGCTTTTTGATATCCCAGATAGTTTCCCCGCTGCCACGGCGGCGGCCAAACAGCGTCAAATCGTTACTGTAACCCTGCGGATGATCGCCGGTAATCAGGCTCAGCAGCGTTGATTTCCCCGCGCCGTTTGGGCCGATAATCTGCCAGTGCTCGCCGGGGTTTACGCGCCAGGTGAGATGGTTGATGACAGGTTTGTCGTTATAAGAGACCACGCCATCGTTCAGCACAATCAGCGGCTCGCCCACGTTCAGCGTGTGGCGTGCAGGCGGCGCGTCCGGCTCCGGCAGGCTCACACCGCCAAGCTTTTCGCTGTGCGCCAGTTGCGCCACCAGCGCCTGCTGCAACAGCGCCGCTTTTTCTCCGGTCTCGACCAGCGCGCAATCCGCCACCACACCGGCGTTGCGCACAAAGCCCGGGATCTCGTCAAACCGGTTAAGCACCAGCACCACGGTGTAACCCTGCTGATTAAGCCAGGCGAGGTGTTCGGCAAGTTGCTCTCTGGAAGCGACGTCCAGCCCGTCAAACGGCTCGTCGAGAATAAGCAGCTCTGGCTCGGACATCAGCGCCTGGCACAGCAGCGCTTTGCGGGTTTCACCGGTGGAGAGGTATTTGAAGCGGCGATCGAGTAAGTGCGTGATGCCAAACTGTGCCGCCAGCTGCACGCACCGTGGCGGGTTTTTCACCTCTTCCTGAATAATTTCCGCCGTTGTGCGCCCGGTATCCTCTTCACCCGGGCTGAGCATATCGGTGTTGTTGCGTTGCCACTCGTCGCTGACCAGTTTCTGTAAACGTTCAAAAGAGAGCAGGGTCAGGCGGGCAAACTGGCACTGGCGCTCGCCGCCGAGCAGCTTAAGCTCCCCGGCCAGCGCCCGGGCCAGCGCGGATTTGCCGCTACCGTTCGCGCCAACAAAGGCCCAGCTTTCACCGGCGCGCAGCGTCAGGTGCTCAATACGTAATGTACGGGTATCGTTAAGACGAAACGTACATTGCAAAATTTGCAATGAAGACATGTGCCATCCCATTATTTGCAGCAGTGAAATTCAGGGATACGTGTAATGAAAAGGTTTGTCAATGCCATCAGCATAACGTGGCGAGAATCACCCGATCGGCATTAAAATATGCCGTCACTTCGCACTGTTCCTGCAAATCTCCTGCCTGCGCGGAAGGAATCGTCGCACAGAGCAGCTGGCCGTCCGGCAGCGTCATCAACACTTCGCTCTGCTGTGCGCCACGTTCGATATGGCTGATACGCCCGGTTAGCTGGTTGTCCGCCTGCGCGGCCTGCTTTGCATCCAGCGTGAGGTTAACCCAGGGTGCTTTAAGCAGCACCAGCACCTCTTTGCCTTCATTAAGGCCCAGTCGCTCGCCGCTTTGGGCGGTAAGCGCCACTTTCAGGCGGGTTTCGCCGTCGGCTAACAGCACCTCGACATGCTGCTGTACCTGCTGATGATCGCGGGCGGTGATGGTGCCGAACCACTGATTACGGGCGCTGGTTTGCAAAGAGAAACGGGAGATAGCCGCCAGCAGGCTGTCTAACGGCAGGGCATCGTCGTCGCTCAGGACGTCAAACGCTTTTTGCTGAATTTGCCCGAGCAGATCATAGAGCTGGATCAGCCGCTGCCCGTAGCGCGTGACGATTGCACCGCCGCCGCCTTTGCCGCCGGTAGCCCGCTCGACCAGCGTGTGTTCGCTGAGCTGGTTCATCTCATTGATGGCATCCCAGGCGCTTTTATAACTGATGCCGGCGTTTTTGGCCCCCTGGCTGATAGAGCCAGTTTGTTCTATCTGTTTCAGTAGGGCGATACGCCGCGGATCGGCGAAAAGGCGCTGCTGGAGTTTGAGGGTAAGAAGAATTTCAGCCTGCATGGCGCGTTGTCCTGGCAAAAAGTGTATTGTGAAGGAAAAGCGGCGCTACGCCTAGTCTGCTGCCCGCGCTTCCGCGCCTGGCGTAAGAGCAATCGCACAAAAGGCGAGTGTTTTATCGCACTTTCAGGCTAAAATGCCTCATTCACTTGATCTGGAGTCGACCATGTTTGAGTTATTGAAAAGTCTGGCTTTTGCCGTAATCATGGTTCCTGTGGTGATGGCGATCATCCTGGGGGCTATCTGGGGCTTGGGAGAAGTGTTCAACATCTTCTCCGGCGTTGGCCAGCGCGACCGTTCCAGCCAGAAGCACTGATCCTTTCTCAAAATGCCCACGCCCGTGGGCATTTTACTTTTAAGCTCCGCCGTCTTCCTGCCGATAGTTATAAAGATAACTAATTCTTGATGGGTATAGTCTAACAAGAGGAAAAATAGGGTATTATCGTTATGTCTTTTTTTATATAACGATACGCACAGGAGTTAAAGATGATACGTACAGGGTTACGCCTTTTTGCCGCCGCAACGTTAACGCTCTCTTTCGCAGGCCAGGTGCTGGCAGAAGAAGGCAAAGTGACTGTTTTTGCTGCGGCGTCGCTGACTAACGCCATGCAGGATATCGCTGCGGCCTATAAGAAAGAGAAAAATGTCGACGTTGTCTCCTCTTTCGCCTCTTCTTCCACCCTGGCTCGCCAGATTGAAGCCGGTGCGCCTGCGGACGTGTTTATCTCTGCCGATCAGAAGTGGATGGATTACGCGGCGGATAAAAAGGCGATTGATACCACCACGCGTGCTACGCTGCTGGGTAACAGCCTGGTGGTGGTCGCGCCGAAAAGTAGCGCGCAGGGTAATATCACCATCGATGCAAAAACTCAATGGAACAGCCTGTTAAAAGAGGGACGTCTGGCCGTTGGCGACCCGGAGCATGTCCCTGCCGGGATTTATGCTAAAGAAGCGCTGCAAAAACTCGGTGCCTGGGAGACGCTGTCACCGAAGCTGGCTCCGGCAGAAGATGTGCGCGGCGCGCTGGCGCTGGTCGAGCGTAGCGAAGCGCCGCTGGGCATTGTCTATGGTTCTGATGCAGTTGCCAGTAAAGGCGTTAAAGTTGTCGGAACCTTCCCGGAAGATTCCCACCAGAAAGTTGAATACCCGCTGGCAATCATTGACGGGCATAAAAACGCCACGGTTAGCGCGTTTTATGATTACCTGAAAGGCCCGCAGGCTTCTGCAATCTTTAAACAGTACGGATTTACGACCCACTAATGATATTGACCGATCCCGAATGGCAGGCGGTATTGCTGAGCCTAAAAGTCTCTTCCCTGGCGGTAATATTCAGTTTGCCCTTTGGGATTTTCTTTGCCTGGCTGCTGGTGCGCTGCACGTTTCCCGGCAAAGCATTGCTTGATAGTTTCCTCCATTTACCCCTGGTGCTGCCGCCGGTGGTGGTGGGTTATTTGCTGCTGGTGTCGATGGGCAAATACGGTTTTATCGGTAAAAGATTATACGAGTGGTTTGGCCTCACCTTTGCCTTTAGCTGGCGTGGCGCGGTGCTGGCGGCGGCGGTGATGTCTTTTCCGCTGATGGTGCGCGCCATTCGCCTGGCGCTGGAAGGGGTGGATACCAAACTGGAGCAGGCGGCGCGCACGCTGGGTGCCGGGCGCTGGCGCGTTTTTCTCACCATTACGCTGCCTCTGACGCTGCCGGGCATTATCGTCGGCACGGTGCTGGCCTTTGCCCGCTCGTTGGGCGAGTTTGGCGCAACCATTACCTTTGTCTCCAATATTCCTGGCGAAACGCGCACCATTCCGTCTGCCATGTATACGCTTATCCAGACGCCGGGGGGCGAAAGCGCCGCAGCACGCTTGTGTGTGATTTCGATTATTCTGGCGCTGGTTTCGTTACTGATTTCCGAGTGGCTGGCGCGCCTTAGCCGCGAACGGATTGGGAGATAAGCCTTGCTGGAACTCAATTTTACCCAGACGCTCGGTACCCATACCCTGCGCGTTGCTGAAAATCTCCCGGCCAGTGGCATCACAGCGATTTTTGGCGTGAGCGGCGCGGGGAAAACGTCGTTGATTAACGCTATCGGCGGGCTGACGCGCCCCGGCGAAGGGCGCATCGCGCTCAATAATCGCGTGCTGTTCGACAGCACGAAAAAGCTATGCCTGCCGCCGGAAAAACGGCGCGTCGGTTATGTTTTTCAGGATGCGCGTCTCTTTCCGCACTATAAAGTGCTGGGGAATTTGCGCTATGGGATGGCGAAATCGATGGCGAGCCAGTTCGATAAGCTGGTGGCGCTGCTGGGGATTGAACCCCTGCTGGACAGGCTGCCCGGCGGGCTTTCCGGCGGCGAAAAGCAGCGTGTGGCAATCGGGCGCGCGTTACTCACCGCCCCGGAGCTGATGCTGCTTGATGAGCCGCTGGCGTCACTGGATATTCCGCGTAAACGCGAGCTGTTGCCGTATCTGCAACGCCTGGCGCGGGAGATTAATATCCCGATGCTGTATGTCAGTCACTCGCTGGATGAAATCCTGCATCTGGCGGATAACGTTATGGTGCTTGAAGCCGGTGAAGTGAAAGCGTTTGGTCATCTTGAAGAAGTGTGGGGCAGCAGCGTCATGCACCCCTGGCTGCCGCAAGAGCAGCAGAGCACTATCCTGAAAGTGAGCGTACTGGAGCACCATCCGCATTATACGATGACCGCGCTGGCGCTGGGTGACCAGCATATCTGGGTGAATAAAGTGGATTTGCCCGCCCAGGCACCGTTACGTATTCGTATTCAGGCAACGGATGTTTCGCTGGTGCTGCAACCGCCGGTGAACTCCAGTATTCGCAACGTTCTGCGTGCCAAAGTCGTTGGCTGTTTTGATGCTGACGGTCAGGTAGAAGTGCAGCTTGATGTCGGGGGCCGCACGCTGTGGGCGCGTATTAGCCCATGGGCCAGGGATGAGCTGGCGATCAAACCCGGCACATGGCTGTATGCGCAAATCAAGAGCGTGTCGATAACCTCCTGATACAACTGAGGATGTTTACGCTGCGCTGCCCCTGACGGGTCGGCAACGCAGCGTAACAGGTGTTTTCGTTACAGCAACTCTTTATAGATAAACCCGGCGATGCTGTCGGTGGTATTATCGCCAATCACCACATTCGCATGCGTTTTGACCGCATCGTCTGCGTTTCCCATCGCCACGCCCACGCCTGCGGCTTCCAGCATACTGATATCGTTATAATTGTCGCCAAAAGCAACCACGTCACGCATGGATAACCCGCGTGAGGCGACCCATTCGCTCAGGCGCCTGCCTTTGCTGTTGCCGCTACGGGCGATATCCACCTGATCATGCCACGACCATTCGCACTCCAGTCCCAGCGTTTGTTCAACATGGTGCACAAACTGTTTTAGCTTTTGCGTGTCTTCGTCGGTCAGGGCAAATTTCCAGATAGCCTCAACCTCCTGCGCCGTTGCCGCCAGTGAATCAACCTTGCTAAACACCGGGCGCTGCTCCGGCGGCAGCGATTGCGCCCAGTTTGTTGTGCGCTCCACATGCCCGGTCGGCTTTTCATAAACCATTGCATTATCCACGTACATCAGGCCATGAATGTTGTGTTCTTCCAGCAGCGTAATCAGTTGCAGCGCCTGTGGAACCGGCAGCGGATCGGCGGCGATAACGCTTTTTGCATGATAATCATACAAATAAGTGCCATTACAACAAATTGCAGGTGTATCCAGGGCCAGCGCCTGATAAAAAGGGTGGATGGCAACATGGTGGCGACCGGTTACGATAATGATTTGATGCCCGGCGGCTTTTGCGCGGGAGAGTGCTTGCAGCGAAGAGGGCAGAAGTGTTTTTTTCGGGGTCAATAAGGTACCGTCTAGATCCAGAGCAATCACGCGCGAAGTCATATCGTTTTCCATAGTCGATGTTTAAATTCATTTACTAACTGGATGGTACACCGGGTCGCCGGATGCGTAAAATTTCCGCTCGCTATCCCGCACCAACGCACAAAAACGACTATCCTGGTTACTTAACGTAGAGAAATTCGAAAGGAAGGAGAGTTCATGAAACAAACCGTTTATACCGCCAGTCCTGAAAGCCAACAGATCCACGTCTGGCGTCTGGCGCCCGAAGGTTCACTGACGCTGGTGCAGGTGGTCGATGTTCCAGGCCAGGTACAGCCAATGGTTGTCAGCCCGGATAAGCGTTATCTCTACGTTGGCGTTCGCCCGGAATTTCGCGTTATCGCTTACCGTATTTCGCCGGAAGATGGCTCGCTGGCCGTAGCAGGCGAAGCGCCGTTGCCGGGAAGTCCCACGCATATTTCTACCGATCACAGCGGGCGCTTCCTCTTTAGCGGCTCTTACAATGCCGGTTGCGTTAGCGTAGTGCGCCTTGATGATGGCATTCCGGCCGACACGGTTGAGGTCATTGAGGGGCTGGAAGGTTGCCACTCGGCGAATATTTCCCCGGATAACCGCACCCTGTGGGTTCCGGCCTTAAAACAGGATCGTATTTGCCTGTTTACGCTGGGCGAAGACGGCAAACTGACCGCACAGGAGCCTGCGGAAGTGGCAACCGTCGAAGGTGCAGGGCCGCGCCATATGGCTTTTCACCCCAACAAACGCTACGCCTACTGTGTCAATGAGCTAAACAGCACGGTGGATATCTGGCAATTAAGCGACCCGCACGGCAAAATCGAGTGCGTGCAGACGCTGGATATGATGCCCGCTGATTTTGCCGACACGCGCTGGGCCGCGGATATCCACATTACGCCGGATGGCCGCCACCTGTACGCGTGCGATCGCACCTCCAGCCTGCTGACTATTTTTAGCGTATCGGAAGATGGCAGCGTGCTGGCGGTTGAAGGTTTCCAGCCGACAGAAACGCAACCGCGTGGGTTCAATATCGATAACAGCGGCAAATACCTGATTGCTGCCGGGCAGAAGTCTCACCATATTGCGCTGTATGAAATCGACGGCCCGCAGGGGCTTCTTAGTGAGAAAGGCCGTTACGCTGTCGGGCAGGGGCCAATGTGGGTGGTGGTTAACGCTTATTAATGGACTGATAAGACAGGGCTTAATCGCCCTTTTTAAAAAACGCCTGATCGATAATATCAGGCGTTTTTGATACTCAGTCCAGTTGACTCAAATATTCATCCGCCAGATCCTCGGTATAGCGGCTTAAATAAATAATATCCATACAGCGTTCGGCAAATTGTTCAGCCGTAAATACAGGATCACCGGCCATTTCTGCGAAAAGCTCTGGCGTGGTGATTAAGTGCCTTTTATATTCCGGCATGGTCGTTAAAAAGTTGTCCACCGTCATATTGCCGTTAGCCACGGCGAACACATTTTTAAACATATTCTCCCATTGGGCGGCATCACGTTTCTTGCGCAAATGATCAAGCGATCTGTAAAACCAGCTGTGCAGCATATGGTGCCAGAAATAGTAGTTACGCGTGGCTTGTTTTTTCAAAAGCAGTAATTCTTCCGGCTTCACTGCCTCGGGCAAATACACCTTTTCGCGCAGGGAAACGGCTGGATTATCACGGACTTTTTCACTGTATAAACGCGGCCATGCGGAAACTTTCTTCTGTAAAAGGTACGCTACCGCTTTGCCCAGAGGTAAACGACCCAGCGCAGAATAACAGGTATTCAGCTCTACCTTTTCTATTTTTGACCAGTCAACCGGCGGATTTTCACGTAACCCAAGCCCGCGGATAACATCCGCAAGTTCTGGTGCATCCATAAACGCGGCATTGGAAATAGCGCCATGCGCGGTGACCTTGACCACATTGTTTTTGACGACGAACTTTGAATCCTGGCCCAGCAGAGAGGTAATGCGCAGTTCATCCAGCGCTATTTCACCGGCATATACTCGGTGTTCTTTAATAATATTTTCGGGAAACTGCGATGATTCTATCCGGGCGCTGGGGCTGGAAATGTGCAACGTTAGGTGAGGCGGATCGACCATCACAAATTCGCCGTAACCCAGGCTATACATTGCATGGCTTGCAGCATATGAAGAGGAGGGTTTGCCGAAAATCACCAGCTGCCCTTTTTGCACGTTTGACAGGTCTGCTTTGCTGTTTATACGTACTGGATTGTACAACAGACTCTGTATGGTCCTGCCGGACTTCGCGGTGTTTTCCGTTGCTGTAAGAAGCGGTTGTAGCACTTCTGCCAGCGCGATGCTCTGTTCAGCGGACAGCTCGCCCGAGACTCTCAGCAGCCTGGCTGTCTCTTCAGCAATATCTTTACCCTTATTGCGCTGCATTTGCGTACGTTCTGCAAGCGTACGCAAATCAGGGTATTCATTGGTTTTAAGCTCTCTGGGATAACCCGCAATTAACTGTATTTCCGGCAATGAAGCGCTTTGCGAACGCTTAAATAGGCCATTTACAAACTCGCCCAGTTGCTCGGCGGTAAGTATCATTTTGCCATCATCAAAGGATGCATTAAGTATGCTGTTCTGGATCCCGGCAAAACGCCCGTTACCGGTGCTGACCATGACATGTACTGGATGCGAGCCTTTCGCGGAATACCCAGGTTCACTGCCCATAAAAATGAGCAGCTCGCCCGCGTTGACGCGCAATATCTGTTGTTTCGTCTCAATAATGCGCGGGTTAATCAACAGGTCATTGACTGTGCCGGGGGTCTTTGCGTTAAAGCGCATAAAATCCACGGCGCGTAATATTTCTGCACGTAATTCTGTTGCACAGCCCTGCGTTATCAGTTCTGCATTTTCGAGTACTTTAACTGCATAATTCCAGCTGTTACCCGATGTTTGCGCGGATAGCTGGCTAAGGCGGGCGGCTTCTCTTACCGGGTTCGTATATCCCAGGCGCCCCGGAGACTCCACTCCAGGCAGGGCAGGCGTATCCGCAGCGGGAGGTGGGAAATACCATTCAGGGCGACGGAGTACCCTGGCATCAGGAATTTTAATTTCCGGACCCCAGTAAAGAAATTTATTATGCTGATTAAAGCGATGCTGAGCCGCATCGAGCGAAGTAAAGTCGGCGTATTTAATAAGCAGATTGTCCGATAGCAATGAATATTTTTGCGCCCATTGCTGCTCCGGCAGAATGACCGGTCCGGCAAGGGATCGATATCGTTCGGCGAATTCTCCAGCGGCGAGGTCGAAAACATACTCCTTGCCATGTAATTTGCCGACGACGGCGAAATGCGTAACAGGCGTGCCATCGTCGCTGGAAATAAACAACGCCATAGCCCGGTAGCGAATATCGCTGAACCCTTTTTTAGCCATAAAATCGGCAACAGGTGTGGCTATAATGTCGCTGAGCCGCAGGGGATTTTCAATACCTTCTTTTATCTCCGTAACACGTTGTGCTTCAGCCAGATATTGCGCACCATCAAAATCTGTGGTCTTTAAAATTGACTCAGTAATCTCCTCTGTTGTTAAATCTGTCCGTACCGGTTGTTTCTCTTTTATATTAATAAAGGCGCGCTGTTCGCCATATTTTTTCATCCAGTTATCGATTCGTGATGGCATACCTTCGGCTTGTTTGATCGCCACCCGATGATACAGATCCTGCGTCATTAGGGTTAAAAATTCAGATGAATTAAGCAGAATATGCGCCTGATATCCGGGATCGTTTTGCAGCACATAAGCGAGTTTGCGCTGATCAAGCAAGTCATCCATTTTGATATTTTTATAAGCCGCAACCTTTTCCAGATAGTATTTACTGACGGTTTTTAAATTCTTAAACTCTTCGAAGCTTAATGCTTGCTGCTTCATTTTATCTGTCAGTTCTTTGATGGCATCTTTAATCGGAACATAAATACCATTATCTCTTGAAATCCCGACAAGCGGTTTTGTCATATCTTCAGCTTGTGCAATGCCATAAAGCAGTGCGCTCATAAAATCAACATCTTCAGTTTTATCGATATTAATAAACAGATTGTTGCCTGCATTTTCAGGTATGTACGAGACGTGGCCTGAGGATTTCTCGTCTGCCATCAGCACTGAAGATGTGCGATCGGGAATGGTTGTTCTCTCTTTATGATGAAGTGCGGTGGAAAAAATAATTCGATCCTCTTTCTTTAATTGAGTCAACATGGAATCCATTTTTTGTAACCGCTTACTGAGAGATAGCATGACATCATTATTAAATCTTCTGTCGCTGCTTTGCAGGACTTCCGCAATATAATCTTCGCATTCTGCCGATCCAGGGGCATCATAACTCAGTGCGGCAATAAGCCTCGGGATAACTTTGTCCTGAATGTAATGGATTTTATTAACGCAGAGCTGTAGCGCTTTTTGCTCATAAACACCATAAGACTGTGCCTCGGTACTGAGCGGAAACATATTAAAATAATAACCGCTATCGCTTAAAATACGCTGTGGATAGAGTTTTACTCTGGCTTCATTCCATGCTTCACTAAATGTTTTGTGAGCTCGCGCTGCGCTGAATCTGTCTGGATTTAATTCTACATAAACATTTGCTGAGCGTTTGGCGCTACTGGCTGCCTCTTCGACAAAGCTCATATCAAGAATATCGCGCCAGGGTCTTTTATTAACGTAATTGTCAGCTATATTTTTATGCGTTTTTATTCGTTCCGCAGTATATGCAGACATTGTTTTTATCTGCATTTTATTATTTACTTTTTCAGTGATAATGTTGGTGATAAAAGGCTTGCCGCTGAAAAATGTTTTTTTACCGGAAAGCGCCAACGCATAACTGCCAGTTGGGTTATTCAGATCGTCTGGTTCGATTATTTTTGCATCAAAGTAGTGGTCATCATATAAAAAATAATATCTACTGGTGGTGGTATCTTTATATAAAAAAGGAATGTTAAAAGCATTATCTTCGACCAGGGCTTCCGGAGCCGGAGGCGCACTGCTGGTGGTTCCCCTGGTGATATGCTTTTGCAGATGTTGATGAAGGTTTCTTTCAATCATTACCGGCAGGCAACGCGCGGCTGCACCTGGTGCTTTTTTCTCCCGGCATAAAGAGACATCCTCATACTCAACGGCATTGATTACCGGCTCATCTCTGACGCGATACCAGGTATCACCCTCTAACCAGAGGATTATATCCTTATCGTGTCCCATATACAGGTCACCTTTAATGGCTATTTCCCGGTCTGAAATAGTAGTGGCAATAAATTTTGAGTGTTGTGCAGCGAAGAATGTTTTTCCATTTTTATCAATATACACACCTGGTGCGAGCCGGGTTTCAGCATTTGCGACGGTTACCTCGGCATGATTAAAAATATAATTTAGCGCACCGGATTCAATTAAAAAGTGATTACCTCTGGGGAATAACTCATCAACAACCGTGGTTCTCAGAGGAAATAACATATTTGTTTCGTTTTCCAGCATAAAAGCATCATCTTTAAATTTGATTTTTGCCTGGGAAAATCCATCGACTTCATGATGAAATTCGCCTGGAACGCCATTTGTCTGGAGATTTACTTTGTAATACTTTTCCTTATATTTAATAAAATTCCCATGAAACATGCTGGCGCTGAAACCGGTAAGGTCATTAATCGGTGCAATAAGGTTTTCTCGCGACAGGCTCACACCACCTGGCTTACTTTCCAGCAGCATTTGGAGATATTCATCCATCTTCGTTGAAAGCGCATCGAAAACCCAACCGGCGGGCGTCTTTTTCAGCGATTTTATCTCATCCTGCCCGGGAGTATTGGTTAACGCTAAATGCCAGAATCCTGATTTTTGCAACGTAGCAGGCACAAATTCATTGCCAACAAAAACGCCGGTGACCACTGCTTTATTGGGTGGCGTAATGGTAACAAAGTCATGATTATAATCGACATCGACTTTATAGCCGGCAGGTTGCTCGGCCAGGTTGATGCCATAAACCTCAGCGTAAGCATTATTATTATCTGAATAAAAAATATTGTTCTGCTCTTCAATAAACCCCCATTGATCAACGTCCTTGTTAAACTGGACGTAACTTAATCTTCCGTTGTCATCAATGATGTAAGGCTTTTCATCAGATTGTGACCGTAACGGATATTCTTTGCCGCCAACAGAAATATAGGTTTTCCCGGCGCGGAAAATAAAGCGTTTGGTGAAGGTTTTTTTATTTGACGCAACGCTACCATCTTTTTCACCAGGTTTGCTATATAAGGACATCTTTTCCGGTGTGGTGAGTGTCGGGATCATATCACGCGCGGTTTGGGTAAGCTGCATAACAAAATCGGTCAGCCTGGAATGTGGCGTTTTAATACCGTCGAGGTCGTCGGCCATGATTTGTAAACCAGGGCCAATAAGGTTTTGAGCAATTCTAATCGGCTGTGCGTGAGGAAGCATTTGCAGGATTAAACTGAGCACCTGATCAATACGGCTGGTGATCGCCCGCATATTCTCCAGCTCTTCCGGTGGTGGGCAGCCTTTACCAGTATTCCAGGAGTGAACAATAGCGGATTCTTCAGAGAGTTTCGTCACCGGGCTTTCCAGGGTCTCGCCAATCACACGCGCAATATCGCTCCAGCTCAGGGAGTCACGCGCCTCGATGCAGGCAAGATCAAAGAGTTGTACAACTTTGACGTCATCCTCAGGCTCCTTTTCAGGGGGGGCTAATGGCCTGCCAAGCTTATCCGACGCTTCATCCGGCAGGCGAAAATTGAGTGATTGTTCCCTTCTTTTAGTGGGTGTGGGAATGGTCGGGAAGAGCGATATCACCACTTTTTCAACCGGTTCTGTCACCGGTTTTCCTGACGAATCGACTTCTACATCAAGATAAATTATCTCGTACTGTTTTCGTTTTTTTTCCGGCGGTGGGCAGTAACATTGCTTGCCTTTATTTTTCAAAATCATCTCTTTTGCTTTAGGATGAAAAGACAGGACGTTCTCACAACGGGCTAAAAAATTAATATCTTTACAGTCGTCAGGCTGTGTTTTTTTAGTGAAAAACTGCGGCTTAGGTTTTTTTGTTGAGGAGGGGATGGATTTTGCCGTAGAGGTTATTGTTTTCGGTGTTGTGGCTGAATTTATTTCGTCTTCAAGATACGTCACCATGTAATTGTCTTTCCGTGATTGTGGTGGCGGGCAATAACAAGTACTGTTTTGGACCGGAAGTAATAAACTATTTACCCCCGGATGCGCATTATGCATATTTTCGCAGCGCTGCAGGACATTCTTATCCTGGCATTCTTCAGGCTCTGTTTTTTTCTGGTAATATTTTATTTTCGAGGCGTGCGCTGGATATTGTGTTGTGGTTGTGGATGGCATGTAGTTTATATCATCGGGGAGATAGACTATTTTATACCAGGATCTGTTCTTTTGCGGCGGCGGGCAATAACAATAGACATCATGCACTTGTAATACTAATTTGTTAGGTCGCCGAAAATTCGCATGCACATTTTCGCAGCGTGCCAGAAAGTTCGGCGTTCTGCAGACTTCCGGCTGATACCTTTGCATATAAAATTTTATGGGCTCCCTTGGCGGTGGTTCTGGTGTGGTTGTTGTCGGTTTATGCTTGCGTTTCTTGTTTTTGTTATAAACCACCTTGTCAGCATTTCCTCTGCAAAGGCCCGGTTTGTCACTCCCGCCGCCCCGGCCATACTTATTAGGAAACCAGCACTTCGCGTTAGGATCTGCTTTTCGCTTTGCTTCTTCTTCGGCTTTTTTTCTCGCTTCTTCTTCAGCCCGTTTTTTCTCACGCTCTGCGTGTTTCTTCTCCTCCTCTGCTCTGTGGGCATCTTGCCTGGCAATTATCTCTGCAATTTCATCAGGGCAGGGGCCCCACTCGGTTATGTCCGGACGATTAAGAGAGTGGTGTAGACACTGTTTACGGGTGGTGGTTTCAGGATGTGCCACAAGAAGCTCGCTGCGCGGTGCATTGCTTAGCGCATTCTCTGAGGTGTTATGGCCCGGCATTACGCCATTCTCGTCAGAACTGCTATCACCGCCGAAGCGGTGCCAGGCCAGCGCCCCGATGGCCGTTGCGCCAAGCAGCGCGAGAGCGGTATAGAGTACAGGGCTACGTGAGGAGGAATCCTCTTTTTGGCTCAGGAGAAAGTGCGCCTCTTCTTCTGCCAGCGTGATGCGATGGTTTGTGTCCGACTGCATCGGTTGCGAACGGTTTGCCAGCCACATCCAAACGCGCTGTGGCAGCCAGGGCGGTGCCGGGCGGGCTAATTCGGCACCTGAAAGGCTGGCAGACGCGAAGTGCGCCATCAGGGGAGTATTGGCTTCAATATCTTTTGCTGCGTGGCGCTGGGGCGAGGGGAGAAGAGCATTGTCTGGCTGGGTAATGGTTGGCATTTTCTGTACCTCTCCTTAGGTTAAGAATTGCCTAAATTTACCCTTCCGGTTGTTTGCAAAGCATACAGAAATCGATTAAAAAGTAATCTTTCTGCGTTAACAAAAAAGCCCGTCATTGTATAAAAATGACGGGCCTTGCTGTGTTACCTGCGACGGCGGATTATTTTTTGGGTTCAGCAACCACCTGGCTGCCAATACCACGGTTGTTAAACTCCCACAGGCGGTTGAACTGATTATCGTTCAGCTCGCGCTGCAGGTTGCCTTTCTCATCCGTGTTGCCGGTGTTCCCTGCAAAAGCACGACCGGAAATGGCCGCATCTGCCCAGGGCTTCGCCACATTAAAACCTTCGTTAATGACGCTATCGCGAATGACCGCCTGGCCGTTGGTGTTTCCGTCCACATCCAGCGAGCGGCCAAGCTGCGCGATGCCCTCGCCGGACGCGCTAAAGCGGCTGTTCACGGCGAGGAAGCCGTAATAGAGATTCGACAGCGTTGCCGGGGCGAAGACATAACCTTCCTGCTGAGTGCGGGAATTGATGACCCGGAAGTCGGTATTGTCAAACACCACCGCGCCACGGCCTGCCACGATATCCACATCCCCTTCGAGATAGCTGTTGGTCACCAGCGTACGGGTCTGGCGATTGCTGCGCAGGGTGTTATCCACGCCGCTGTTAGTCACGAAGAAGGTGTTCTGGCGACCGAGGATATTCACATTGTTGATTTGCACTTTGTCGCCATCGCTGCGCAGCGCCACCGCCTGGTGATTCCCCGCATCCACGCTGTCACCCAGCGTATTCTGAATGGTCAGGTTCTGTAATTGCAGACCATTATTCTGCGACCAGAAGACCGCAGAACACATCACGCCAACGGTTGCCGCGCGCTTGCTCTGACAAGTGTCAAACATATACCACGCCGGTTTGCCTGGCATATATTTGCCCGACGGGTTAACCAGGCGCCGCCAGCTGCCCGGATCGATTTCGGAATCCAGCGCCAGACCGATTTTCACATCCAGCGGCTTCTCGCCGGTGCCGTAAATCGTCACGCTGCCGGAAGCGGCGGGCACGTACACGGTGCCTTCATACTCGCCAGGCATAATAGCGATATACTGGCGCTCGCTTGAGTGTTTATTGATAGCCGCATCTACCGCTGCCTGAATAGACGTATGGGTGACGCCAGGCGTACCTGCTGCGCCCACCACGAAGTCAGGTTTTTCCGGCAGACGGATAGCATAAGGTTTCCACGGCGCGCCATCAGGCGTCATGGCGGTAAAGTAGCGATCCGCAGTAAAGTTTTTCGCCTCACCGGCGCTGAGAATCGGGCGCGAGGACGTACCCGGCGCGGTTTGTTCAGAAGGACGTTCAGACGGTGGTGTTGAGCTACAGGCGGTCAGTGTCACGCCAAAAGCGAGTGCCAGCGCCAGACGGGAAACCGATGATGTCTTCAAGGGATGCTCCAGACTATGCAAGTTGAAATGAATTGCCCAAAGCCTGCTTTTTTATACTAAGTTGAGCGAAACGGGAAGCCGATTCGCACAATCGGCTTCAAAAGTAGTGACTTTCTTAACTAAACAGCGCGGTAATGGAGGCGCTGGCAAGTTTGTGGAAGTGAACATTAAAGCCAACCAGCGCGCCGCTGGCGTTTTCATCCACATCGATTCTGTCAACGTCCAGCGCATAAACGGTAAACACATAGCGGTGCGTTTCGCCTTTTGGCGGCGCAGCGCCGCCGTATCCGGCTTTGCCAAAATCGGTACGGGTCTGCACCGCGCCCTCCGGCAGTGCGGCAAGGCCGGAGCCGGCACCTTGCGGCAGCACGCGGGTATCGGCGGGGAGGTTTGCCACCACCCAGTGCCACCAGCCGGAGCCGGTCGGCGCATCCGGGTCATAACAGGTCACGACAAAACTCTTTGTCCCGGCTGGCACCTCATCCCAGGCCAGGTGGGGCGAAATATTGTCGCCATCGTAGCCCATCGCGTTAAAAACATGGCGATTCGGCAGTTTCTCGCCGTCGCGTAGATCATGGCTTACCAGCTTCATCATCTGCTCCTCTTTGCAAAAGCCCTGCTTAAGCCTGGGCGAACAAGTCATTGCGCGCAACGGCGTCTACCACGGCGCGGGTTAAACGCGAAAGTTGCTGCGCCGTAATAATATACGGCGGCATCAGATAAATCAGTTTGCCAAACGGGCGGATCCACACGCCCTGTTCGACAAAGAAGCGTTGCAGGGCGGCCATATCGACCGGCGCGTGAGTTTCCACGACGCCAATCGCGCCCAGCACGCGCACATCCGCGACGTTCTCAAGCGCCTTCGCCGGGGCCAGCTCCGCACGCAACTGGGCTTCGATAGCCGCGACTTGCTCGCGCCATGCGCCACTCTCCAGCAGGCTCAGGCTGGCACTTGCCGCCGCGCAGGCCAGCGGGTTGCCCATAAACGTCGGGCCATGCATAAAGCAGCCTGCTTCACCTTCGCTGATAGTTTCCGCTACCTGGCGGGTGGTCAGGGTGGCCGAAAGCGTCATGGTGCCGCCGGTCAGCGCCTTGCCGAGGCAGAGAATATCCGGCGCTATCTCTGCGTGTTCGCAGGCAAACAGCTTGCCGGTGCGCCCGAAACCGGTGGCTATCTCGTCGGCAATCAGCAGGATGCCTTCACGATCGCACATTTTACGGATGCGTTTTAACCACTCAGGGTGATACATCCGCATCCCGCCTGCGCCCTGCACAATCGGCTCCAGAATCACTGCGGCGATTTCATGGCGATGGGCGGCCATCACGCGGGCGAAAGCGACCAGATCCTGCTCGTTCCACTCGCCATCAAAACGGCTTTGCGGCGCAGGAGCAAACAGGTTTTCCGGCAGATACCCCTTCCAGAGACTGTGCATGGAATTGTCCGGGTCGCAGACCGACATCGCGCCAAATGTGTCCCCGTGGTAGCCGTTACGGAAGGTGAGAAAACGCTGCCGGGGCTGCCCTTTTGCCTGCCAGAATTGCAGCGCCATTTTCATCGCAACTTCCACTGCCACCGAGCCGGAGTCAGCCAGAAAAACGCACTCCAGCGCATCAGGCGTCATCGCCACCAGCTTACGGCACAACGCGACAGCCGGAGCGTGGGTTATACCGCCGAACATCACGTGCGACATGGCGTCGATTTGCGCTTTCATTGCTGCATTCAGCGCCGGATGACCGTAGCCATGAATCGCCGCCCACCAGGACGACATACCGTCAATCAGCGTCTCGCCGCTGGCAAGCGTCAGCTCGCAGCCCTGGGCGGATTGCACCGGGTAAACCGGCAAAGGAGAGGTCATTGAAGTGTAAGGGTGCCAGATATGGCGTTGATCGAAGGCTAAATCGTCCGTTGTCATAATCGACTTGTAAACCAAATTAAAAAGTTTTAGGTTTACGAGTCTACACCCAATAACGATTTTACAACACCCTTTGGAGAAGCCCAATGGCTCACCACGCACGCTGGACGATGTCGCAAGTTACCGAACTTTTTGAAAAACCTTTGCTAGAGTTGCTGTTTGAAGCGCAGCAGGTTCACCGCCAGCATTTCGACCCACGCCAGGTGCAGGTCAGCACGCTGCTGTCGATTAAAACCGGAGCCTGCCCGGAAGACTGCAAATATTGCCCGCAGAGCGCGCGCTACAAAACCGGGCTGGAAGCCGAGCGCCTGATGGAAGTAGAGCAGGTGCTGGACTCTGCCCGCAAAGCAAAACAAGCCGGTTCCACCCGTTTTTGCATGGGCGCTGCGTGGAAAAACCCGCAGGATCGCGACATGCCGTACCTGGAACAGATGGTCGAAGGGGTGAAAGCGCTGGGCCTGGAAGCCTGTATGACGCTCGGCACACTGAGCGAAAATCAGGCGCAGCGGCTGGCCTCGGCCGGGCTGGATTACTACAACCATAACCTCGACACTTCCCCGGAGTTCTACGGCAATATCATCACCACACGCACCTACCAGGAGCGTCTCGATACACTGGATAAAGTGCGCGACGCCGGGATCAAAGTCTGCTCCGGCGGTATCGTTGGCCTGGGCGAAACGGTGAAAGACCGCGCCGGGCTGCTGCTGCAACTGGCAAACCTGCCCACGCCGCCGGAAAGCGTGCCAATTAATATGCTGGTAAAAGTAAAAGGCACGCCGCTTGCGGAAAACGACGACGTCGACGCGTTTGATTTTATCCGCACCATTGCGGTGGCCCGCATTATGATGCCCACCTCCCACGTGCGTCTTTCTGCCGGTCGCGAGCAGATGAATGAACAGACGCAGGCGATGTGTTTTATGGCCGGGGCGAACTCTATTTTCTACGGCTGCAAACTGCTGACCACGCCAAACCCGGAAGAAGACAAAGACCTGCAACTGTTTCGCAAACTTGGCCTGAATCCTCAGCAAACCGAGGTACTCAATGGCGACAACGAGCAGCAACAGCAGCTTGAAGCGCAGCTTCTGCACGCCGATACCGACCAGTATTACAACGCCGCCGCCCTATGAGCTGGCAGCAACGCATTGACGCGGCGCTTGACGAGCGTCGCGCGCAGCATGCCCTTCGCACGCGCCGCGCCGTTGACCAGGGCGCCGGGCGTTGGCTGACGCTGGGCGAGCAGCACTTTTGCAACTTTTCCAGTAATGATTACCTCGGCCTGAGCCAGCACCCGGCGGTGATCCGCGCCTGGCAGCAGGGCGCAGAGCGCTACGGCGTCGGCAGCGGCGGGTCGGGCCACGTCAGCGGCTACACCACGGCGCACCAGGCGCTGGAGAGCGAACTTGCTGAGTGGCTCGGCTATGATCGCGCGCTGCTGTTTATTTCAGGTTTCGCGGCAAACCAGGCAGTGATTACGGCGCTGACCGGCGGTGACGACAGGATTGTTGCCGACAAACTCAGCCACGCGTCCTTACTCGAAGCCGCTACGCTAAGCCTGGCACAATTGCGGCGATTCGTGCATAACGATGTCGGGCATCTGGCTTCATTGCTGGCAAAACCGTGCGCGGGTCAGCAACTGGTGGTCAGCGAAGGGGTGTTCAGCATGGATGGCGACAGCGCTCCGCTTAAAGAGCTGGCGGGCGCAGCGCGGCAGGCACAGGCCTGGCTGATGGTTGACGACGCGCACGGTGTGGGCGTTGTTGGCGAGCAGGGGCGCGGCAGCTGCTATGCGCAGGGTATCCGCCCGGAATTGCTGGTGGTCACCTTTGGTAAAGGCGTCGGCGTCAGCGGCGCGGCGGTGCTGTGCAGCCATTCGGTGGCGGATTATTTTCTGCAATTCGCCCGCCATCTTATTTACAGCACCGCGATGCCGCCCGCGCAGGCAACGGCGCTGAGCGCGGCACTGCAGGTGATTCGTGGCGAGGAGGGCGATCGTCGCCGGGCGCATCTTCGTGCATTAATTGCCCGTTTTCGCCAGGGCGCAACAGGGCTGGCGATGACGGTGACGGACTCCGCAAGCGCTATCCAGCCGTTGATTGTCGGTGAAAATGCGCGCGCATTACAGCTGGCAGAACGCCTGCGCCAGCAAGGCTGCTGGGTGACGGCGATCCGCCCGCCAACGGTGCCGCCTGGCACCGCGCGCCTGCGCCTGACGCTAACAGCCGCGCATGAGTGTGAGGATATCGACCGGTTACTGGAGGCGCTGCATGGCGGTGAATAAACAGGCGGTGGCCGCCGCCTTTGGTCGCGCGGCGCAGAGCTACGCGCAGCACGACACATTGCAGCGCCTGAGTGCGGATCTGCTGCTGGCGAAGCTCGGCGCGCAAACGCCCGCGCGGGTGCTGGACGCAGGCTGCGGGCCGGGGACGATGAGCCGTTACTGGCGTGAGCAGGGCAGCGAAGTGACGGCGCTCGATCTCTCTGCGCCGATGCTGCGCGCCGCGCGCGAGCGGCACAGCGCGCAGCACTACGTGGCGGGGGATATTGAAGCGCTGCCCCTGGCAGGCAGCCACTATTCGCTGGTGTGGAGCAACCTGGCGGTGCAGTGGTGCGACTCCCTGCGCCAGGCCATCAGCGAGTTATACCGCGTGACGCAGCCCGGCGGCAGCGTGGCGTTTACCACCCTGGTGGACGCCTCGTTACCGGAACTCAACCAGGCCTGGCGCGCGGTTGATGACCGCCCGCATGCCAACCGTTTTTTAACGCCGCAGGCCATCGGGCAGGCGCTGCACGGTTTTCGGCTGCGTCAGGGGACTGAGCGCGTCACGCTCTGCTTTGATGATGCCGCCAGCGCGCTGCGCTCGCTGAAAGGTATCGGCGCGACACACCTTCACGCGGGCAGGCAAAAAGGGCTGACACGCGGCGCATTGCAGCGCTTGCAGCTGGCCTGGCCGCAACAGCAGGGCAAATGCCCGCTGACCTATCATCTTTTTTGGGGAGTAATCACCCGTGACTGAGCGCTATTTTGTGACCGGAACGGACACCGAAGTGGGTAAAACCGTCGCCAGCTGCGCCTTATTACAGGCGGCGAATCTACGTGGGTTACGCAGCGCAGGCTACAAACCGGTGGCGTCCGGCAGTGAGATGACCGCACAAGGGCTGCGTAACAGCGATGCGCTGGCGCTACAGCGTAACAGCAGCCTGCCGCTGGCCTATGAGACGGTTAATCCGTTCACCTTCGAAGAACCCACCTCGCCGCACATTGTCAGCGCACAGACGGGCGTTGCCATTGAGGCTGCCGTGATGTCTGCCGGGTTACGCACGCTGGAAGCCCAGGCCGAGTGGCTACTGGTGGAAGGTGCTGGCGGGTGGTTTACGCCGCTCTCAGAGACGCTGACCTTTGCCGACTGGGTCACCCAGGAGCGCCTGCCGGTCATCCTGGTGGTTGGGGTGAAACTGGGCTGTATTAACCATGCGGTGCTCACCGCGCAGGCCGTTTTGCAGGCAGGGCTTCGGCTGGCAGGCTGGATAGCCAACGATGTGCAGGTGCCGGGCAAGCGGCACGCGGAGTATCTGGCGACCTTGCGGCGCATGTTACCGGCACCGTGCATTGGCGAGATCCCCTGGCTTGGCCAGGCGGCGGAACAGGAGACGCTGGGTCATTACCTGGATCTTAGCGTGCTGGCTCCGGCGTCATCCATTGCAGAAGCCGTGGGTCGTCCAGTTGCTTAATGCTGCCTTCGGCCACGTTGCGCCCCCGGTGCAGCAGATAAAAACGATCCGTGACTCGCCGGATAAAGGAGAGGCGTTCTTCGGCGAGCAGGATAGTCATTCCGAACTCCTGATTCAGCCGCACAATTAAGTTACCCAGCTTATGGATAAACGCCTGGCCCAGCCCGCGCGTCGGTTCATCGAGGATCAACAGCCGTGGGCGGGTCATCAGCGCCCGCGCCACGGCCAGCTGCTGTTGCAGATCGTCGGCCAGTTCCGCGCCTTTCGCTTTGCGCAGCGCATACAGCTCCGGCAACAGGTCATAAATATCCTGGCGCAGGCTGTTGCCCGCATCGCCGCCTGCGAGGACCGCGATATGCAGGTTCTCCTCCACGGTCAGTTGCGAGAAGATGCGCCGGTCCTGCGGCACATATCCAATGCCCAGCGCGCTACGGTGAGCCGCCTGCATCAGGTGCAAATCCTGCGCGATTTCACCGTCTTCCTGCCAGATGATGCTGCCGCTCTCCACCGGCAGAAATCCCGCGATACAGTTAATCAGCGTGGTTTTACCCATACCGGGCAAGCCGATGACTGACGTACAGGCACCGGGAAGTAAATCGAGATCCACGTTCCATAAAATATGCCGATCGCCGTAGAACTGATTGACTGCACGCAAGCTCAACATGATTCACTCCTCACTGGGGTCAGGCTGACAGGAATGATGTGCAAAAGGCTTGCCATTGTGAGCAAAAGACGGTTTTTTCGGACATAACCAGTAGAAGATCGCCCTGCGGCGCGATGAAAAGCGGATCAAATAATAAAATGCTGCACTTTGCCAGTGCTACCGTGGCGAATGGTGGTGCATTAAAGCAACAATTTGTGAGGCGGATCGCAAGCCGATCCGGCGCTGTTTTCCCGGATCGGTAGCAAAAAGAATCAATAAATTTTTTTTGTGCGCCGCTTCGCCAGGTAAATTAGGAATTTGGCGGAAGGCTGGCAGTCCGGCCTGGCGGCAGTTATCCACTATTCCTGTGGATAACCTTGTGCATTAGAGTTAGAAAACGTGCTACAAGCGAGCAACTGCGCGGCCTGCGTCTGAATTGACGCGAAACACAGCTTTTTATATTTTGTTTTTTAAATCAACACGTTAAATAAAATCAATGCCTGTAAGAAAAGTGTCACCGGCTGCCACAAAACTTTCAAACGCGTGCTTGACAAATGTTAATCCAGGAAAATTTCTGGGGATAACCCTAAAGCGGGGCGTTTTTATCTGGCCGGAGCGTAAATTTCAGAAGCTAATCGCCGTGAGGGCCGTACTTAGTACAAATTTTCGTAGACGCCACTGTTTTTTCATCCAGTATTACAGGTTGGCAAAAGTCACGCTGGTGAGTAAAATAGGTTACCTGCCCGCTCATTCCTTCACCAGGTAGCCGTTCATGAGTAAACCGTTCAAACTGAATTCCGCTTTTCGTCCTTCCGGCGATCAGCCTGAAGCTATACGTCGCCTCAAGGAAGGGCTGGAAGACGGCCTTGCACACCAGACGCTGCTGGGTGTTACCGGTTCAGGGAAGACGTTCACCGTCGCGAACGTGATTGCCGATCTCCAGCGCCCGACGATGGTGCTGGCACCGAACAAAACGCTGGCCGCGCAGCTGTATGGCGAGATGAAAGAGTTCTTCCCGGAGAACGCCGTGGAGTACTTCGTTTCCTACTACGATTACTATCAGCCGGAAGCCTACGTCCCCAGCTCGGACACCTTTATTGAAAAAGATGCGTCGGTGAACGAGCACATCGAACAGATGCGTTTGTCGGCCACCAAAGCCCTGCTTGAGCGCCGCGACGTGGTGGTGGTGGCGTCGGTGTCCGCTATCTACGGTCTGGGCGACCCCGATCTCTACCTGAAAATGATGCTGCATCTGACCAAAGGCATGATTATCGATCAGCGCGCGATCCTGCGCCGCCTGGCGGAGCTGCAATATATGCGTAACGATCAGGCGTTCCAGCGCGGCACGTTCCGCGTGCGCGGGGAGGTTATCGATATCTTCCCGGCGGAGTCTGATGACCTGGCGCTGCGCGTGGAGCTGTTCGATGAAGAAGTTGAGCGTCTGTCGCTGTTTGACCCGCTGACCGGGCATATTGAGTCCGTTATCCCGCGCTTTACCATCTATCCGAAAACGCACTACGTCACGCCCCGCGAGCGTATCGTGCAGGCGATGGAGGAGATAAAAGATGAGCTGGCCGTGCGCCGTAAAACGCTGCTGGAAAACAACAAGCTGCTGGAAGAACAGCGCCTCAGCCAGCGCACCCAGTTCGATCTGGAGATGATGAACGAGCTGGGCTACTGCTCCGGGATCGAAAACTATTCCCGCTATCTCTCCGGGCGCGGGCCGGGCGAGCCGCCGCCGACGCTGTTTGATTACCTCCCGGCAGACGGTCTGCTGGTGGTCGATGAGTCCCACGTCACTATCCCGCAAATCGGCGGAATGTATCGCGGCGACCGGGCGCGTAAAGAGACGCTGGTGGAGTATGGTTTCCGTCTGCCGTCGGCGCTGGACAACCGCCCGCTGAAATTTGAAGAGTTCGAAGCGCTGGCGCCGCAAACCATTTATGTTTCGGCAACGCCGGGCAATTACGAGCTGGAAAAATCCGGTGAAGACGTTGTCGATCAGGTGGTGCGTCCGACCGGCCTGCTTGACCCGGTGATTGAGGTGCGTCCGGTGGCGACTCAGGTAGATGACCTGCTGTCGGAAATCCGCAAACGCGCGGCAATTAACGAACGCGTGCTGGTGACGACGCTGACCAAACGCATGGCGGAAGACCTCACGGAGTACCTGGAGGAGCACGGCGAGCGGGTGCGCTATCTGCACTCGGACATTGATACCGTCGAGCGTATGGAAATCATCCGTGACTTGCGTCTTGGCGAGTTCGATGTGCTGGTCGGCATCAACTTACTGCGCGAGGGGCTGGATATGCCGGAGGTGTCGCTGGTGGCGATTCTTGATGCTGACAAAGAGGGCTTCCTGCGCTCCGAGCGATCGCTTATTCAGACCATTGGCCGTGCGGCGCGAAACGTAAACGGCAAGGCCATTCTCTATGGTGATAAAATCACCCCGTCGATGGCGAAGGCGATTGGCGAAACCGAACGCCGCCGCGAGAAACAGCAGCGCTATAACGAAGAGCACGGCATTACGCCGCAGGGGCTGAACAAAAAAGTGGTGGATATTCTGGCGCTGGGCGAGGGGCTGGCGAAGACGCGTGCGAAAGGGCGCGGCAAGTCCCGCACGCCTGCGCAGGTGGAAGCCGCCGAGCTGGCGCTCTCTCCGAAAGCGCTGCAACAGAAAATCCACGAGCTGGAAGGCAAGATGATGGAGCATGCGCAAAACCTTGAGTTCGAAGAGGCTGCCAGCGTGCGCGATCAGCTGCATCAACTGCGCGAGTTGTTTATCGCCGCCTCCTGAGCCTTGCTTAATGTTCCCTTAATATTCGCCGGGCACACTACCTCCAGTTAAGTGGAGGTAGTGTGATGCAACAATTTAAATTTCGTGAGTTCTTTGCCGTTACATTTGCTCTGGCGATTGTTATTGGCTTTAGTCATCTTTGGGTGCTGAGCTATTAAGCTGGCGCAGGGCAGGGTGAAATTTCACCCATGCCCGCACGCCGGATGCATCCTGGCGGTTGTGCAAAAAGAACTGGGCGTTGTGTAACTGCGCGATGCGCGACACAATGCTCAACCCAAGCCCGATCCCTCCGTAGCGGCTATCCATGCGCACAAACGCTTTGCTCAGCTCGCCGCTGCGGCTTTCATCTATGCCAGGCCCTTCATCTTCCACCGCCAGCACCGGCGAGTCACCCTGCTCCAGCAGCACATGGATAGTCGAACCTGCCGGGCTATAACGGTGCGCATTCTCCACCAGGTTTCTGACCAGTACGCGAAGCAGCGTGGCATCGCCGGATACCGCCATGTCCTGGGTTTGTGCGAGCACCAGCCGCTGCTCCCGCCTGGCAAGCATAGTCTCCAGTTCGTCACGCAGGGGAAGCAGCACATCGTTGCGCAGCATCACTTGCTGGTAGCTGCCCGCGGAGAACGACTGGCCGACGCGGGCCAGTTGCAGCAGCTGACCAATATTTTCCGTCATTTGATCGAGGCGCTGAATTAACGGCTCCACATTGATCTTGTTGCTTTTTGCCATCAGCTCCAGATGCAGGCGCAGCCCGGCGAGCGGCGTGCGCAGCTCATGCGCAACGTCTGCGGTAAACAGGCGCTCCCGCTCCAGCGTCAGGGTCAGGCGTGAAACCAGTTCGTTAATCGATGAGGTGACCGCCTCGACTTCGCTCACGCTATTGTGCAGGGTGATGGGGTGCAGGTTATCCGGCGTGCGCTTATTCAGCTCGCGTTGCAGCTCTGAAAGCGGTCGGGTGATGGTTTTCACCGCCTGCATACAGATAAGCAAGGCCAGGCCCACAATCAGCAGGCTTGGCACCAGCAGGCTGGCGACCGCTTCGCGGACTTCATGGGCAATCTGTTTGTGGTTGTTGTGTTCAGTGACAGCACTTTCGACCAGAAGCTGGATCTGCTCTTCGCTCTCATGCCACAACCAGAACACGCTGATTAACTGGCAAAACACCAGAATGCCGCCGATGGTCAGCAGCAGGCGGCTGCGCATACTTCTGCTTTTGAAGGGGAACAGCGTCATCACGTGCAATCCCTTGTCGCCGCCTGCACCAGCATGTAGCCAAAGCCGCGCACGGTGCGAATGCGGGACTTGCCTATCTTGTCCCGAAGGTTATGGATATGCACTTCCAGGGTATTGGTGGAAGGCTCGTTATCCCAGTTGTAAATATCGTTGTAGAGAATTTCCCGGTGCACCGGGCTGTTGGCTTTTAACATCAGGCGCGAAAGCAGGGCGTACTCTTTGGGCGTCAACTCCAGCAGTTGCTCCCCCAGCCACGCCTGGCGGCGCGTGACGTTAAGGCGCAGATCGCCGTGGGTGATTTCGTTATCGCCCTGGTTATGATGGCGGCGCAGTAGCGCGCGAATACGGGCATTCAGTTCGTCCAGCGCGAACGGTTTCACCAGATAGTCATCCGCACCGGTATCCAGGCCCGCAACCCTGTCATCCAGGGTATCGCGGGCGGTCAGGATCAGCACCGGCAGGGTATATTTTTCCCGGCGCAGCCGCGCCAGCAGATGCAGGCCGTCTTCATCCGGCAGGCCCAAATCAAGCACTATCAGGCTATAGTGGCCTGCAGCCAGGCACAGCGCGGCTTCCTTTGCCGTCGCCACGCCGTCGCAGGCGTAGCCCTCACTCTCCATGGCCAGGATGAGCCCCTGCAACAGCAGGGCATCGTCTTCAATCACCAGAATTTTCATTTTGCCTGCTCCCGGCACGGTGTTAATAAATCCTCACTGGCACGATAGACCTTCGTGCTGACGCCAAGTATACCCAACATTGTCGGGAAGAGATTATCCTGCGACGTAGCCTGTGCCTGCGCCTGTTTTTGCAGGCACTGACTGTCCACCCCGTAACGCTTCTGGTAATCGTCAGACAGCCAGAGCAGCATCGGCACGTGGGTTTGCGCTTCGGGGGCGATAGCGTAAGGCAGCCCATGCAAATAGACGCCATTTTCCCCAAGCGACTCACCATGATCGGAGAGATACACGAGGCTGGTGGTAAATTTATCCTGCTTCGATTGCAATAATTTAATCGCCTTATCAACAATATAGTCGACATATAAAATCGTATTGTCATAAGTATTAACTAATTGTTCCCGTGAGCAGGACTGGATTTCATTGGTATCGCACGTCGGTGTAAACCGGCGAAATTCCCTGGGGTAGCGGTTGTAATAGGTTGGTCCGTGGCTGCCAATAGTGTGTAATACAATCAGGCCGTCGCCGTGCAATGTATCGATATACTGCGCCAGTTCGTGAAATAATACCTCGTCCTGGCACTCGCCATTAATGCAGTAACCTGGCAAATTCAGTTGCGTCATATCCTGGTGCGGCACGCGATCGCACGCGCCTTTACACCCGCCGTCATTTTCATTCCATAACACCTGAATACCCGCGCGTTGAACAATATCCAGCAATCCTTCCTGATGATGCGCCAGACTGTCGTCGTAATGCGCACGCGGCATACCGGAAAACATACAAGGAACCGACACCGCCGTGGCCGTGCCGCAGGAGGTGGTGTTGGGGTAATAAATCACCTTGTCCTGTTTCAGGCGCGGGTTCGTTTCCCGCTCATAGCCGCCTAAAGAGAAATTTTGCCCCCGGGAGGTTTCACCAACAATTAATATGGTCAGGTTTTTACGCGGGCCATTACGCATTTCCGGGCGCTGTACGGCATCTTCCCCTAAGCGTACCAGCGGCAAATTATCCATGCGATTGTGGGAATACCATGACAAAGATGCAGCAATAGTATTGGACGGGCTTAGGGATTTCACCAGCTCTTTATTATTACGAAACAGCGAGGCGTAATCTTTATAAAACAGCAGCGCCACCAGCGCGATAAGCAGCGCAGAAATAAAGAGGCTGACAACACGCGAAAGAATACTGCGCAATGTGCTGCGTGCGGGTTTTATTTTTATCCACCAGACAATAATCACCGGCAGCACGCCGGTAAATAACAGCGTTAATATCAGTTTGCCTGACAGCAGGGCAAAGCTTTCTGCCGGTGTGGTATCCAGGATATTAACGATCATCGAGCGATCGATGATCACTCCGAAGGTCATAATAAAATATTGTGCGGCGGCGCTGGCGATAATAAATACGCTGGCAACCACTTTATCGAGACGCAGGAAAGCGGCCAGCGATAACACACTATTAATTACGCTGAAAGCCACCACTGGCATGGAGAGAAAGACCAGCGCGTTATGCAAAGAATTTACCGGTAATAAGCTGAATGCCTGGCGATAGAATGCCACATTCAGGGCCAGCGCAATAAAAAGCGCACACAGAGAAATAAATGCAGTACGGCTCAGGGCTGGCCGGGGAAAACGGAACATACAATGACCTGTCTCAACATAGAATACCGCTATGCTGACAGGGGTTTTTTAAGACAACCTTAAGATGTTAAGAAATGCCCGGCGAGGGGGCAGTCACTCGCCGGGGTATCACCCTAATTGTTGCACCGCTTTTTCCAGCGCCGCGCGCAGAAGCTTGCGGTCATGGCGATAGGGGATATCGCTGGCTTCCAGCACTTCCTGGATAATCAGCCGGTCTGTCACCGCGCTGGCATCAACCTTTGGCCCGACAATGGCGGCATCAATGATTTTTTTACCGACGTACTGCTCCATAATCGCGAGCTTATCCGCCAGCGTCAGGCTGGCCGCAGCCGGGCTTAGCTCACGGCCCAGGTTACCGATATACACCACCGGCGCGGGCGTGCGGCGCAGCGCCTGGGCCAAATCCTCAAGCAATAACAGCGGCAGCAGGCTGGTGTAAAAACTGCCAGGCCCGATAACAATCAGATCGGCCTCGGCAATCGCCTCAACCGCTTCGCGCGTGGCATGAACGGGCGGTGACAGCATTAAATTTTGCACCGGCGCATGAAGCTGGTCGATATTGACCTCGCCATAAACCGTATGCCCTTCGCTGTCTGTTGCCATTAAATCAACCGGTTGCTCTGACATCGGGATCAGAAAAGCATCCACCTTTAATAAGTTACGAATTAAATTTATCGCTTCCAGAGGCCGCACGCTGAGGTGGTCGAGCGCCTTTAACATTAAATTTCCGAGGTTATGTCCGGAAAGTTCGCCATTACCGCCAAAACGGTACTCAAACATCGCCGACGCCACGCTCGGTTCGGTGATCAGCTGGTTTAAACAGTTGCGCATATCACCCCAGGCAATACCGCCTTCCGAGCGGCGGATGCGCCCGGTAGAGCCGCCGTTATCCGTGGTCGTAACAATACCGGTAAGCCGTGATCCCAGCGAGGCAAGAGAAGACATCACACGCCCGAGGCCATGCCCGCCGCCAAGCGCGACAACACGATCCAGGTCTGCAAGTGTGCGATTACGCATAATCATTCCTTATAAATATTTATCGCGCTACGGTAGCGTAAATACCACCAAAAGACGATGCCGCGAACAGCGGAAAATGACACATATCAAAGCAAAAACAGATGTTTCACGTACTCTGTAGCGAAAGTGCACGATCATGTCGCTATATACGATTTTATATAGCGATATTGATTCTGGCGAAAGGGTGCTGAACGCGCTACTATCCGCTTAATCAATCTTAGTGTTACTGATAACTTAACCCTAATGTATTTCGGATAATTATCCGAAAAACCCAGGGACATACACTCAAGCCTTGGTGCCTACGTTGAAAAATAGGGTGCTCTGGCCGTGGCGATACCGTCACCAGGGTGCAGGAAGAAATGACTGCATCTCCCGTATTTGGAAAGGTGTACATGGCTTCACAACTTACTGATGCGTTCGCGCGTAAGTTCTACTACTTACGTTTGTCGATCACCGATGTGTGCAATTTTCGTTGCACCTACTGCCTGCCGGACGGCTACAAACCGGGCGGCGTGAGCAATAAAGGCTTCCTCAGCGTCGATGAAATTCGCCGGGTGACCCGCGCCTTCAGCGCGATGGGCACGGAAAAAGTGCGCCTGACCGGCGGCGAACCCTCTCTGCGTCGCGATTTTACCGATATCATTGCCGCCGTGCATGAAAACAGCGCCATTCGCCAGATTGCCGTCACCACCAATGGCTATCGCCTGGCGCGTGACGTTGCCCACTGGCGTGAGGCCGGGCTGACTGCGATTAACGTCAGTGTCGATAGCCTCGATGCCCGCCAGTTTCACGCTATCACCGGGCAGGATAAATTCCGTCAGGTGATGGACGGTATCGATGCGGCGTTCGCGGCGGGCTTTGCCAAAGTCAAAGTCAACACCGTGCTGATGCGCGACGTGAACCATCACCAGCTTGACACCTTTCTCGCGTGGATCAAATCACGCCCTATCCAGTTACGCTTTATCGAGTTGATGGAAACCGGCGAGGGCAGCGAACTGTTCCGCAAGCACCATCTCTCAGGCATGGTATTGCGCGATGAGCTGCTTAAGCGTGGCTGGATCCATCAGTTGCGCCAGCGCAGCGACGGCCCGGCACAGGTTTTTTGCCACCCGGATTACACCGGCGAGATAGGCCTTATCATGCCGTATGAAAAAGATTTCTGCGCCAGCTGTAACCGTCTGCGCGTGTCGTCTACCGGCAAGCTGCATTTGTGCCTGTTTGGCGATGGCGGCGTGGCGTTGCGCGATCTGTTGCAAACGGACGCGCAGCAACCGATGCTGGAGCAGCGTATTGCCGAGGCCTTAACCCATAAAAAGCAGACGCACTTCCTGCATCAGGGCGACACCGGCATTACGCAAAACCTTTCATATATCGGCGGCTAAGCCGCAAGGAGAGTGACATGAGCCAGGTTAGCGCTGAGTTTATCCCGGTAAGGATAGCGATTTTGACGGTATCGAACCGTCGTGGTGAAGAAGACGACACGTCCGGCCATTATCTACGTGATGCGGCCCACGAGGCCGGGCATCAGCTGGTGGGCAAAGCCATTGTCAAAGAGAACCGTTACGCCATTCGCGCCCAGGTGTCTGCATGGATTGCCAGCGATGATGTGCAGGTGGTGCTGATAACCGGCGGCACCGGTTTAACCGAGGGCGATCAGGCCCCGGAGGCGTTGCTGCCGCTGTTCGATCGCGAAATAGCCGGTTTTGGCGAAGTGTTCCGCATGCTCTCTTTTGAAGAGATTGGCACCGCGACGTTGCAATCGCGGGCGGTGGCGGGCATTGCCAACAAAACGCTGATTTTTGCCATGCCGGGTTCCACCAAAGCGTGCCGCACCGCGTGGGAAAACATTATTGCCCCGCAACTGGACGCCCGCACGCGCCCGTGTAATTTCCATCCTCATCTGAAGAAGTAAGTTATGTCGCAACTGACCCACATTAACGCCGATGGCGAAGCGCACATGGTTGATGTGTCGGCGAAAGCAGAAACCGTGCGCGAAGCGCGTGCCGAAGCCTTTGTTACCATGCAACCGCAAACGCTGGCGATGATTATCGACGGCAGTCACCATAAAGGCGATGTGTTCGCCACGGCGCGGATCGCCGGGATTCAGGCGGCAAAACGCACCTGGGAGCTGATCCCGCTGTGCCACCCGCTGCTTTTAAGCAAAGTCGAAGTGCAGTTACAGGCGCAGCCGGAGCACAACCGCGTGCGGATTGAGTCCCTTTGCCGCTTAACCGGCAAAACCGGCGTCGAGATGGAAGCGCTGACGGCGGCTTCGGTTGCGGCGCTGACGATTTACGATATGTGCAAAGCGGTACAAAAAGATATGACTATCGGCCCGGTGCGCCTGCTGGCAAAAAGCGGCGGCAAATCGGGAGATTTCAGGGTAGAGAGTGATGATTAACATTTTATTCTTCGCGCAGGTGCGTGAACTTGTCGGCTGCGACAGTATGCAAACCGACACCGTTTTTCCCTCTGTAGAGGCGCTGCGCCAGCATCTGGCAGCGCAGGGCGATCGCTGGGCGCTGGCGCTGGAAGACGGCAAACTGCTGGCGGCGGTTAATCAAACGCTGGTGGATTTCAGCCATCCTTTACAAAGCGGCGATGAAGTGGCGTTCTTCCCGCCGGTCACCGGAGGCTGAAATGGGCGAGACACGGATTTGCGTTGAGCGCGCGGCGTTTAACATTGCAGACGAGTACGCCTGGCTGGCGGCGCACGATGAAGATGGCGCGGTCGTCACCTTTACCGGTAAAGTGCGCAATCATAATCTGGGCGATAGCGTCAGCGCGCTGACCCTTGAGCACTATCCAGGGATGACGGAAAAGTCTTTGGCGGAAATCGTCGATGAAGCGCGCGGCCGCTGGCCGCTGGGGCGGGTAACGGTTTATCACCGCGTCGGCGAGCTTTGGCCGGGCGACGAAATCGTCTTCGTCGGCGTTGCCAGCGCGCACCGCAGCAGCGCGTTTGAGGCCGGGCAATTTATCATGGATTATCTGAAAACCCGCGCGCCGTTCTGGAAGCGGGAAGCAACGTTGCAGGGCGAGCGTTGGGTGGAAGCGCGCGATAGCGATCGCCAGGCCGCGAAGCGCTGGTAATTTGTGTTAACCTTATAGGAAGTTTTCCCATCGATCAGGAGTGATTATGGACCGTTTTCCTCGTTCGGACTCAATAGTCCAGCAAAGCCGAACCGGCTTGCAAACCTATATGGCGCAGGTGTATGGCTGGATGACGTGCGGCCTGTTACTGACCGCTTTTGTGGCCTGGTACGCCGCCAGCAGCGAAGCGGTAATGCAAATGGTCTTCGCCAGCCGCGTTACCTTCTTCGGGCTGATTATCGCACAACTGGCGCTGGTATTTGTGCTCTCCGGGCTTATCCAGAAGCTGAGCGCGGGTGTCGCCACCACGCTTTTTATGCTCTATTCCGCGCTAACTGGCCTGACGCTTTCCAGCATTTTGCTGCTCTATACGGCGCAGTCTATCGCCGCGACGTTTGTGGTGACCGCCGGGATGTTCGGCGCGATGAGCCTGTATGGCTACACCACCAAACGCGACCTGAGCGGCATGGGCAGCATGCTGTTTATGGGGCTGATTGGTATTGTTCTGGCATCACTGGTTAATTTCTGGCTGAAAAGCGAAACGCTGATGTGGATTGTCACCTACGCAGGCGTGGTCATTTTTGTCGGCCTGACGGCATACGACACCCAGAAGCTCAAAAATATGGGCGAGCAAATTAATGTCAGTGACCACTCACAGCTGCGCAAGTACGCCATCCTCGGCGCGCTGACCCTCTACCTCGACTTTATTAACCTGTTTTTGATGCTGCTGCGCATCTTCGGCAACCGCCGCTAAACGCATAATAAAATCCCGGCGCTACTGGCCGGGATTTTTTTGCCGCGAGCAAACGGTATTACTCAGCCTTTCGCCATCGCCTTTTCGTTTTTTGCCCGCAGTTTTTTCGCCCGGCTTTCCAGCAGCAAATAACACACCAGCGCCAGCAACAGCGGCAGGAAGTAATAGAGCACGCGGTAGGCGAGCATCGCGGCGATAATCGTTCCCTGCGACACATCCTCGCCTTTTAGCAGCGCGATAAACACCGCCTCCAGCACGCCGATACCCGCCGGGATATGCACTATCACCCCGGCGATACTGCTCACCAGCAGCACGCCCAGCACAAAAAAGAAGTCGGCTTGCATACCCAACAGCAACCAGATAATGGTACCCATTGCTATCCAGTTGGCGCTGGAAATCACCATCTGCGCCACGGCAAATTTCCACGTCGGCAGCACCAGTTTGTGGCCTTTTATCGTCGCATGGCGGCGTTTTGCAAAGGCGCAGCCCCACAGATAAATCAGGATAATTAACAACAGGACGCCGCCAATGATGCGCAACGTGGTTTCATTGATATACCAGTGGGCGGGGAGCTGCACCACGCCAAAGGTAAAGAGGATGCCGCCGAGCAAAATATAGCCCAGCCAGTTGGTGGTAATGCTCAGAGAAAAAATACGCGTGATGGTATTGCCCGGCAGCCCCAGGCGCGAGTAGAGGCGATAGCGCATACCAATACCGCCCACCCAGGTACTCAGGGTCAGGTTGAAGGCGTAGCAGATAAACGACACCAGCATCACCTGGCGTTTCGCCAGCTTGTGCCCGCAATACGCGCGGGCAAGCAGGTCATAACAGCCATACAAAAGGTAACTGACGATAACCAGCGCGACCGCGCTCAGCAGCGCCGTGCGGTTATAGTCGCGGACAACCTTCCAGACATCTTCCCAGTCCACCTTTTTCGCATACAGCACCAGCAGCACTGCCACTGCGATAAAAAACAGCCAGGTCAGAATTTTTTTGGCCAGACGCCAGCGCGGGTGTGATTTTGCCATCAGGGTTTCGCCCCCGAATTTTGCGTCTCCACCCGATCCTGGGTTTCAATCTCCGGCTGTACCGGCGGCTCCACCAGCGCCAGTCGTGGCGTATGCGCAGGCAGCCAGCCCACCAGCGCCGGGAAGTGGCGTAAAAAGTGGAACACCACAATACTTTTCCCCAGATTCCACCAGGTGCGTTTCGGCGCCATCGATTCATCCACCCGTTTACAATCGTGGTCGATAATGGCCTGTAAATTTTCGCGCAAGGTCTGATTGAACGCCCGGTCATGGATAATCAGATTGGCTTCCAGATTCAGCGACAGGCTCAGCGGGTCAAGATTACTGGAGCCGACCGTCGCCCAGTGATCGTCCATCAGCGCCACTTTGCCGTGCAGCGGGCGGCGGCAATACTCATACACTTCCACGCCACCTTTTAACAGGTAGTTATAAAGCAGCTCGGCACCCACTTTCACAATGGGCATATCCGGCTCACCCTGAACGATAAGCTTCACGCACACGCCGCGACGGGCCGCATTGCGCATCGCGTGCAGCAGGCGGTAGCCGGGAAAGAAATAGGCATTCGCAATGATCACCTCGCGTTTGGCTTTCGCCAGCATCTTTAAATAGTGACGCTCAATATCGTCGCGATGATCATCATTATCCCGCCAGACAAACAGCGCCTGGGCTTCGCCTGGCTGGTGATTCTCTTGCGGCAGATGGCGCCTGCGCTGCCACCAGCGTTTGGTTGATGCGTTATCCGGTAAATTTTCCAGCTCGAATTGCAGAATATCTTCCACCACCGGGCCTTCAACGCGTACGGCGTAATCTTGCTTGGCTTCCGGGCCGTAATTACTCAGATGCTCGGCTGAATAGTTGATGCCGCCAACAAACGCCACGGTATTATCAATCACCACAATTTTGCGGTGCATACGGCGAAACACGTTGGTACGCATACCAAACAGGCGCGCGCGCGGATCGTAGTAGCGAAATATCACCCCGGCGGCGGTGAGTTCGTTGACAAAGTTGTCGCTCAGATCCGGCGAGCCGTAGCCATCCAGCAACACTTCAATATTCACGCCGCGCTGGGCGGCACGCAGCAGAACACGCTGCAACTCGCGTCCCACTTCGTCTTCAAACCAGATAAAGGTTTCCAGAATAATTTTCTGTTTGGCCTGATCAATGGCCTTATACACCGCCGGGTAATACTGATCCCCATTCTCCAGTAACTGGATGCGGTTGCCTTCTCGCCAGCTACATTTCATAGATGGATCTCCGCACTTAAAGGAGCATGATCGGACAAATGACGCCAGTCACGTAGCGATAGCGCGGTCGGCGCGCTGGCGTTCGCATTTTTGACGTAGATGCGGTCAAGACGCAGCACAGGCATACTGACCGGAAAGGTGCGGGCAGGGCGGCCGCGCGCACGGGTAAAAATCTCCTCCAGCCCGGCCTGGGCTTTAAGGGGATAGTTCGCTTTCTGCCGCCAGTCGTTAAAATCGCCTGCCACCAGCACCGGTTCGTTTTCAGGAAAGCTGTTGACCCACTCCGCCAGCATCGTGAGTTGCGCCTGACGATGCGCTTCACGCAACCCCAGGTGCACGCAAATCACATGCACGGGTCGGCCAAAGTCAGGTGGCACAATGCGGCAATAGAGCAGGCCGCGCTTCTCGCTGCCGTCGATGGAGACATCGCGGTTCTCATAGGATTCGATAGGGTATCGTGAGAGGACGGCGTTACCATGATGCCCTTCCGGGTAGACCGCGTTACGCCCGTAGGCATAGTCGCTCCACATGGTATCGGCGAGAAATTCATAGTGGGTGGTGTCAGGCCAGTTCTCAACGTGCAACGGGTGGACTTCATGCGCGCCCATCACTTCCTGCAGGCAGACAATATCCGCGCTGACGGTACGAACGGCGTCACGCAGCTCCGGCAAAATAAAGCGCCGGTTAAACGCGGTAAAGCCTTTGTGGATGTTGATAGTGAGAACTTTCAATGAAAAATGTCGCGCTTGTTGGGTCATAATTCTCCTGTCAGCCTCACGTCCTCTCGTGAAATAAATTGTAGTCCCTGTCACAAAAAGCGGCGGGGTTACAGAATTTTCTGTAAATGTGCGTACTCTTCATAAGAGATATATCCCCAGGAGACGAGCCATGAAATGGCAACAACACGTTCGCGACACCACAGGCCTCAGTTGCGGGCAGATAGTGCTGCATCTGCTGATTGTGGCGGTGTTAGTGATGGGCTGGATGAGCGGTACGCTGGTGCGCGTGGGGTTGGGGCTGTGCGTGCTTTATGGCGTGTCGCTACTGCTGATGCTTTTTTTACAGCGCCACCACGATGCGCGCTGGCGCGGTGTCGGCGATGTGCTCGAAGAACTGACCACCACCTGGTATTTTGGCGCCTCGCTAATCGTGCTGTGGCTGCTATCAAAGGTGCTGCAAAATAACTTTTTGCTGGCGATTGTCGGGCTGGCTATCCTTGCCGGCCCGGCGGTGATTTCGCTACTGGCGAAAGAGCGTAAACTGCCGCCGGAATCCTTCGGGCTTCATCACAGGCGCAGCAGCGCGAACTCACGCGAGCATCGCTAAGCTCAGGCGACTTTGCGCCGGAACATGGCATACGCCACGGAACCGGTAGTCGCTGTAATCACCAACAGCGGCCACAGGCTCTGCCAGACAATGGCAAAACTCGCATCCTTCAGATAGATCTGCTTGGTAATATCCGTAAAGTGCCGGATAGGGTTAACCCAGGTCAGGTTTTGCAGCCAGACCGGCATATTCTCCACCGGCGACACATAGCCTGAGAGCAATATGGCGGGCATCATAAAGACAAACACGCCGACAAACGCCTGCTGTTGCGTTGAGCAGAGCGCCGAGATGAGTAAGCCAAACCCCACCAGCGACAGGCCGTACACCAGCATTGTGAAATAGAACAGCAGCAGCGAACCGGCGAACGGGATCTTATACGCAAGGATACCAATCGCCAGCACCACCGTGGCCTGAAAGGTGGCGACAATCAGGGCGGGCACCGCTTTGCCGATAAAAATCTGCCAGGTCGCCAGCGGGGAAACCAGCAGCTGATCGAGCGTGCCCTGCTCGCGTTCACGCGCCACAGACAGCGAGGTCACGATCATCACGCCAATCGTGGTGATCATCGCTATCAACGACGGCACCACGAACCATTTATAGTCGAGGTTGGGGTTATACCAGTTGCGGATCACCAGCTCGCTGTTGTTCGGTTTTGCCTGCCCGGCAATCAGCTCCTGCTGATAATCTTTGACGATTTGTTGCAGGTAGTTGGCGGCAATTTGCGCGCTGTTTGAGTTGCGCCCGTCAAGGATCATTTGCAGCGGCGCAGGTTGCAGCCTGTCGAGGTTGCGGGAAAAATCAGGCGGAAAGCGCACCAGCAGCAGCGCTTTTTGCGTATCGATAGTCGGGCGAATTTCATGCGGACTTTTCAGTAGCAGCACCTGGGTGAACGATTTCGCGCGGGCAAAACGTTGCGTCAGCTCCACCGAATGCTCGCCGTTGTCTTCGTCATAAATCGCAATGGTGGCGTTAGTCACTTCAAGCGTCGCGGCAAAGGGGAACAGCAACACCTGAATCAGCACCGGCAGGATGATGATGGCACGGGTTTGCGGCTCGCGTAACAGCGACTGCAACTCTTTGCGAATGAGCGTCAGTAAACGATAAAACATGGCTTTTCCTTAATCCAGTCTGCGCTTTGTTTTCAGCCACGTCAGGCCGATAAACATCACCGCTGAGGCCACCAGAAACAGCACATTGACCAGCAGCACCACCGGAATATTGCCTGCCAGAAACAGGCTTTGCAGCGTGCTGACGAAATAACGCGCCGGGATAAGATACGTCACCGTGCGGATAACCGCGGGCATGCTGTCTATCTGAAAGATAAAACCGGAGAGCATCACCGAGGGCAGAAACGCCGCGTTGAGCGCCACCTGCGCTGCGTTAAACTGATTGCGGGTAATGGTTGAGATAAGCAGGCCCATCCCCAGCGTGCTGAGTAAAAAGAGGCTGGTTATTAAAAACAGTAACAGCAGCGATCCGCGAAACGGTACGCCGAGGATAAACACGGCGACCAGCATACAGAGCAGCATCGCCAGCATGCCGAGAAAGTAATAAGGAATGAGCTTGCACAATAGCAGCTCGGCACGAGTCACTTCGGTGGAGAGCAGCGCTTCCATCGTGCCGCGCTCCCATTCGCGCGCCACCACCAGCGAGGTGAGGATTGCGCCTATCACCGTCATAATAATGGTGACTGCGCCCGGAATAATAAAATGCTGGCTGATGGCCGCCGGGTTAAACCAGTAACGGGTCTGCACATCGATAAGCGGTTCGAATGTTTCACCGCGATCTTCCGCGCGCTGCTGCTGCCAGAGTTGCCAGATTCCCTGCACATAACCCTGCACAAAGTTGGCGGTATTGGGTTCGCTGCCATCGGTGATCACCTGAATCGGCGCGATATCATCCGGGCGCGCCATTTGCGCGGCAAAATTAACCGGCACCACCACCAGCCCGCGAATCCGCCCGGCCTGCATCATCTCAATCAATTGTTGCCGGTTATCACTGACCGTTGCGTCAATAAAAGGCGAACCGGTGAGCGTATGGGTAAAGTCGAGCGCCTCTTCGCTGCGCTGTTCCAGCAGCACGCCGACGCGCAGTTTGCTGGAGTCCAGGTTGATGCCGTAGCCGAAAATAAACAGCAGCAGCAACGGGATAACCACAGCTATCATCCAGCTACTGGGATCGCGCACGATCTGGCGCGTCTCTTTGATGCACAGCGCGCGCACGCGCCGCCAGGAGAGGGCTTTAACGCTCATCGCTATGCTCCTTATCCCAGTTATGGATAAGAGTGATAAATGCATGTTCCATCGTCGGGTCCGGGTGAGCCTCGTCGGCGGTCTGCGCTTTCAAATCATCCGGCGTACCGCTGGCGATTAATTTTCCCCGGTACACCAGACCAATGCGGTCGCAGTACTCCGCTTCATCCATAAAGTGCGTGGTGACCATCACGGTCACGCCTTTTTCCACCATGCTATTGATATGCAGCCAGAACTCGCGGCGCGTTAACGGATCGACGCCAGAGGTCGGCTCATCCAGAAACAGAATATCCGGCTCGTGCATCAATGAGCAGGCCAGCGCCAGGCGCTGTTTAAACCCCAGCGGCAGTTCATCGGTGGCATGGCTGGCGATGGTTTTCAGCCCGAAGGCGTCGCTCATGCGGGCGATTTTCTCACGCTGAGCTTTGCCGCGCAGGCCGTACACGCCGGAAAAAAAACGCAGGTTCTGCTCGACGGTCAGGTTGCCGTAAAGGGAGAATTTTTGCGCCATATACCCCAGATGCTGCCGCGCTTTACCGGAGCTGACTTTCAGGTCCATATTCAGCACCAGCGCCTGGCCATCGGTCGGCACCAGCAGGCCGCACATCATTTTAAAGGTGGTGGATTTCCCCGCGCCGTTCGGGCCAAGCAGCCCGAATATTTCCCCGCGTTTGACGGCAAAATTCACGTGGTCGGTCGCCGCAAAATCACCGAATTTTTTCGTCAACGCTTTGGCTTCGATGACCGTTTCGTCCTTGCTGCCTTCCACCGTGTGCAGGATGGCGCCAAGCGGTGATTCAGAGGTGCCCGCGCCGCCAAGCAGGTCGATAAACGCATCTTCAAAGCGTGGCTCCGTCGCGACGATTTCCAGCGCAGGCATACCGCTTGCCTGTTGTATCGCCTGCACCTGCGCGCCTTTTTTCAGGATAGTGCGCACCGAGCGCCCCTGAATCATGCCGTCGCTCACGTCGGGCTGGCGCAGAAGATGGCGCAGCAAGCGGCGGTTATTCTCCTGCGGGCTGGTCACGAGAAAACTGCGCCCGGCCATGCTGTTGGTCAGTGCCTTCGGCTCGCCCTGATAGAGCAGCTCGCCTTCGTTCATCAGCAGCACATCGCGGCACTGCTCTGCTTCATCAAGGTAGGAGGTGCTCCAGAGGATCAGCATGCCTTCACCCGCCAGCTCATGCACCATCTGCCAAAGTTCCCGGCGGGAAATCGGGTCGACTCCCACGCCTGGCTCATCAAGCAGCAGCACTTTCGGCTCGCCCACCAGCGTGCAGGCCAGCCCCAGTTTTTGCTTCATGCCGCCAGAGAGTTTCCCCGCCAGCCTGCCGGTAAACGGGCCGAGTGCGGTAAACTCCAGCAGGCGGGCGAAGGTTTCCTCACGCTTTTTACCGGTCACGCTGCGCAACGAGGCGTACAGGTTGAGGTTTTCCATCACCGTTAAGTCTTCATACAAGCCAAATTTTTGCGGCATATAGCCGAGCATGGCGTGCAGTTCGCTGTCGTTTTTCACCGGGTCCAGACCGAGCACGCTGGCGCTGCCCTCGTCCGGCTTCATCAGCCCGGCGAGGATACGCATCAGCGTGGTTTTGCCTGCGCCGTCCGGCCCGACCAGCCCGGTGACATAACCAGCATGAATCTCACAGTCCAGCCGTGCGACGGCGGGTTTTTCCATACCGGGGAAACGCTTAACCAGCCCGCGCAAATGGATGGCTGACTCACTCATGCCGCGCCTCACCGTCAAAGCTCACGGTCACCGGCATCCCCTGGCGCAAATCATCGTCGGCATCCGTCACGACAATGCGCAGGCGATACACCAGGTCGGTGCGCAGATCGGGCGTTTCAACCGTTTTGGGCGTGAATTCCGCCGTGGGCGAGACGAAACCGATTTGACCGTGATAAGGCTTATTCGGGCGACCATCGGTATAAAGCAGCACCGCCCGACCGGGCTGGGCCTGTTGCAAATTGCGTTCATCAATATAGGCACGCACCCAGACCGGGCGGGTCAGGGACAGGGTAAAGACCGTGCTGCCCGCGTTGAGCAGGGTGCCAGGTTCGACGGCGCGCGTCAGGATGGTGCCGGGGGAAGGGGCGAGCAGCGTGGTGTCATGCAAATCAAGCTGCGCTTGCGCCAGGGCGGCCTGGGCTTGTTCAAGACCGGCTTTCGCCTGTTCGATTTCCTGCGGGCGATTGCCTGCGCGGAACTGGGTGAGTTTATCCTGCGCGGATTTCAGCGTCGCCTGCGCCTGATCCCTTGCCGAGCGCGCATTTTCCAGGTCATTGGCAGAAATCACCCGCGTTTTCCACAACCCTTGCTGGCGCTGATAAAAGTTTTGCGCATAGTCGTAAGCGGCGCGCGCCTGGTTGACCGCAGCAACAGCCTGGGCTATTTCTTCCGCGCGATAACCTGCGGTGGCTAAATCATATTTCGCCTGCGCGGCCAGCACATTCGCCTGCGCCTGACGCAGGGCGTTTTCATACGGTGCTTTATCGATTTCGCCCAGCTTCTGACCGCGCGTTACCGCATCGCCTTCATCCACATCAAGCGTGTCCAGCCGCCCCCCGACGCGAAAGCTTAAATTGACGGTACGAATATCCACATTGCCATACAGGGTCAGCGTTCCCGCCTGTTGACTGTGATACCACATCCAGCCACCGCCTGCTGCAATCAGCACGACGATGAGCAATAACACTGCGACGACAGGTTTTTTCATGACTCCGAACTCCTGAGCGTTAGTCCTTGCAAGATAAGATCGATATGACAGGTAATGACCTGGTAAATTTGCGCGGCTTTGTCTTTATCAAAAGCGGTCCATCCGGCGCGCAGTAAAAAGGTTTCACGGCCCAGGCGAAAGGCCAATATTTCGCCAATCAATGCATGGGTATGAATGATGGTTTGTGTATCGCTGGCGTCCCGGCCGGTATAGGCGGCAAGCAGGGCGGTAAAATAGTGATGCAGCGGCGCAATGACCGAGTCATGCACCAGCTGGTAGGCCCGCGTGGGCGAGAGCTGCTCACGGGAGATAAATTTGCTGATATTGAGCGTCTCGTCATGCGTCAGCAGCATTATCATGTTTTGACAGGCCTGATGAATAAGCGCGCGGATAGCGGTTTTATCCGGCTCGTGATGGGCCAGCAGCGCTTCTGCCGCTTCGGCATACGGGCGAAAATTCTCATGAATAAAATCCGCAATCCACTGCGCACAGGCGAGGTAAAGGTCTTCTTTCGAGCCGAAATAGTAAGGAATCGCCGCGATGTTCTGCCCGGCCTGCGCGGCGATATCCCGCGTGGTGGCATGCAGCCCGTACTCGCCGAACTGCGCAAGGGCGGCGGCAATCAACTGACTGCGGGCTTGCTCGCCTTTACTGGTGGTGGGGGGGGTATGCATCAGTCGCCGCCAAAAATTAATCAATCGATTGATTAAATTTAAGACGGAAAAATAAGCTTGTCCAGTAGGGGAAATGTAAATGACAAAACAGGTGAGGGCGGGATCAGGTAATTTTTTATATTGCAGACGAATCCGGTTGGGATATTTTATGCGCCCGATCACAAAAGCTGATACACTCCGCCTCTTTATGACATTGTGGTTTTTGTCAGTAGTCCTATTATTATCTCCCTGAAAACTACACCTGTAACAGGTCGGGGCGGTGCGGAGTTGTTATGTCATTTGATGCCCTTGGCCTGAATTCAGAAATCCTGCGCGCGGTAGCGGAGCAGGGTTATCTTCAGCCGACCCCTATTCAACAGCAGGCTATCCCGGCGGTACTTGAAGGCCGCGACCTGATGGCCAGCGCCCAGACCGGCACCGGTAAAACCGCCGGTTTTACGCTGCCGCTGCTGCAACGTTTAATTCAAAACGAACCGCATGCCAAAGGCCGTCGCCCGGTGCGCGCCCTGATCCTGACGCCGACCCGTGAGCTGGCCGCGCAGGTTGGCGAAAACGTGCGCGAGTACAGCAAATACCTGAACATTCGCTCGCTGGTGGTGTTTGGCGGCGTCAGCATTAACCCGCAGATGATGAAGCTGCGCGGCGGTGTGGATGTGCTGATTGCAACCCCTGGCCGTTTGCTGGATCTTGAGCATCAAAATGCGCTCAAGCTCGATAGCGTCGAAATTCTCGTGCTGGATGAAGCTGATCGTATGCTGGACATGGGCTTTATCCACGATATTCGCCGCGTGCTGGCAAAACTTCCGGCGAAGCGCCAGAACCTGCTGTTTTCGGCCACCTTCTCTGATGAGATCAAACAACTGGCGGAAAAACTCCTGCGTAACCCGCTGGAAATCGAAGTCGCGCGCCGCAACACCGCCTCTGAGCAGGTCACGCAGCATGTGCACTTTGTCGATAAAAAGCGCAAGCGGGAACTGTTGTCGCAAATGATTGGCCAGGGTAACTGGCAGCAGGTGCTGGTCTTTACCCGCACCAAGCACGGCGCGAACCACCTGGCGGAGCAGCTTAATAAAGATGGCATCACCAGCGCTGCTATTCACGGCAACAAGAGCCAGGGCGCGCGTACCCGTGCGCTGGCCGATTTTAAATCCGGTGATATTCGCGTACTGGTGGCGACCGATATCGCCGCGCGCGGTCTGGATATTGAAGAACTGCCGCACGTGGTTAACTACGAGCTGCCGAACGTGCCGGAAGATTACGTTCACCGTATCGGGCGCACCGGGCGTGCTGCCGCGACGGGCGAGGCGTTGTCGCTGGTCTGCGTGGATGAGCACAAACTGCTGCGCGATATCGAACGACTGCTGAAAAAAGAGATCCCGCGCATTGCTATTGACGGTTACGAGCCTGACCCGTCGATTAAAGCGGAACCTATTCAGAACGGTCGCCAGCAGCGCGGTGGCCGCGGGCAGGGCGGCGGGCGTGGCCAGTCCGCACCGCGCCGTAATGAGGGCGACGGCGCTAAAGCACCGCGTCGTAATGAAGGCGGTGGCCGTCGGACTGACGCTGGCGCGCCTCCATCGCGCGATAACGCAGGCAAACCGGCGGGTAATGCTGCCCGTCGTCGTCGTCCGCGTAAACCTGCCGCCTCGCAGTAAACCTTAACGCGTGCCGGTTCTGGCGCGCTCCCTTCGCCCGCAGTGCGGTTTGCTGTGGGCCGAAGCACCACTTCCACTCACCTTGTGTTAAAAACGCAGCTTACGTGTTGGCTTCCTGATGTCCTTCGGCTGTGCTTTTACTTTTTACGAGCAGGTTTCCAGAAGCGTAAAAAGATTACCCCTCGGGCGTTAAAAAGTGCCACAATAGTGGCTGTTTATACAGTATTTCAGGTTTCTTCATGGCTCTTACCGCCGCGCTGAAAGCGCAAATCGGCGCCTGGTATAAGGCGTTACAACAACAGATCCCGGACTTTATTCCCCGCGCTCCGCAGCGGCAGATGATTGCCGAAGTCGCGAAAACGCTGGCGGGGGAGGAAGGGCGGCATCTGGCGATTGAAGCGCCCACCGGTGTTGGCAAGACGCTCTCGTACCTGATCCCCGGTATTGCTATCGCGCGGGAAGAGCAAAAGACGCTGGTCGTCAGCACGGCAAACGTCGCGCTGCAGGACCAAATTTTCAGTAAAGACCTGCCGCTATTGCGTAAAATCATTCCTGATTTGCGCTTCACCGCCGCCTTTGGTCGTGGCCGCTACGTCTGCCCGCGCAATCTGGCGGCGCTGGCAAGCTCAGAGCCATCACAGCAGGATTTACTCGCCTTCCTCGATGATGAGCTGACCCCCGGTAGCCAGGAAGAGCAAAAGCAGTGCGCAACATTAAAAGCGGATCTTGATAGCTATAGATGGGATGGCCTGCGCGATCACACGGATAAAGCCATCAGCGACGAGCTGTGGCGAAGGCTTAGCACCGATAAAACCAGCTGCCTGAACCGCAACTGTCATTACTACCGTGAATGCCCGTTCTTTGTTGCGCGCCGCGAGATTCAGGAAGCGGAAGTGGTGGTGGCAAACCATGCGCTGGTGATGGCGGCGCTGGAGAGCGAGGCGGTGCTGCCGGAGCCGAAAAACCTGCTGCTGGTGCTGGATGAAGGCCACCATTTGCCGGATGTAGCGCGTGATGCGCTGGAGATGAGCGCAGAAATTACCGCGTCCTGGTATCGCTTGCAGCTTGATCTGTTCACCAAACTGGTGGCGACCTGCCTTGAGCAATTCCGCCCCAAAACCCTCCCGCCGCTCGCCACGCCAGAGCGGCTGAACGCCCACTGCGAAGAGCTGTTTGAACTGATTTCCTCGCTCAATACGATGCTGAATCTTTATCTGCCCGCCGGGCAGGAGGCTGAGCATCGCTTTACGATGGGTGAGCTGCCGGAAGAGATCATGGCTATCTGCGTGCGTCTGGCAAAGCTGACCGAGATGTTGCGCGGCCTGGCAGAACTGTTCTTAAACGATCTGAGTGACAAGACCGGCAGCCACGATATTGTGCGTCTGCATCGCGTTATTCTTCAAATGAACCGCGCGCTGGGCATGTTTGAAAGCCAGAGCAAGCTGTGGCGGCTGGCATCGATGGCGCAGGCGTCCGGCGCGCCGGTCTCCAAATGGGTCACGCGCGAGGCGCGCGAAGGGCAGCTGCATTTGCTGTTTCACTGTGTGGGGATCCGCGTCAGCGATCAGCTGGAGAAACTGGTGTGGCGCAGCGTGCCGCATACTGTGGTGACATCGGCGACCTTGCGCTCGCTAAACAGTTTTCAGCGCTTGCAGGAGATGAGCGGTCTTAAAGAGAAAGCAGGCGACCGATTTGTGGCCCTTGACTCACCGTTCAATCATGTGGGACAGGGCAAAATCGTTATCCCACAGATGCGCTACGAGCCGCTGATGGAGCATGAAGAGCTGCATATCGCTGAGATGGCGGCCTGGTTTCGCGAGCAGGTCGCCAGCAAAGCGCATCCGGGCATGCTGGTGCTGTTCGCCAGCCAGCGCGCAATGCAGCTCTTTTTAACCTATGTGACCGACTTGCGCCTCTTGCTGCTGGTGCAGGGCGATCAGCCGCGCTATAAACTGGTGGAGCTGCACCGCAAGCGTATTGATAACGGTGAGCCCAGCGTGCTGGTGGGTCTGCAATCCTTTGCCGAAGGGCTGGATTTAAAAGGAGACTACCTGACGCAGGTGCACATCCACAAAATTGCGTTTCCTCCCATCGACAGCCCGGTGGTGATCACCGAAGGCGAGTGGTTAAAAAGCCTGCACCGCTACCCCTTTGAAGTTCAGAGCCTGCCCAGCGCGTCGTTCAACCTTATTCAACAAGTCGGGCGTCTGATACGCAGCCACAGCTGCCGTGGGGAAGTGGTGATTTATGACAAGCGGCTGCTGACGAAAAGCTACGGTAAGCGTCTGCTCGATGCGCTGCCGGTTTTTCCTATTTCCCAACCACCGATGCCGGAGGTGGTTCCGGGCAAAAAAGTGAAAAAACCGGTGCGGGGAAGAGGGAAAACAAAAAAGTAGCCGCAAAGTGAATCTGGCGAATACCCGGCAATGCGGCCAGTGTCTTATAGTAAATAGATCTCAATCACAGCGCCTGAACTTGCAAGGAGTTGCTATGGATTACCGCACCATTATTAAAGAGATAGGCCGGGGCAAGAACCACGCCCGCGACCTGGACGCTGATACCGCCCGCGAGCTGTATAACCGCATGCTGAACGGCGAGGTTCCTGAGCTGGAGTTAGGCGGCATTTTGATAGCGCTGCGTATTAAAGGTGAAGGCGAAGCCGAAATGCGAGGCTTTTACGACGCGATACAGAGTCATACCTTGCGCCTGACGCCGCCGGTCGCAAGGCCCATGCCGATAGTTATCCCCAGCTATAACGGCGCGCGCAGGCAGGCGAATCTCACGCCGCTGCTGGCCATTCTACTTAACAAGCTTGGCTTTCCGGTGCTGGTGCACGGCGTGAGCGAAGATCCCACGCGGGTTTTGACGGAAACGATTTTTACCCTGCTGGGCGTTGAACCCACGCTGCACGCAGGCCAGGCGCAGGCGCGTCTTGAGGGACATCAGCCGGTGTTTATGCCGGTGCGCGCCCTGTGTCCGCCGCTGGAAAACCAGCTGGCGCTGCGCTGGCGAATGGGTGTGCGTAACAGCGCGCACACGCTGGCGAAGCTGATTACCCCTTTCGAGGAGGGCGCGGCGCTGCGATTGTCGAGCGTTTCGCATCCGGAGTATCTCAGCAAAGTGGCACTGTTTTTTGCCGATATCGGCGGGCGGGCGCTGTTGATGCACGGCACGGAAGGGGAGGTTTACGCGAACCCGCAGCGCTGCCCGCAGTTAAACCTGATTGATAGCCAGGGCGAGCGCATCCTGTATCAGCGTCAGGAGGATGTGTTACAGGTGGCAAACGGTGTGGCAAAAGATGCTGAAAGCACCGCGCGCTGGACAGAGCATTGCCTTAGCGGTCGTGAAGCGGTGCCGCAATCGCTGAAGATCCAGCTGGCGGCATGCCTGGTGGCGACTGATGTTGCGGAAACGCTGGAGGCCGGTCTGGCTAAAGTTGAGCAAAGTTTTTGATAAAAAAATGCCCGTCACATGGCTGGACGGGCAAACAAGGGTAAATCGGGTCAATGAGGGTGGTGCGACCCGGCAGAGGGTTAAATTGCCGGGGTAAAACTACGGTGCTGTGAGCCGTTATTTGTAGATAACAGCAGTGCCTTCCATCTTGTTGTTGCCAACAGCGGAAGAGATACGATAGCCGCTCGCGCCAGCCTGGGCTGCTTTACTTGCCAGGCGTGCCTCCAGGCCATCGAGCGTGGTTGCGCCATCCGCAGACACGACGCCAATCTTCGTCATGCTTTCGGCCTGTAACGGTGTCACAGAGTGTGCCGCAAAGGCACCAAAGGAGAGGGTGGTTAAAGCGATAGCACAAACAGCATATTTGATGGTTTTCATACCAGTTATCTCGCAGGTTATTCTATATTGTTGGCGATACTCCGTCGATGTGGTTACTATCGCGCGGTTTGGCGGGAGATAAAATCTAAGAGAATTGAAAGCGTTGATTAAAAAATTTGAATGAGTTTTAACGCGTTGAAATTAAAAGGAATGGCGTGAGAAAAAGCGCGTCAGGGTGAAAAGAGTCGCGGCGAGAAAAAAATCGGCACGTATTGCCACATCCGGGGTAAAAATACCTGCTTTGCCGTAGAGTCTGGCGGCCTGGGGATTAACGCAACTGGCTGTCTTTCGAACCCCGGCGGTTATAGCCGGAGAAACTGGCGTTATGCAAATCTTTCTCCTGCTGGCAGTTGATGCACAAACGCACGCCGGGGATCGCTTTGCGGCGCGCTAACGGGATAGGCTCTCCGCACTCCTCGCACGTTTCCAGGCTCTCACCCTGCGGCAGACCTTTGCGCGCACGCGCCACCGCATCTTCAATCGTACTGTTAATCTGCTCGTTTAGCGCGTCGTCGTTTGCCCAGCCGGAAGCCATACGATTTCTCCTCTGTGTCTCCCTCTATTTTAGCCGCTCAGGCCGGATAGTGCAGCCATCCGGCACGATTTGCTTTAACGGTTATCGGGGCGAATTAAATCAAACCGCTGCGCGTCGCTGATACCGTAATAAGCCGACGGGCCACCGGCGCGCAGCACGGGCTGCGCTTTCGCCGTCTGGTAAACACCGCCTTCCAGCAGCGATTCATCAATATGCACCGCAACGACCTCGCCGAGCACCAGCCAGCTGTCAATCAGCGCACCGTCTGCGGCGGCCAGCTGGATACACTGAGAAAGCCTGCACTCAAAATTCACCGGACTTTCGGCCACGCGCGGCGCGCTAACGATGCGCCCGGCGACCGGTGTCAGCCCGGCGCGGGCAAACTCATCCTCTCCGTGTGGCAGCGATGCGGAGGTTTCATTCATGCGTTCGGCTAAATCGCGCGTGGTCAGATTCCAGACGAACTCTTTGGTTTCGCTAATATTCTGCACGCTGTCTTTCCAGCCGCTGCTGGCAAAACCGATAATCGGCGGGCGATAATTAAAGCAGTTGAAGAAACTGTACGGCGCAAGGTTGCGTCGCCCTTCGCCATCAAGCGATGCTATCCAGCCAATAGGCCGTGGGCCAATGATTGCATTGAGCGGGTCGTGAGGCAGGCCGTGACCTTTTGCCGGTTCGTAAAAATACATAACACATCCTGATTGCGATAAAGAATCTTTAGCCTCACTTATTTACCGTAGCGTCGTCAACGGGTATCTTACGCCGCTGCCAACAGGAGAATGTCATGAAAGCCCAGAAGCCGGGTCTGCACCCACGTAACCGCCACCAGAGTCGCTACGATCTCGACACGTTAACGACCGTCAATCCCTTTTTGCAGGATTTTCTTATTAGCAACCCGAACGGGGAAGCAACGATTGATTTTGCTAATCCGCAGGCGGTAAAAGCGCTCAATAAAGCGCTGCTGGCGCACTTTTACGGCGTGCAGCACTGGGATATTCCGCAAGGTTTTCTCTGCCCGCCGGTGCCGGGGCGTGCTGATTACATTCACCACCTGGCCGATGTGCTGGCCGAAAACAGCGAGACTGTCCCAAAGCATGCCAGCGTGCTGGATATCGGGACGGGGGCGAACTGTATCTACCCGCTGATTGGCGCGTATGAATATGGCTGGCGCTTTACCGGTAGCGAAATTAGCAACGAGGCGTTTGCCAGCGCGCAGGCGATTATTAATGCGAACCCCGGTCTGAGCCGCGCGGTGCGCCTGCGTCGGCAAAAAGATCCTGCGGCGATTTTCTCCGGCATCATTCATAAAAATGAACTGTACGACGCGACCCTGTGTAATCCGCCGTTTCACGACTCCGTTCAAAGCGCGCAGGCGAGCAGCGAGCGCAAACGGCGCAACCTCGGGCTGGCGGCAAACGGCGCGCTTAACTTTGGTGGCCAGCAGCAGGAGCTGTGGTGCGAAGGTGGCGAGGTTGCGTTTATTAGCAAGATGATTGCGGAAAGCCAGCGATTTTCCCGCCAGGTGCTGTGGTTCACCTCGCTGGTATCGCGTGGCGACAATCTGCCGGAGCTGTATCGTGCGTTAACCCAGGTGGGTGCGGTAAAAGTACTCAAAAAAGAGATGGCCCAGGGGCAAAAACAGAGCCGCTTTATTGCCTGGACCTTTCTGGATGACGCTCAACGTAAACGCTGGGCGCAAACACGTTTTACAAAGTAGGTTCTTGCGGCCCGTCCGGTGGCGTGGACGGTGCTGCGCTGTTGCTGCCCGGTGCAGGGATCATCTGATACGTTTGCACCGGGGCGCGCACGCTGGCGAGATCGAAATGTTTTTTCACCATGCTGTCGAGTGCAAAGCGTACCGTCCACTGTTTCAGCGGCAGGGTGGTGAATGTCACGCGCAGCGTGAAGGCGGTATTGGTCAGCCCGACAATGCCGACAAATGACGGTTCACCGATAACCAGCCCACGGATCTCTTCATTTTCCATCATCTCCGCCACCGCGTCTTTCAGCGCCTGATTCGCTTTGTCCGTATCTTCGTGACGATCGACATCATAGTTTGCCACCACCGAACCGATACCGCGGACAAAGTTGGCAAACGTAGTGATGGATGACCAGGGGATAATATGGTACGCGCCGGTGTCCTGGCGCACGCCCACCGAGCGAATCGACATGCGCTCGACGGTGCCGGTCAGCGGGCCGATGGTCACCAGATCGCCGGTGTTCATCCCATTCTCAAACTGAATAAATATGCCGGTAATAATATCTTTTACCAGGGTTTGCGAGCCAAAGGAAATCGCCAGACCCAGCGCACCGGCCCCCGCCAGCAGCGGCGCGATATTGACGCCAATTTCCGAGAGCACAATCATCACCGTAATGGTGCTGATAATCACCGCCAGCGCGTTACGAAACAGTGTCAGCAAAGTGCGGGTACGCGCGCTGGGCAGCGGGCGACCGTGAATGTCCGATGCCAGGCGGTTTTCGATAATGCTGGCGAGCAGTGTCCAGCCGACCGCTGAGAAGAACAGGATCAGTGCGATACGGATCAAGATATCGACGGTTTTCTCTCCCGCGCCGTTATTCAGCCAGTTCCAGAAATCAAACAGCCCCCATGCATTGAGCAGCAGCAGCACCGTGGTGCACACCGTCAGGATGCGTGCGGTTTTCAGCGCCGCCGACAGCCAGCCGTTCAGGCGTTTTTGTAACTCAGGATAGTTACGCTGCACCTGCGGTGATAGGGTGATGGTTTTATTGAGCCAGCGGGACAGCACGCCAGAAATAAAGGCTGCGATGCTTAATATCGCAAGGCTCTTCACCGAGGCGCCCATCATAAATTTCAGGCTGTTGCCCGGATCGAACAACGAAAAGAAAAACAGCACAATAAAGTACGCGCTGGCGAGCCAGTGCCAGATAAGGCTGAATGCATGGATAAACAGGCTGAAAAACGCCAGCGAATTATTCGCCAGATGATTAAGATTTTCCGAAATCGCCTTTTTGTTATGAAAGATAAGAAACAGCGCCCAGACGGTGATGCACAGCATAATCACCACGTTTGCCAGCGCGCCGAACTGCACATTCACCTGGTTTGAGATAATCGGAACGGCAACCAGCAGGCCATAACCAATCAGGCTGCTCAATGCGCTCAGGCGGAAGTGCCAGTAACGGGCGGTCTTATCGGTAATGCGAAACGGGCGCAGATCCGCAACGTGCGGGCAAAAGATAAGCCGCAGGATGATTTTGAAAAACTCAATAACAGCAAAAGCGCTCAGGAACAGGCTTTGCTGAAAAGCTATCGTGTGGTTGCCTGCGTTAAGTCGGTTGCTGAGTACCTGGCCGACAAACAGGGTCAGCGCCAGCAGCATCAGGTCAATCAATAAGGCGCTAATAATCATCGCCGGTAATTGCAGCCAGTTACTGCGGTCACGATTTTTGCGCCGTCCCCAGGCCCCCATTTTGCGATACAGCGGCAACATCGCTAAACGTATTAATAACCAGAAGGCAAACACCAGCGCCGCCAGCAATAAAAAGTGACCGGCGGCATTCATAAAGGTCTGTGGATTAAACGGTTTATGCGGCGAACCGGTGATGTTGCGATAGAGCTGAGCGAAGCGCGCCGCCAGCTCCTCGCCATAGTAACCACTTACCTCGGTCACTTTTTCCAGTACGGTTTGCTCTTCTTTTATTTCCGGCGGGGTGATAACCGGGACCGGCTCCTGCGGCGGCGTGGTCGCGACTTTGCGTAGCTGGTCGATAAGTTCTTTGCGCGAGTCATCGTTTTCCAGCACATCCGCCAGCGCGGCATAGGCCGCTTTTTTTTGCTCGACGCCAGGCTCTGTTTGCGAAGCTGCATTTGCATCGCTCGCCGCAGGGGTAATGCCGGGCAGCGTAGCGGCCTGCAGCGGCGCGCACAGCAGGCTAATGAGCAGCAGTATCCACGGCATAAATGACTCCGGCGAGAAAGATGAGGAAAATTATAAGTATAGATGCCGGGAAGCGTCGGGCGGGAAATGGGAGAAATCTGAGGGTGAATTGCCCCTCTGCGGAGGGGCGAATGCGCGTCAGGAGACGTGTTGCAGGAACTCTTGCAGGCGCTGGCTGGGCGGATTTTCGATTAACTGCTGCGGATTGCCATCTTCGGCAATGCGGCCTTTATCAATGAAAATCAGACGGGATGCCACTTTCTCGGCAAAGCCGATTTCGTGGGTGACGATAACCATCGTCATCCCTTCTTCCGCCAGATCCTGCATCACTTTTAACACTTCGTGGCGCAGCTCCGGGTCGAGCGCTGAGGTTGGCTCATCAAACAGCATCATTTTCGGCTTCACCGCCAGCGCGCGGGCAATGGCAACGCGCTGTTGCTGACCACCGGAAAGCTCGGAAGGATAGTGGTGCGCACGCTCCGCAAGACCCACTTTTGCCAGCAGTTCTTTTGCCAGTTTTTCGGCGTCCTGCTTCTTCGCACCGCGTACGCGGATAGGGCCGAACATCACGTTTTCCAGCGCCGTCAGGTGCGGGAACAGATAGAACTGCTGAAACACCATGCCCGCTTCCTGGCGGATCAGGCGCTCGTCAACCTTCGGGTCATTGACCTTCAGACCGTCAACAATCAGATCGCCGCTGGTTATCTCTTCGAGCTTATTAATGCAGCGCAGCAGCGTTGATTTGCCGGAACCAGATGGCCCGATAATGACCACTACTTCGCCCTGCTGAATATTCAGGTCGATATTATGCAGCACCTGGGTTGGGCCAAAGTGCTTGGAAACATTTTTAAATTCAATCACAGGATTTTCATCCTTCTTTCAAGACGGCGCAGAATAAAGCTCAGTACCAGGGTAATGATCAGATAGATAACCGCAACGGCGCTCCAGATTTCCAGTGCGCGGAAGTTGCCCGCGATAATTTCCTGACCTTGACGCGTGAGTTCGGCGACGCCGATAACAATAAACAACGACGTATCTTTAATACTGATGATCCACTGGTTGCCCAGCGGCGGCAGCATCCGGCGCAGCGCCAGCGGTAAAATCACATGGCGGATGGTTTCGCTGCGCGACAGCCCCAGCGCGAGGCCCGCTTCACGAAAGCCTTTATGGATGGAGAGCACGGCACCACGGGTGATTTCGGCAATATAAGCGCCGGAGTTAATCATAATGGTGACGACCGCCGCGGTGAAGGGATCGATACGTAAATCATTAAACGCCATCGGCAGGGCAAAGTAGATAAACATCACCTGCACAACGATGGGCGTACCGCGGATAATTTCGATAAATACCAGCGCGATGTGGTTACTGATCCAACCGCCGAAGCTGCGGGCGAAACCGGCGATCAGGCCGATAATTAAACCCCCAACCAGGCCGAGGACCGAGATCCACAGCGTCATTTTCGCCCCTTCCAGCAGAAGCGGAATGGCGGGCCAGATGGCGCTCCAGTCAAACTGCATGATGTATTCCTGTATTTCTGTAGACCGTGGTGGCAAAACCCGCCATCTCTCAGGCGCTCTTACGCCTGTTTGATGGCGGTGAAATCAGGGACGAACAGGCCCCCGATAATAAAGCCTTCGTTATAAATAATTATTTAGGTTCAGTACCGAACCATTTTTTATAGATTTCGTCGTAAGTACCGTTGTCGCGCAGCGTTTTCAGCGCGCCGTTCACTTTTTCACGCAGCTCGTCGCTGCCTTTCGGGAACGCGATACCGTACTGCTGCGCTTCCAGCGAGTCACCCACGGCTTTGAACTGGCCGTTGCCCGCGGTTTTGATAAAGTAGAGGATATTCGGCGTATCGTGCAGCACGGCGTCAGCACGGTTGGTTCCCAGCTCCATGTAGGCGTTGTCGATGTTCGGGAACTGGCGCAAATCTTTGGTTTTGATGTTTGCTTTTGCGTAATCAACTGACCCGGTGCCGCCTTTTACCGCCACCACTTTGCCGTCGAGATCTTTCACGCTTTTTACGTCGTTGTTGTTGGCTTTCACCATCACCAGCAGGCCGCTTTTGTAGTAACCATCAGAGAAATCAATCGCTTTTTTGCGCTCATCCGTAATGGTAATACCCGCCAGCGCCAGATCGATATTTTTCGTTTGCAGCGCCGGAATGATGCCGCTGAAGTCCATCGGCTTCAGTTGGTAATCCAGTTTGAGTTCTTTTGCGATGGCCGCCCACAGGTCTACGTCAAAACCAACGTATTTATCACCTTGTTTGAACTCGAAGGGAACGAATGCAGTATCGGTTGCGACAACCAGCTTTTTGTCAGCTGCCTGGGAAGAAACAGCAAAGGCGAGGGTGAGTGCAGCCAGGGAAAATTTCAATGCAGACTTCATAGCTTTTCCTTTTGTATCCGGGGAACGAACCCCTGCGAGAATGAACGCAGTATGAAAAAATCATGCCAGGTTTACAACCTATTGTTTTGTAAAGGCGAAGCTTTGACCAGTTGCACAATAAGCGAACCGCAAACCGCCATTTGCACCATATTGGTGATCGCTTTTGGTGCGCAGGCGCGTTTTGGCTGGTTTTGCTCTTATTTAGCGCAAAAGACGCGCAGAAAACAATCTCTTATTAACAGTTTTGTGATGTGATGGTTACGAAGTGGTAACTTATGTAGCGGGGGATAGCGGACGGGCGCACCATAAAAGTGCAAGCTCCCCCGCGAGCGGCGAGGGAGTCAGAACGAATACTTATACATTATTCAATGTTAGATTCGATAAACCACAGGAATTGATCCAGGTCGCGGGATGCCGCGGTAAAGATATCTGCGGTGTCTTCATCTTTTGCTTCGCTGATGGCTTTACGCACATCATTTGCCACGACAGCATAACGATCCGCCAGCTCTTTCAGGTGATCCTGAACGCTGTGAATATCCAGCGGGTAGCTTTTAAGCGGCGTTTTGCTGTTAACGACCTGCGTTGTGCCCAGCGCCACTCCACCCAGCTGCACGGCACGTTCTGCCATGGTGTCCAGATGATCAATCAGCGAGGTACGGAACTGATCCAGCATTTCATGTACGGCAATAAAGTTCGCACCGCGCATATTCCAGTGAGCCTGTTTGGTAATCAACGACAGGTCAGTGAACTGGACCACCTGGCGATTCAGCAATTCAACGGTCGCTTTTTTATCGCTATCCGATACATCGTTGCGGGTATAAAGCAGATTAGACGCTTTTGATTTAACCAGTTTTGCGGTACTCATAATTCATATCCTCTTGATGTTTTGTGTCCCAGGTAAATACCGGAACTAAGTATAGCACCAGAATTTCTGTCAGCACTTTTGGCTGTGCCTATCAGTTCGATAGCATACATAGAAATATAGGAAGGCCTTTCTGGCAGCGCAAGGTAATGGCATGAATAAAAAGATAATTCTTAATAAAGAAGATTGCTGTGACTGTTCATGTGGATATTTAATACGGAGTGTTGGGAAAGGTAAGAAATAATGACAGGGACATTGCATTAATATTCAGCATAAGAGACAACTCATGCTGAATAATAATTATTAACCGATATCGACTTCTTTAATTTTACTTTCACGGCTCAGCGTCAGAGTCGATCCCATAGAGGCAATAATAATCGCCATCAATGCCAGCACCTGCTGCAATGACAAGGTTTCACCGAGGAATATCATCCCGGACAGTGCCGCCATCGCCGGTTCCATACTCATTAACGTGCCGAAGGTCCGGGTGGGTAAACGCGTCAGAGCAACCATTTCCAGCGAGTAAGGCAGCGCGGTAGAGAGGATGGCAATGGCAACTCCCAGCGGCAGGATAGACCAGTGCCAGAGCAGTTCCCCTGCCTGCAGGGCGCCAATGGGGACAAAAATCACCGCGGCGATTAGCGAACCGAACGCGACCGTTGCCGGGCCATGTTCTGCGCCCGCGCGCTGCCCGGTCAGAATGTAAATCGCCCAGCACGCCCCCGCGCCCAGCGCCAGCGCGGCCCCGGTTAAATCCACATGTGAGACGTTATCGCCCAGCGGCAGCAGGTACCACAGCCCCAATACCGTCAGAATGACCCAGATAAAATCCACCGGGCGGCGAGAAGAAAAAAGGGCGACGGCCAGCGGGCCGGTAAATTCCAGGGCGACGGCAACACCCAGCGGAATCGTCTGAATGGAGAGATAGAACATATAATTCATGCCGCCAAGCGACAGGCCGTAAAACAGCAGCGGCAGGCGCTGCACGCGCGTGAAACGCAGGCGCCAGGGTTTAAATATGACAGCCAGGATAAGCGTACCTAGCGCCAGACGCAGCGCGGTAACGCCGGGTGCGCCGACCAGCGGGAAAAGTGATTTCGCCAGCGATGCGCCCCCCTGAATTGAAACCATGGCAACGAGCAAAATGACCACCGGTAGCCATACCGGTAACTTATGGGATACGCCTGGCATCCTCTCTCCTGTCAATTTATGTCAAGGCAAGTAAAGCGCTCAGTCTATCTGAAATAGCCTTTGACGGTTTAGTGTTTGTTGAACGAAAGCGGCTACAATAAATAACAACTGTTGGTTTATTCACCGTTATTTTAGGAATATTCCGGATGAAGATGCCGAAAATGAACTATCATAATAGTGTGTTATTCCGCAAAAAACGTTTTTAATGAAAGAGTTGTTCAGTGGTGGAAATGTTCTGTTACATGAAATGGGCCATTAGACATCTTTTCATCGAAAGAGTTTCGTAACGTTTTTTGATATATTTATTTCGTAGGACGTAGGATTTACTTGAAGCACATTTGAGGTGGATTATGAAAAAAATTGCATGTCTTTCAGCACTGGCCGCTGTTCTGGCGGTTTCCGCAGGTACTGCAGTAGCAGCGACTTCCACCGTTTCTGGTGGTTACGCACAGAGCGATGCTCAGGGCATCTCCAACAAAAACAGTGGTTTCAACCTGAAGTACCGCTACGAGCAGGACAACAACCCACTGGGTGTTATCGGTTCCTTTACTTACACTGAAAAATCCCGTACCTCTAACGACGGTATCTATAACAAAGGACAGTACTACGGTATCACCGCAGGTCCTGCTTTCCGCATTAACGACTGGGCTAGCATCTACGGCGTAGTGGGTGTGGGTTACGGTAAATTCCAGCAGACTGAGGACGTTGTTAACCGTTCCGATACCAGCGACTACGGTTTCTCTTACGGTGCTGGCCTGCAGTTCAACCCGATGGAAAACGTTGCTCTGGACTTCTCTTATGAGCAGAGCCGCATCCGTCACGTTGACGTTGGCACCTGGATTGCCGGTGTTGGTTACCGCTTCTAATCGCTTCTGCGATGGAAAAATCCGCCCACCGGGCGGATTTTTTTTGCCTGTCGTTTAACGACGGTTGCGGGTATCGAAGAGATCGGTCGCCAGGTGGTTATAGTCCACTTTCTTTAATTTAAAGTTGGTCACGTAAACCGGCCCGGCCTTTTTGTCAGAAATAAAACGGTAGGTATTTTTAATTTGACTGGCCGTGATCCCCGTCCACTGAGAGAAAAAGTGCAGGAAATCATTCGCTGAACGGCGCGCCTTAATCAACCGGTGTTTCTTATCATCGCTGGAAATCACCATAAACGGCACCTGGAAGTTCTGCTGAAAATGGTCATCATGCGCCAGATATTGCACTTCCTTGCCGCGTTCTTTGAACGCCAGGCCATGATCGGCAAAATAGACCATTGAGAAACTGTCGCCGGTATTGAGAAGCTGGGAATAGAGTTTGCCGAGCAATTCATCCGTCTGGGTGATGGAATAGAGGTAGCAGGAGGTCTCTTTCGACTGTACAAACTCGCTGTATTTGCCGCCGGTGCGATCGCAGGCTTGCGGGTGCGAGCCCATCAAGTGCAGCACAATAAGCTGCGGCTGCGTGCGGGTGGTGGCAAAAACCTGCGCCGTCATTTTTAAAAGCTCCTCATCGCGGGTATTTTTATCCGCTTCGAAATCACCGCTTTTCAGAAACTGAACTTCATCAGCACGTTTTGCGATACTGGCAATCGCCGTGTCGTACTCGCCAAGCTGCCCCTGGTTAGAGAACCACCAGGTCTGAAACCCGGCGCGGTTTGCCAGCGTGACAAAATTATCCTGAAACTGCGGTTGGCCATCCACCACGCGGTTTAAGGTCAGGCCGAGCGATTTCTGTGTAGAGCCGCTGGCGGCAATGTAATCAACGAATAAATTACCGTTGACCTGGCTGGCAAACGGCGTGTTATTCCAGTGACCGCCAAATGCCCCGACCGCATCGCGGCGCACGCTCTCACCGATAACCACAACATAAGTGTGATACCTGGGCTTTACCGCCAGCACGTTCCAGCTATCTTTCATTTGCGCCAGCGCGCTCATACGCGCCTGCTCATCCATCACTTCCTGATTGTTCACCAGCGTATCTTTGACAAAACGGAACACCGGATAGCCGCTGTCTTTAAGCGCAAACGTACCGCCGTGAAATTTATTTTGCAGCGGAGTGACGAAAAAAAGCGCCACACAAAACAGTGCCGCCAGAGAATCGCCTTTGCCCCACGCGCTTTTTTCCACTGCTTTACGCCGCACGGCCACAACACCGAGGGCAAAAATAAACACACCGATAACGTAATGATACCAGGGGAAGATGGTGATGATCTCCGCTGACTCTTCCATGCTGGTGGAGTGCAGAGCGAGCAGGGTATTAAAGTTCGGCGCGCCATAGGCCTGGGCAAAGGGAAAATAGAGCGCTGCCACCAATGAACAGGCACCGTTCAGGAGCTTATGCGCGCGCGGGGCATGGCGCCACAGCAGGTTCAGCAGGCAGGTAAAGGCCACCGTATAAAGCAGGCTAAACGGGTAGCCCAGCGCGCAATGAATCAGGATCGCTTGCAGAAAATAAAAGCCGAGCCACGGACTCAGCGCCTGGCCGCGTGCGGCAAGGGTTTCTTTAATTAGTAAACTCATCAGTCACTATCACGAACCGCCATGTGGAAACCCTGGCGTGAAGGGCCAAAACCTGCCGGACAGTGCGTATGGAGAGAGGAGTGGTCCGCTTCAGCGAGCCGCAATGGTGCAGGGCAGCGCAACGATAGAGCGAGGCGCAATGAAGATCAACACTTGCTAAGCAGTTGTTTTGCGAGAGTGATTACAATTTCAGCAAAAAGCGGCGAATTTTGGATAAGACCAGGCAGCATGAGGGAAAAAAATGAAGCGGCGTACCGCGACGCCGCATTAATGGGTGGGCTTGTCGTTATTTTGCTGCGGCTTGCCGTTGATGATATCGCACAACATATTCAGCAGCATTAAACGGACTTTAAAGGGAGAGTGACTAAACACGCGCATACACCTCTTGAACTCATTCATCGTAATCTCCTTCTGATTTACGCCCCTTCAGTCCGTGAAAGGAGAACACATTACATACAGATATAGCACAGGCTATATTTTATAGCTACGGCTAAGAAGGTAAATTTTTGTACTGCATCACGGATGGTTTACAATGGCGCATCTTTTATATGATGCTGCACAGGCCTCACACAGCCAGAGGAAGCCCAATGAACCGTCGCGCAGATAAGCAAACAATAAAAAAAGTGACGCTAGTAAATGTTGAAGAGCACGTGGAAGGCTTCCGCCAGGTGCGTGAAGCGCATCGTCGCGAGTTGATTGATGACTATGTTGAACTGATTTCAGATCTTATCCGCGAAGTGGGCGAAGCCCGGCAGGTGGATATGGCGGCAAGGCTTGGCGTGTCGCAACCGACGGTTGCAAAAATGCTCAAACGGCTGGCATCGGTTGGTTTGATTGAGCAAATCCCCTGGCGCGGCGTGTTTTTAACGCCAGAAGGGGAGAAGCTGGCGCAGGAGAGCCGCGAGCGTCACCAGATAGTCGAAAGCTTCCTGCTGGTGCTGGGCGTCAGCCCGGACACCGCCCGGCGCGATGCCGAAGGTATGGAACACCATGTCAGCGAAGAAACCCTTGAGTGTTTCCGCCTCTTTACCCAGCAACGGGAACAGTCTGCTGAATGAACCTGCCTTTTTTGCGTGCGCTGGTGCACGACCGCTTTTTGCAACTTTTACTGCTGATCGGCTTCTCCCTGTGCTTTTTCACGCCTTTTGCGCCCGCGAAATGGCCAGCGGCCATTGACTGGCACACCATTATTACCCTCAGCGGGTTGATGCTGCTAACCAAAGGCGTGGAGCTGAGCGGTTATTTCGAGGTGATTGGTCGGCGCATGGTGCGCCGCTTTCATACCGAGCGGCGGCTGGCGATGTTTATGGTGCTGGCGTCGGCGCTGCTCTCTACCTTTCTGACCAACGATGTGGCGCTGTTTATTACGGTGCCGCTGACCATCACACTCAAGAAACTGTGTGAGATCCCGGTGAACCGGTTGATTATTTTTGAAGCGCTGGCGGTCAATGCCGGATCGCTTCTGACGCCGATTGGCAACCCGCAAAATATCCTGCTGTGGGGGCGCTCCGGGCTGTCATTTCCTGAGTTTATTGGTCAGATGGCACCGCTGGCGCTGGTCATGATGCTGACGCTGTGGGGGCTTTGCTGGTTTTGCTTTCCGGCGAAAACGCTTACCTATCACGGCGGCATGAAAACCACCGCCTGGCAGCCCAGGCTTGTCTGGTGCAGCCTTGCTTTTTACCTGATATTTATCACCTCGCTTGAGTTAAAACAGGAGCTGTGGGGCCTGGTACTGGTTGCCGCCGGGTTTTTGCTGCTGGCGCGTCAGGTTATCGCGCGCGTTGACTGGAGCCTGCTGCTGGTCTTTATGGCGATGTTTATTGATGTGCATTTACTTATTCAGCTTCCGGCGCTGCACAACCTGCTCAACAGCGCCAGCGAGCTTTCGCCCTCCGGCCTGTGGTTTACGGCAATTGGTTTGTCGCAATTTATCAGTAACGTGCCCGCCACCATTTTGCTCATTAACTACGTGCCGCCGGATACCTTACTCGCCTGGGCGGTGAACGTCGGCGGTTTCGGGTTATTGCCTGGTTCGCTGGCGAATCTGATTGCGCTGCGGATGGCGAACAACCGCCGCATCTGGTGGCGTTTTCACCTCTATTCTCTGCCCATGCTGCTGTGGGCTGCGCTTGTCGGTTACGGGTTACTTTTTTTCAGATAGTGCTGATTTGTCAGTTTTTCCTGGCAAATGTATAGCAACCGCCTAACTTTAGTTATCGGCGCATTCTGGCGCCGTGACATGATGGGATCGTGGCGACACTATGGCTGAAAATACTAAAAAACCTGACGAAGCGCAGGAAGACGAGAACCAAAATCAAAACGAAACCTCCCGCAAACGCCCCGGAAAAAAGCCGCTTATCATCCTCGGCATCGTCGTGGTGGTGATGGTTGTTGTGGCGCTGGTGTGGTGGTTTTTAACCCGTAATGAAGAGACCACCGACGACGCGTTTACCGACGGCGATGTGGTGACGATTGCGCCAAAAGTGGCGGGTTACGTGACCGAATTACGGGTGAAGGATAACCAGCGGGTGAAAAAAGGCGACCTGCTGGTAATCATTGATCCCAGAGATGCCAAAGCCCAGCGCGATCAGGCGCAGGCGCAGTTAGGGCTGGCCACCGCGCAGCTGCATCAGGCGCAGGCGCAGCTGGCGTTGTCAAAAGTTCAGTATCCGGCGCAGCGTAACGAAGCCCGTGCGCAGGTGTTAAAAGCGCAGGCCGATCTGGCGAACGCGGAGGCTGCGTACCGTCGCCAGCGGGGTGTCGATCCACGTGCCACCACGCAGCAAAATATCGATTCCGCCAATGCGCAGTTACGCAGCGCGCAGGCGCAGCTTGCCAGTGCTCAGGCGCAGCTTGAAGTGGCCGAGCAGGTCGAGCTACAAATTCGCCAGCAAGAAACCAATGTGGAAGCGCGCCAGCAGCAGGTGGAACAGGCGAAAGCACAGCTGGAAACCGCCTCGCTTAACCTTTCATGGACCGAGGTACGCGCGCCGTTTGACGGCGTGGTGACCAAACGCAACGTGCAGTTGGGTACGCTGGTGCAGGCGGGCAGCGCGCTGTTCTCGCTGGTTTCCCCTGATGTATGGGTGGTGGCGAACTTCAAAGAGTCGCAGCTTGAGCGTATGCGTCCTGGCAACAAAGTCAGCGTCAAAGTCGACGCCTGGCCGGATATGGAACTGGAAGGGCACATTGACAGCATCCAGCAGGGCAGCGGGTCGAAATTTGCCGCGTTCCCGACGGAAAACGCTACCGGCAACTTTGTGAAAATCGTGCAGCGCGTACCGGTTAAAATCGTTATCGATAAGGGGCTTGACCCGAACCAACCGCTGCCGCTCGGCCTTTCCGTTGAACCGAAGGTTACGCTGGAATGACCGACCACAGCCAGGAAAACTGGCGACCGGCCAGTAACCCGTGGGCGGTGGCGTGGGTCGTCACCCTCGCGGTGTTTATGGAAATTCTTGATACCACCATTGTGAACGTGGCGCTGCCGCATATCGCCGGTTCGCTCTCCGCCAGCTATGACGAATCCACTTGGGTGCTGACCAGCTACCTGGTGGCGAACGGTATCGTGCTGCCGATCTCCGCTTTCCTCAGCCGTACCTTTGGCCGCAAACAGTTCTTTCTGATCTGTATCGTGATGTTCACCGTCTGCTCGTTTCTCTGCGGCATTGCCACTGAGCTTTGGCAAATTATCCTGTTTCGTATTTTGCAGGGCTTTTTCGGCGGCGGCCTGCAACCGACGCAGCAATCGGTGCTGCTGGATTATTTTAAACCCGAGGACAGGGGCAAAGCGTTTGGTCTCTCGTCTATCGCCATCATTGTTGCGCCGGTCCTCGGGCCGACGCTGGGCGGCTGGATAACCGATAACTACTCCTGGCGCTGGGTCTTTTTTATCAATATCCCGGTGGGCATTGTCACCGTGCTGGCTATCTACAACTTGCTCGAAGATCCACCCTGGGAGCGTAAATCTAAACAGAAACTGTTTATCGACTGGCCGGGAATAGCGCTGATTACCTTAGGTCTCGGCTGCCTGCAGGTGATGCTCGATCGCGGCGAAAACGAAGACTGGTTTAACTCAGACTTCACGCGCATCTTTGCCGTGCTGGCGGCGGTGGGTATCGTCGGGGCCATTTACTGGCTGCGTTATGCGAAAAAACCGGTGGTGGATTTACGCTGCATGGCAGATAAAAACTTTGCCATCTCCAGCCTGTTGATGTCCGGCATGGCGATGATTCTCTACGGCAGCTCGGTGGTTATCCCGCAGCTGGCGCAGCAGGATTTGGGCTATACCGCCACCTGGTCCGGGCTGGTGCTTTCGCCAGGCGCAGTGCTTATCGTGCTGACCATTCCTCTGGTGTTAAAACTGATGCCCGTGGTGCAGACTCGCTGGATAATCGCCTTTGGCTTCGCCTGCCTGGCCGCGTCGTTCTGGTGGTCGCGCACACTGACACCGGATATCGACTTCGAAACCCTGATGCTGTTTCGCAGCGCTCAGTCAATCGGTCTGGGTTTTTTGTTTGTGCCGCTCACCACCATTGCGTTTGTCTCGATTCCCCGCGAGCTTAACGCGGACGCCGCCGCGCTCTTTACCATGTTCCGTAACGTGGCCGGATCGATAGGGATTTCGCTTTCCACGGCGGCGATCACCGAGCGATCGCAGGTGCACACCGCGCATCTTGCCGAGCATACCTCGCCCTTTAATGAGCAGTTCCAGCAAGCGATCCGCGCAACGGCTGAGACGATCCGTAATTTCACCACCCTTGCGGGCGATCCGTTAAGCAATGCCACCGGGCAGATGTACAAAACCATGATCGCGCAGTCGCGTTTTCTGGCCTATGTCGATGTCTTTACGATATTGAGCGTGGTTGCGGTGTTATTGATTCCTTTTTGTTTATTGCTTTCGCCGATTAAGAGCGAAGGCAGCGCAGGAGCACATTAATATGACGAGGCGTTGTCTGTCGGTAACTTTTTTGTCGCTCTGGCTTGCAGGCTGTGCCGTGGGGCCGGATTATCAGGCACCGAAGCCGCAAACACCCGCACGCTTCAATGATCCGGGCGACACATCGGTGCCCTCGCAGGCATCATCCCAGGCGGTAAACCCGCGCTGGTGGAAGACGTTCCAGTCGCCACAGCTCGACAGCCTGATTGAGCGTGCAATTGCAGGGAATTTGTCGCTGCAACAGACGGTGCTGCGCATCGCCGGAGCGCGTGAGCAAATCAACCAGGCAGGCGGCGCGTTTCTGCCAGCGGTCAACGGTTCACTGCAAGCGACCCGCCAGCAGTTAGGCATTGAAGGCGAGCTGAAATCCCACGATGTGTATGGGCAGTTGCAGGACGCCGATCCGCAAATTCGCAATGCGCTGGGCGCGCTGACGCAGCCGGTTAACCTGTATCAGGGCAGCTTCGATGCGCAGTGGGAGCTGGATTTATGGGGCAAGGTGCGCCGCCAGGTTGAGGCAGCGAATGCGCAACAACAGCAAGCCATCGAACAGCGTAACGATGCGCTGGTTTCGCTGGAAGCGGAAGTGGCGCGCGCCTGGCTGCAACTGCGCGGTGCGCAGGGCATTATTGCCACGCTGAAAACACAAATCGATACCGCCGAACAGACGCTGGAGCTGACCGAAAACCGCCAGAAAAGCGGCCTTTCTCCGCAGATGGATGTGGAAAACGCCCGCGCGCAGGTCGGTACCCTGGAAGCTCAGCTGCCGCAATATCAGGCCCAGGAGCGCCAGGCGATGAATGCGCTGGCCATTCTGCTTGGTAAACCGCCGGGCGCGCTGGACAGCGAGCTGCGTAATCCTCAGGCGCTGCCAAAACTGCCGGAGGTCATCCCGACCGGAATACCGTCGACTCTGGCGCGCCGTCGCCCGGATGTGCGGGAAGCGGAAGCCAGCCTGCATGCGGCGACAGCGCAAATTGGCGTCTCGGTGGCGCAGCTTTTCCCAGGCCTTACCCTGAGCGGGCAGTTTGGTTTGCGTAACAGCGAAACCGACTGGCTGACGGACTGGAGCAGCCATTTCTACAGTTTTGGGCCGCAGGTTTCGATCCCTATTTTTCAGGGCGGGCGGCTGGTTTCCAGCGTGAAACTGGCGCGCGCGCAGCAGGGTGCGGCGGTGCTGAATTATCGCCAGACGGTGCTCAGCGCGCTGGGAGATGTTGAAAATGCGCTGGTTAGCTATCGCAGCGATCAGCAGCGGGAGGCGGGGCTGGACAAAACGCTGGCGGCGCTGGAAAACGCTTTTGAGCTTGCCAGTAACAGTTATCGTCAGGGCATTGCCAGCTTTATTGATGTACTGGATGCCCAGCGGCAACTGGCGCAGGCCAGCCAGCAGCGTGAGCAGGCGCGGGTGCAAAGCAGTCTCGACCTGGTCGCGCTGTATAAAGCGCTCGGCGGCGGCTGGGAACCGTATCAAAATGTGCAACTGCCTGATTATCAAGTGTTTGGTGAAGCGCCGCGTGGATAATCAGAGGATCGGGCAAGAAACAGGCAGGAATCCCACATTCGCAGCAGGGGCGGATTGCGTATAACTGTCTGCGTCAACCAACTAGCATGAGGAGACGTGACAATGCGCTATCAAAAACTGGGTAATACCGGACTGTTTGTTTCTGAGCTCTGCCTCGGCACCATGACCTTCGGCGGCCAGCAAGGGATGTGGGGAAAAATCGGCCAGCTTCAGCAGTCGCAGGCCGAGCAACTGGTCGGCGGCGCGCTGGATGCGGGCATCAATTTTATCGACACGGCGAATGTTTACTCGGAAGGTCGTTCCGAGGAGATAACCGGCCAGGCGCTGAAGAACCTGAAAGTGCCGCGCGAAAACGTGGTGGTGGCGACCAAAGTCTTTGGCGAAACAGGGACGGCTGGCGTGAACTCGCGCGGCAGCTCCCGTTACCACATTATGAACAGCGTCAAAGAGAGCCTGCGCCGCATGCAGCTTGACCATATCGACCTCTATCAATTGCACGGTTTTGACCCGGCAACGCCGATAGAAGAGATGCTCTACGCGCTCGACACGCTCGTGCAGCATGGTCATGTTCGTTATATCGGCGTCTCGAACTGGTCAGCCTGGAAAATCACCAAAGCGCTGGGGATTTCCGCACACCGGGGTCTTGCCCGCTTTGCCTCGCTACAGGCTTACTACACCATCGCCGGGCGCGATCTGGAGCGTGAGCTGGTGCCGATGCTACAAAGTGAGCAGGTCGGTCTGATGGTCTGGAGCCCGCTGGCGGGCGGTTTGCTGAGCGGCAAATATGACCGCGATGGGCATTCAGCATCGGGCGGGCGCCGCCTGGAGTTTGACTTCCCGCCGGTGAATAAAGAGAGGGCGTTTGATTGCGTGGATGTGATGCGCGAGATTGCCGACAGCAAAGGCGTGACGGTCGCACAAATTGCGCTGGCGTGGCTGCTGCATCAACCGGTGGTCAGTAGCGTGATTATTGGCGCGAAACGCCAGGAGCAGCTGGACGACAATATCGCCGCCACCGGCATTCGCCTGAGTGACGCTGAGCTGCAACAGCTGGATGCGGTAAGCGCGCTGCCGCCAGAGTACCCCGGCTGGATGCTGGAGCGCCAGGGCGAGTACCGCCGCCAGCAGCTTAAACCGTCCTGATTTATCCTCTGTAAACGCGGCGCGCCGCTGTTTCTACAGGCAAAAAAAAGCGGAGACCAGGTCTCCGCTCTTTCCTGCACTGTCAGTATTAGTTCAGACGTACCGGCATACCGGAGCGGTTCTGAATCGCCTGATCAACAATGTTGGAATCCACATCCGCTTGAGATGTCACCGCCTGCACAGCTTTGGTCAGGTTAATCGGCACGATTTCGCCGCCTGTGAACTGCGCTTCGGTGGTGGAAAGCGGGTTATGAACCTCGATATAACGGCTGCCATCGGGTTCGGTGGTCGCTTTTACCGGCTCATCGATAAACTGTACGCGGGTACCGACCGGCACATTTTCAAACAGGAATTTGATGTCGTCGTTACGCAAACGCACGCAGCCGTGGCTGACGCGCAGGCCGATACCAAAGTTGGCATTGGTGCCATGAATAGCATACAGACGACCGATATAGAGCGCATACAGCCCCATCGGGTTATCCGGGCCTGCCGGTACGACGGCTGGCAACGGTTGACCCATTGCCGCGTATTCTGCGTGCATTTTGGCCGTCGGCGTCCAGGTCGGGCCGGCTTTCTTACGCTCGACTTTGGTGGTCCAGGCAATCGGCGTATCTTTACCCAGCTGGCCGATACCGATAGGAAGAACTATCACGGTATTGGTGCCTTTCGGGTAATAGTAGAGGCGCATTTCCGCGCTATTAATCACGATCCCTTCATGAACCGTATCCGGCAGAATCAACTGCTGCGGAATGTTCATCACCGTGCCGCCTTTGGGCAGATAAGCATCAATACCTGGGTTTGCTTCCATCATGTTGGACAAACCCATCTGGTATTCGGCTGCGAAATACTCCAGTGGTTGGGTATTGCCCTCAGGAATGGTGATGACCTGGTTCTGGCCAATCAGACGGCTGCCATCGGTCGGCAGTGGATAGGTAACAGCAGACGCGCTTTTGCAAAATCCCACGACAGCAAGTGCCGCCGCGAAAAGGGTTTTTAATTTCATGTTCATGTTATGCAGAGATGTTGCCACACTGGCCGTTGGGTTAAGAATGCAGGAAGTGCATTATATGTGCATTCCGACGTCCAGGGAATTCGGATGTTTACGAAATGTTGTCTTTTTTTCCCCTTTGCATACAGTTTAGCGCCCGGACAGGGGGCAAGAATCTAATTCGGAATTGTGGCATACTAGGGCGTTTGTCACATATTTCAGGATATCTTCGTGTTAGTCACCAGCAACGTCACCATGCAGTTCGGCAGCAAGCCGCTCTTTGAAAACATTTCCGTCAAATTTGGCGGCGGCAACCGTTACGGCCTGATAGGTGCCAACGGAAGCGGTAAATCCACCTTTATGAAGATCCTCGGCGGCGACTTAGAACCGACGCTGGGCAATGTTTCGCTCGATCCTAACGAACGCATCGGTAAGCTGCGCCAGGATCAGTTTGCTTTTGAAGCGTTCAGCGTGCTCGACACGGTTATTATGGGCCATGCAGAGCTATGGGAAGTGAAGCAGGAGCGCGATCGTATTTACGCGCTGGCTGAAATGAGCGAAGAAGATGGTTACAAAGTGGCCGATCTCGAAGTGCAGTATGGCGAGATGGACGGCTACTCCGCCGAAGCGCGTGCCGGTGAACTGCTGCTGGGGGTAGGCATTCCGGTAGAACAGCACTACGGCCCGATGAGCGAAGTGGCGCCAGGCTGGAAGCTGCGTGTGCTATTGGCGCAGGCGCTGTTCTCCAATCCCGATATTTTGCTGCTCGATGAACCGACCAACAACCTGGATATCGATACCATTCGCTGGCTGGAGCAGGTGCTGAACGAGCGCGACAGCACCATGATCATTATTTCGCACGACCGTCACTTCCTGAATATGGTCTGCACGCATATGGCGGATCTCGACTACGGCGAGCTGCGCGTTTATCCGGGCAACTATGATGAGTACATGACGGCGGCGACCCAGGCGCGCGAGCGTTTGCTGGCGGATAACGCCAAGAAAAAAGCGCAAATTGCCGAGCTGCAATCTTTTGTCAGCCGCTTTAGCGCCAACGCGTCCAAGTCTCGCCAGGCGACTTCTCGCGCCCGCCAGATAGATAAAATCAAGCTGGATGAAGTGAAAGCGTCCAGCCGCCAGAACCCGTTTATCCGCTTCGAGCAGGATAAGAAACTGTTCCGTAATGCGCTGGAAGTGGAGCAATTAAGCAAAGGTTTCGATAACGGCCCGCTGTTTAAAAACTTCAATTTCCTGCTCGAAGTCGGTGAGAAGGTGGCGATTCTTGGGACCAACGGCGTGGGTAAATCCACGATGCTGAAAACGCTGGTGGGCGAACTGACGCCGGACAGCGGCACGGTAAAATGGTCTGAGAATGCGCGCATCGGTTATTATGCGCAGGATCACGCCGCCGATTTTGATAACGACCTGACGGTGTTTGACTGGATGAGCCAGTGGAAGCAGGAAGGTGACGACGAGCAAGCGGTGCGCAGTATCCTTGGGCGTTTGTTATTCAGCCAGGACGATATCAAAAAACCGGCAAAAGTCCTTTCCGGCGGCGAAAAAGGGCGCATGCTGTTCGGCAAACTGATGATGGAAAAACCGAACATTCTGGTGATGGATGAACCGACCAACCACCTGGATATGGAATCGATTGAATCGCTGAATATGGCGCTGGAAATGTACCCGGGCACGCTGCTCTTCGTTTCCCACGACCGTGAGTTCGTCAGCTCGCTGGCAACCCGCGTGATTGAGATTACCCCGCAGCGGGTGGTGGATTTCTCCGGGAATTATGAGGATTATTTGCGCAGTCAGGGCATCGAATAAATTTACCGTCGTCTTTCACGCCGCAGGTGCGTTGGCTGCGTCTTTGTACCCCGGTCACATACTGATGTATGCTTCCGGGGATACGCAGACTTGCCGCCTTCCTGCAACGCGAAATACTTAGGTAAATCAGGTGGTTAATTTTATAGTGAAAGGCTGATAAAAGCAGTATTCTTTATTTGCACAAAGGCCGGGCGAAAAAGTAGCCCGGCCTTTTTGTGTGTAAAGACCGGGGGAAGGGCGATTACTTGTCAAACGGCGTCGCTTTATCGAGCACGACCTGAATAACGTTCAGCGCACCCTGATGGTTGTTATCGTCCGTTTGATGGCGGGCGATAGCCTTGATAGCCTGTCCGGCATTGCCCATCGCAAAGGAATACTCTGTCATACGCAGCATCTCGGCATCGTTGCCGCTGTCGCCAATCGTCACGCACTGTTGGGGAGAAATATGCCAGCGCTTTAACAGACGAGTAATACCATTGGCTTTATGCAACCCTGGAATAATTAAATCGACAAAACCAAAGCCGCTGGTCACCGGCTTCATGATGCCATCAAGCGAAACGTGCAACGCATCGATAAGCGATGGAATATCGCTGTCCGGCAGGTTGAGAGAAAACTTAAACAGCGTATCGTCGATATGCTGAAAATCAGACACCGGCTTCAGGCGGTAGTAGTGCTTTGACATTAGCTCCACAAAATCCGCGGGCGCATTGGCGCTGACATACGCACTTTCCAGACCACAGGCCACGAAATTAAGGCTGCTGTCTTTTAACAACTCACCAATCACCACCTGCGCCTCATGGCGGGTCAATTCCCCATGAAACAGCTGCTGACCGTGCTCGTACACCAGCGCACCGTTTTCCGCTACAAATGAAATCGCCTCTTTCAGCTCCGGGAAAAAGGAGATCAGCTGGTAATACTGATTACCGCTGGCGACGACAAACTCGATGCCACGCTGCTGAAGCTGCCTGAACTGCGCCATAAAGCGTGCTCTGTCGTACTGCTTGGCGTCATCAAGGAAAGTTCCGTCCATATCTGTGACGATAACTTTGACGGTCATACATTTAACTCCTGAATATTTCTTCGACTAAGAACATTCTAGAGAGTATGGGGTGGGGGCACAACTGACTTTCGAATGAAACCTTACCCATCTTTGCCCGTCGTCTTTGGCCAGCGCCGAACAGAGGATATCCGGCACATTTTCCTCCAGCACGCTGTCCACCACACATTCAATCTCAATGGATTTGCGGGTGTAGTAGCGAACCTGCTCTTCCCAGCACTGCATCACGTCGTCAAAATGGCGAAAATTGCCTTTTGACAGCGCCTGAGGTTGTGCGAGGAAGACCTCGCCGCTGGTGGCATCGCGACCTCCGTCGAGCGCGGCCAGCAACACGCGGGCAACGTTGATAAAACTCATCCCGGTACAGCGGTACCCCCACTTGCCCGGTACAGCGGTTTCAATACAGCCAATCGCCGCATAATCGCAGGCGTCTGCCGGTTCGACCCCAAGACGGATGAACGCCGGGATCACGGTTTCATCATTATTAAACGCAGGCATACCAAAGCCGCAGCGGATCACCTGCACACAGGCAGCCAGGAAATCCTCGCTCATCCCTGCATGGTAACGCACGCTAAGATTCGGCTGCGTCGAGCGCAGGCGTCCGCACGATTCAAGGATGGCATATGACAGCGAATTCACCGCGTCCGTGGCTTTGCCGTTGTGCCAGCGTTGCCCGCCAATAGTGACGTTTTGATACAGCGGGCTGCCCGCCGAAGCTTGCGAATGTGTACCGGAGCGGATTTTGTTTATCTCCAGCAGCTTCAGCCAGCAGCTTTGCAGCAATTCGATAGCCTCTTCACGCGCTAATGTGCCTTGCCGCTCTACCTCGCGGTGATAAAACGTATAGAGATACTGATCCATCCGTCCGAGTGATACCGAGTGCCCGCTGGATTCAATCTGCAGCAGCAACTGAATAAAGTAGCAAAGTTGCAGGGCCTGCCAGAAACTCTGCGGCGGGCGATGGGCAATGCGCCGGCAGTTGCGCGCAATCGTCCTGAGTTCATGGCGCCGCTGTTGCCGGGACTCTTGCCGCGCCATCGTGCGCGCCAGCGCCGCGTAGCGCTCGATATGCTGGCTGACGGCGTCCAGGAGGATAACCACCGCGCGTAAAAACTGTTCGCCGCGCACATCTTCCCACCGCGTCAGATTAATTTGGCGGCGGCGTTCAAAAACGCTTTCACGTATCCCGTCGATGCCTTTTTCCAGCAGTAGCGGGAAATTCACCGCCAGATGACCATCGCCGGAGGTCATATTCCCTTCGACTTTGATGATGCCGCTTGCAAGCAGCGCTTTCTGCTCGCCGGTAAACATACCCTCGCAACGATCCTGCACCGTCTGGCCGTGCCACCAGGGGAGAAGGCGGCGTAACAGGCGCTTGTTGTCATCGCTTAGCGTAAACCCGGCGCCGGGCCGCCCGGCCAGGCTATCCAGCTCTTTCTCAAGCCAACTAACGGTATACTCCGGGAAGAGGGGCGCGGCGCGAACGGCGCTTGCTTGGTTACCGACAATCAGTTCATCGTGCTTTATCCACACTGTGCGCTGCGCCAGGTGATAGGCCAGCGCGCGGCGTACCGGCAGAGGTTTGTCCTGATGCTGTTGATAGATAGTCGTAAAGTGGCGCGCGCGCTCGGTACAGACCGGTGGGCGAACGATGCCAACCAGCGCCTGTTTATGCTGCCTGATCCGCTCGGTGAGTGTGTCCAGTTGCAATCGGGTCATCTCTCTAGCCTCGCAATATCGCCCGCAGCCCCATCTGGCGGGCAATCTTGAGCGCAAATGCCAGCAGTTGCGGCGCGTTGAGCGCTTTCTCTGGCGCGGAGCAGGGCATGCCGAGCAGGGAATACTTATGTACGCCCAGCGTGTGATAGGGCAAAAAATGAATATCCTGCACGCGCAGTGTTTTGGCGGCGAAAGTGATTATCGCCTCAAGCGTGGCTTCGTTCGCGTTGAAGCCCGGGATCAGCGGGACGCGAAGAATGAGCGGCTTCCCGGTTTGCGCCAGGCGTTGCACATTCTCCATCACCTGCCAGAGCTCGCCGCCGGTCCACTGGCGAAAAAGGGCGGCATCAAGGTGTTTTAAATCGACAAGAAACAGAGAGACAAACGGCAGAGCAGGGGCAATCGCGCGCCAGGGAACGTGCAGGCAGGTTTCGACTGCCGTGTGAATGGCTTGGCGATGGCAGGCTTGCAGCAGCGCCAGCGTCAGGGCCGGGTTGAAAAAAGGCTCGCCGCCGGAAAGGGTCAGCCCGCCGCTGTTGCGCTGATAAAATGGCCGGTCGCGCAGGACGACTGCCATGATGTCATCAATCGAGCGCGTCTCACCGCAGAGGCTTACCGCCCGCGAAGCGCAGCTCGCGGCCAGCGTATCAAGCTGGTTATCCATCAGCTTTTCCCGATGGATCTCCAGACCATTCGGCGTGCGCGCAATGGCGTGTGGTGCCACTTGCTGGCAGGCATTACAGGCGTCCATGCACAAACGTGCGTCAAACAGAAGCTGCCGCGAACGGGCGTGGCTCTCCGGGTTCTGGCACCAGCGGCAGCGCAGCGGGCAGCCTTTCAAAAAGACCAGCGTGCGGATCCCGGGGCCATCGTGAGTGGCGTAGCGCTGAATGTTGAAAATCATTCCCCCCTCCTTGCGGTGTATAAAAATTATACAGCCTTCGAATGAAAGAGATATTGACGCGCATCAGGTCGGGGGGAAATGCAAAGAAGCAGGAAACAGGCGCTTCCTGCTCAGTGTTAGCCGCACACCTCGCAGGCGGGGTTACGCAGGAGTTTCATTTCGCGAAACTGGCAGGTCATCGCATCATACATCACGATTTTCCCGGCGGCAGGCGTGCCATAGTGGGCGAGCACCTTTATTGCTTCCATCGCCTGCAGCGAACCGATGACGCCCACCAGCGGCGCCATCACGCCCGCTTCAACGCAGGTGAGCGCATTTTCGCCAAACAGGCGGCTCAAACAGCGGTAGCAGGGTGCATTTTCGCCCCAGGTAAAGACGCTGATTTGCCCCTCCATGCGAATCGCCGCCCCGGACACCAGCGGCGTTTTATGGCGAAAACACCCGGCGTTGAGCTGGTTACGGGTCGCCACGTTATCCGTGCAATCCAGCACCAGATCGTGCGCGGCAATCTGCGCAAACAGCGCCTGTTCATCAAGCTGTTCATGCAAGGTGATGTAGTGGGCGTGCGGATTAATGCGCTGCAGCGATTCACGGGCAGACAGCACTTTTGCCACGCCAATGTCTGCATCCCCGTGCAGCGTCTGGCGCTGCAGGTTTGAGAGCGCTACAGTGTCAAAATCCAGCAGCGTCAGCGTACCAACGCCTGCTGCAACAAGGTATTGCGCAGCCGCGCAACCGAGACCGCCCAGGCCTACCACCAGCACGCGGGCCGCTTTTAACCGCTCCTGCCCGTCGAAATCAAACCCGCGCAAAATAATCTGCCGGTTATAACGCATCATTTCAGCGTCGCTGAGTTCTTCGGCCATAGTTAACCCCCGAAAAGATGGTTAAACAGCTCTACGTCCACCCACTCGCCTGCTAAGACATTCCCGCGCTCGCGCTCCAGCACAATAAAGCAGTTGCCCTGGCTAAATGAGCTGAAAATGTGCGAGCCCTGATGACCTGTGCTGACCACTTCCAGCGTGCCGTCTTCACCTCTGCGCAAAATACCGCGCTGGAAATCAAGGCGGCCGGGAGACTTTTTCAGGCCGCTGGCGGCGCGGGCGCGCAAACGCAGCGGCTGCCAGGGCGTGGTGTCGCCGCTCAGTTTCGCCAGCAGCGGTTGCACAAGCTGGTAAAAGGTCAGCGTGGCGGAGACGGGGTTGCCCGGCAGCCCGCAGAACCAGCTCTGGCGAAGTTTACCAAAAGCAAAAGGTTTGCCCGGTTTGATAGCCAGCTTCCAGAAAGCGATTTCGCCCAGCTCATCAAGAATGGTTTTGGTGTAATCCGCCTCGCCGACCGACACACCGCCGGAACTGAGTACCACGTCAGCCTGGCTGTCGGCAGCCATAAAGGTCTCGCGCAGTTTCTGCGGGGAGTCCGGCACAATCCCTAAGTTAATGACCTCATAACCAAGCTGGCTGAGCATCAGATGCACCGACAAACGGTTGGTATCATAGATTTGCCCGTCGGCCAGCGGCTGGCCGGGAAGTTGCAGCTCATCGCCGGTGGAAAACAGCGCTACGCGCACTTTACGCACCACGCTGACATCGGGAATGCCGAGGGATGCAATGACCGGCAGCTCGGCTGCGGTCAGCTTTGTCCCGGCAGAGAATACGCTTGCGCCTTTGGCTATATCTTCCCCGGCGCGGCGGATGTTTTGACCCGCATGCACGGGTTGGGTAAACAGCACACCCGCAACACTCTGTTCGGTGTGCTCCTGCATCACCACTGCGTCACACCCGGCGGGAACAGACGCGCCGGTCATAATACGAATGCAGGTGCCCGCAGGCCATTCGCCGTCGAAAGGCTGCCCGGCAAAGGCTTTACCAGCGACCGGCAACGCGTTGCCGCTTTGCACGTCGGCCATGCGCACTGCGTAACCATCCATCGCCGAATTATCAAAACCCGGTACATTGAGTGGAGAAATAATATCTTCGGCCACCACGCGGCCAAAACATGCCACAAGCGGTAATCTTTCACTTTCAGTCAGCGGGGTAATGCGTGACAGCATCTGTGACAGTGCCGTCTCCAGCGAGATCAGGCCGTTAATTGCTTCCATAGTGATATCCTGCATAACGCGTTGAATGGCCCATTATGGCAGAAAAGGGGGCGTTGCGGCATGCCTTGCGCTTACCTCCTTGTTATCACTTCTCTTTACATCGCTGTAACGGCTTTCTATAGTCAGGCATCGTTATAAACGAAGAGACAACCGGGCGGGAAAAATGGTCAAAGCGGTAATCGCGATACACGGCGGCGCGGGGGCAATTAACCGCGCACAGATGAGCCCAGAACAAGAGCAGCGCTACGCGCAGGTGCTCTCTGCGATTATTGAAACCGGGCAGCGGATGCTGGAAGCGGGGGAAAGCGCGCTGGACGTGGTCACGGAAGCAGTGCGACTGCTTGAAGAGTGCCCGCTATTTAATGCCGGGATCGGCGCGGTTTTCACCCGTGATGAAACCCATGAGCTGGACGCCTGTGTGATGGACGGTTACTCGTTAAAAGCCGGTGCCGTCGCAGGGGTTAGCCGGTTACGTAACCCGGTGCTCGCCGCGCGGCTGGTGATGGAGCAAAGTCCGCATGTGCTGATGATTGGCGAAGGGGCGGAAAAGTTTGCCATTTCTCAAGGGATGGACGCGGTTTCACCGGATATTTTTTCCACGCCGGAGCGCTTCGAACAATTGTTGCAGGCGCGTGAGAACGGGGAAACGGTGCTCGACCACGGCAGCGCCCCGCTCGATGAAGGCAAAAAAATGGGCACCGTCGGCGCGGTCGCGCTGGATAAAAACGGTAACCTGGCCGCCGCGACTTCGACCGGCGGTATGACCAACAAGTTACCGGGCCGTGTGGGCGACAGCCCTCTGCCGGGTGCCGGATGCTATGCCAACAACGCCAGCGTCGCGGTCTCCTGTACCGGAACCGGCGAAGTGTTTATCCGCACGCTGGCGGCTTATGATATTGCCGCGCTGATGGATTACGGCGGCTTAAGCTTGCAGGAAGCCTGTGACGCGGTGGTGATGGAAAAACTGCCCGCGCTTGGCGGCAGCGGTGGGCTGATTGCGGTCGACCGCGAGGGTAATGTGACGCTCCCTTTCAACTGTGAAGGGATGTATCGAGCGTATGGTTATGCGGGCGACGCGCCAAGTGTCGGCATCTATCGTGAATAACGAGCCGGGCATGGCGCAAGCGGATGTCGTTCTGGATGTCCACAACCTGAATATCGGCTTTCGTCATGAAAAACAGCTGACCCCGGCGGTGCGCAACCTCTCTTTTTCGCTCAGGCGCGGCGAAACGCTGGCGATTGTCGGCGAGTCCGGTTCCGGTAAATCCGTGACGGCGCTCTCGCTGCTGCGTTTGCTCGAACAGACCGGTGGCGAAGTACAAAGTGACTATATGCGCCTGACGCGGCGTAACCGGATGCAGGTGGAGCTGTCTGCGCTTTCTTCCTCGCAGATGCGCAGCGTGCGCGGCGCGGATATTGCGATGATTTTCCAGGAGCCGATGACTTCCCTCAATCCGGTGTTTCCGGTAGGGGAACAGATTGCCGAGTCGATTCGCCTGCACCAGAAACTGGGGCGCGATGCGGCGATGCTGGAAGCCCGGCGGATGCTGGATCTGGTGCGTATTCCTGAGTCGCAAACTATTCTTTCCCGCTTTCCGCACCAGCTTTCGGGCGGGATGCGCCAGCGGGTAATGATTGCGATGGCGCTGTCGTGTCGCCCGGCGGTGCTGATTGCGGACGAACCGACGACTGCGCTGGATGTCACTATCCAGGCGCAAATCCTGCAACTTATCTCTGTGCTGCAAAAAGAGATGTCGATGGGGGTTATCTTTATCACCCACGATATGGGGGTGGTGGCGGACGTCGCCGACCGCGTGCTGGTGATGAACCAGGGCGAAGCGGTCGAAACCGGCAGCGTTGAGCAGATTTTCCGCACGCCTCGCCATCCTTATACCAAAGCATTGCTGGCGGCGGTGCCCAGGCTGGGTGCGATGAAAGGCAGCATCTTGCCGCGCCGTTTCCCGCTGATTTCGCCGAAAAATCCTGGTGTTCTGGAAGCCGAGATCGAGCAAAACACGGTCGTGGCGGGCGAGCCAATTCTCAAGGTTCGCGACCTGGTTGCGCGCTTCCCGCTGCGCAGCGGCGTGCTTAACCAGGTGACGAAAGAAGTGCATGCGGTCGAAGGCGTCAGCTTTGATTTATGGCCTGGCGAAACCTTGTCTCTGGTCGGCGAGTCGGGCTGCGGCAAATCGACGACCGGGCGTGCGCTTTTGCGGCTGGTGGAAAACCATAGCGGTAGCATCATTTTTAATGGCGAGCGTATGGATACGCTGCCTGACAGCAAACTCAAGCCACTGCGCCGGGATATCCAGTTTATTTTCCAGGACCCTTACGCATCGCTCGATCCGCGACAGACGGTCGGCGATTCGATAATAGAACCGCTGCGGGTGCATAACTTATTGGGCGAAGAAGAGGGGCAGCAACGCGTCGAGTGGCTGCTGGAGCGTGTCGGCCTGAAACCTGAACATGCGTGGCGTTATCCGCACGAATTTTCCGGCGGTCAGCGCCAGCGCATCTGCATTGCCCGTGCGCTGGCCCTGAACCCGCGCGTGGTGGTGGCCGATGAGCCGGTCTCCTCGCTGGATGTCTCCATTCGCGCGCAAATCATTAATTTGCTGCTGGATCTCCAGCGCGAGCTTGGCATCGCGTTCATTTTTATATCGCACGATATGGCGCTGGTGGAGCGCATCAGTCACCGGGTGGCGGTGATGTATCTTGGCCAAATCGTTGAAATAGGCCCACGGCATGCGGTATTTGAGAACCCGCAGCATCCCTATACGCGTAAATTAATGTCGGCGGTGCCGGTTGCCGATCCGGCGCATCAGCATGCGCAGCGTGTGCTGTTATCAGATGATATGCCGAGCAATATTCGCAAGCGCGGCGAGTCGATGCAGCGCGTGCAGTTACAGCTTGTCGGGCCGGGGCATTATGTTGCCCGTTCAACGCCCGGCAGTACACAGTCCCGTTTTTAGGCAGGGTTCCAGGAGAGCAATATGGTACAACGCGTTTCCCCTCAGTGGCGAGCTATCGCAGGTGTGCTGTTTACGCTGGCCATCGCCCCGGCCTTTGCGACGAAAGATGTGGTGGTCGCCGTCGGGTCAAATTTCACCACCCTCGACCCGTATGATGCGAACGATACCCTGTCGCAGGCAGTGGCGAAATCCTTCTATCAGGGCCTGTTTGGTCTTGATAAAGATATGAAACTGGTGAATGTGCTGGCGCAGGGGTATACGGTTTCCGCTGATGGCCTGGTGTATACCATTGCGTTACGTAAGGGTGTGAAGTTTCAGGATGGCACGGATTTTAACGCTGAGGCGGTAAAAGCAAACCTCGATCGCGCCAGCGATCCGACCCATAGCCTTAAGCGTTATAACCTGTATAAAAATATTCAAAAAACCGAAGCCCTCGATCCTGAGACGGTAAAAATTACCCTCAAACAGCCCTTCTCGGCATTTATTAATATCCTGGCGCATCCGGCGACGGTGATGATTTCTCCGGCGGCGCTGGAAAAATACGGCGCAGAAATAGGTTTTCATCCGGTAGGAACCGGCCCGTACGAGCTGGAGGACTGGAATCAGACCGATTATGTCAAAGTGAAAAAGTTTGCCGGTTACTGGCAAAAAGGGCTGCCAAAACTGGACTCCATCACCTGGCGACCGGTGGTGGATAACAACACGCGCGCCGCGATGCTGCAAACCGGCGAGGCGCAGTTTGCCTTCCCCATTCCTTATGAACAGGCGGGCGTGCTGGAAAAGAATAACAAGCTGGAACTGGTTGCCAGCCCATCTATTATGCAGCGTTATATCAGCATGAACGTGACGCAAAAACCGTTCGATAACCCAAAAGTGCGTGAAGCGATAAACTATGCCATCAATCGCCCGGCGCTGGTGAAAGTGGCTTTTGCCGGTTTTGCTACGCCCGTGACCGGGGTTGTGCCGCCCACTATCGCTTATGCTCAGACTTATCAACCCTGGCCTTATGACCCGCAAAAAGCCCGTGACTTGCTAAAAGAGGCGGGCTATCCGCATGGATTCAGTACCACATTGTGGTCTTCCCATAACCACAGCACTGCCCAAAAGGTGCTGCAATTTACGCAGCAGCAGCTGGCCCTGGTAGGGGTAAAAGTGCAGGTCACGGCAATGGATGCCGGGCAACGTGCGGCGGAGGTGGAGGCAAAAGGCCAGAAGCAGAGCGGTGTGCGGATGTTTTATACCGGCTGGTCGGCGTCAACAGGTGAAGCCGACTGGGCGCTGTCGCCGCTGTTTGCATCATGGAACTGGCCGCCGACCCAGTTCAACACCGCGTTTTACCGTAACGAGCAGGTCGATAAAGACTTTGCCGATGCGCTGAGAACGACCGATCCTGAGGAGAAGGAGCGGCTGTATAAACAGGCGCAGGATACTATCTGGCACGATGCGCCCTGGGTGCCGCTGGTGGTCGAGAAGCTGGTTTCTGCGCATAACAAAAAGCTGACCGGCTTTTACATCATGCCCGATACGGGGTTTAGTTTTGACGACGCTGACCTGCAATAACCGGCTCATTCCTCCCGAAAGAAGGGCGGTGTGAGGGAAAAAACATGCTGAATTATATTATTAAACGCCTGCTGGGCCTGATCCCGACGCTGCTTATTGTGGCGGTGCTGGTGTTTTTATTTGTGCACCTTTTACCCGGCGATCCGGCGCGGCTGATTGCCGGTCCGGAAGCAGACGCGCAGGTGATTGAGTTGGTGCGCAAACAGTTGGGGCTGGATCAGCCGCTATGGGTGCAGTTCTGGGATTATATCACCAGCGTGTTGCAGGGGGATTTCGGTACCTCGATGGCCTCAAGGCGCCCGGTGGTGGATGAGATAGCCAGCCGTTTTATGCCGACCTTCTGGTTAACGCTGACCAGCATGTGTTGGGCGATGCTGTTTGGCCTGGGGGCGGGGATTGTCGCTGCCGTGTGGCGTAATCGTTGGCCGGATCATGTGGGTATGGCGCTGGCGGTGACCGGGTTATCTTTCCCGGCCTTCGCACTCGGTATGCTGCTGATGCAAATCTTCTCCGTCGAGTTGGGCTGGTTGCCCACCGTCGGGGCCGATACGGTCTGGCACTATATTTTGCCCTCCCTGACGCTGGGCGCGGCGGTGGCGGCCGTGATGGCGCGGTTTACCCGTGCCGCGTTCGTTGACGTGCTTAACGAAGACTATATGCGCACGGCGCGCGCCAAAGGGGTGAGCGAGCATTGGGTTATTCTCAAGCATGGCCTGCGCAACGCCATGATCCCTGTGGTGACCATGATGGGGCTGCAATTCGGCTTTTTACTGGGCGGCTCAATTGTGGTGGAGAAAGTGTTTAACTGGCCGGGGCTGGGGCGCCTGCTGGTGGATTCGGTCGAAATGCGCGACTACCCGGTGATTCAGGCCGAAGTGCTGCTCTTTTCACTGGAGTTTATTCTTATCAATCTTGTGGTGGATGTGCTCTACGCCGCCCTTAACCCTGCTATCAGGTATAAATAAGGATGCGATTGTTTAACTGGCGTCGACAGGCGATTCTGAACGCGATGCCCACGGTAAAACCCGGGCATGTACGCACTCCGTGGCATGAGTTCTGGCGGCGTTTTCGCCGTCAGCGGCTGGCAATGGCGGCCGGGTTATTTGTTGTGCTGCTGATTGTGCTGGCGGTGATTGCCCCGTGGATAGTGCCCTACAACGCGGAAACCTATTTTGACTATGACCAGCTCAATGCAGGCCCGTCGCTGATGCACTGGTTTGGCGTGGACTCTCTCGGGCGCGATATTTTTAGCCGGGTGCTGGTGGGGGCGCAAATTTCTCTGGCGGCGGGTGTCTTTGCGGTGCTTATTGGGGCGCTGACAGGCACCGTGCTGGGGCTTCTCGCGGGCTACTATGAAGGCTGGTGGGATCGCATCATCATGCGTGTTTGCGATGTGCTGTTTGCTTTTCCCGGCATTCTGCTGGCGATTGCGGTGGTGGCGGTGATGGGCAGCGGTATGGCGAATGTCATTATCGCCGTGGCGGTGTTTTCCGTTCCGGCGTTTGCCCGCTTGGTGCGCGGCAATACGCTGGTGCTGAAGCAGCAAACCTTTATCGAATCGGCGCGCAGCCTCGGTGCCAGCGATGCGACGATTCTGTTTCACCATATTCTGCCAGGCACGGTTTCATCGATTGTGGTCTATTTCACCATGCGGATTGGCACGTCGATTATCTCTGCCGCCAGCCTCTCTTTTCTTGGTATGGGCGCGCAGCCGCCAACGCCGGAGTGGGGCGCGATGCTTAACGAAGCGCGGGCAGACATGGTGATTGCGCCGCACGTGGCGCTTTTCCCTTCGATGGCCATATTTCTGACCGTGCTGGCATTTAACCTGCTGGGCGATGGGCTACGCGATGCGCTGGATCCGAAGATAAAAGGGTAAGAGATACCCTCTCCGGTCAGGGAGAGGGCAAAACGATTAAACCCGGGTTCCCCACAGGTCGTATTCGTCGGCGTTTTCCACTTTTACGCGCACCACGTCGCCTGGTTTTACGCGGGTTTCACCATTGAGATAGACCGCGCCATCGATTTCCGGCGCATCCGCCATGCTTCTGCCAATCGCGCCTTCTTCATCGACTTCATCAATGATGACAAGGATTTCGCGGCCCACTTTTTCCTGCAAACGCTCGGCTGAAATCTGCTGTTGCAGTTGCATAAAGCGGTTCCAGCGCTCTTCTTTGATCTCTTCAGGAACCTGATCCGCCAGCTCGTTGGCCGTTGCCCCTTCGACCGGGCTGTATTTAAAGCAGCCTACGCGATCCAGGCGCGCTTCTTTCAGGAAGTCGAGCAGCATCTGGAAATCTTCTTCAGTTTCGCCAGGGAAGCCCACAATAAAGGTGGAGCGCAGGGTAAGCTCCGGGCAGATTTCACGCCACTGCTTGATGCGCGCCAGCTGGCGATCGACAGCGCCAGGACGCTTCATCAGCTTAAGAATTCGCGGGCTGGCATGCTGCAGCGGGATATCCAGATAGGGCAGAATTTTCCCTTCCGCCATCAGCGGAATAACATCATCAACGTGCGGATAGGGGTAGACATAGTGCAGACGTGTCCAGACGCCGAGCTTCGCCAGCTGCTCGCACAGGCCAACCATGCTGGTTTTTACCGGCTCGCCATTGTGAAAACCCATTCGGTGTTTCACGTCAACGCCGTACGCGGAGGTGTCCTGAGAAATCACCAGCAGCTCTTTCACACCGGCATCGACCAACCGTTTTGCCTCGGCCAGTACTTCACCAATCGGGCGGCTAACCAAATCGCCACGCATGGACGGAATAATGCAGAAAGTGCAGCGATGGTTGCACCCTTCGGAAATTTTTAAATAGGCGTAGTGGCGCGGTGTTAGCTTGACGCCCTGTTCCGGCACCAAGCTAATAAAAGGGTTGTGCTTCGGTTTTGGCACATAGTGGTGAACATGAGAAAGCACTTGCTCATAGCTATGCGGCCCGGTGATTTCCAGCACTTTCGGGTGGACTTCACGGATCTGGTCTTCTTTTGCGCCCAGGCAACCGGTGACGATCACTTTGCCGTTTTCGTTCAGCGCTTCGCCAATGGCTTCCAGCGACTCCTGCACGGCACTGTCGATAAAGCCGCAGGTGTTAACGATAACCATATCGGCATTGTCATAACGGGGAACGACATCGTAACCTTCGGTACGTAGCTCCGTCAGGATACGTTCAGAATCCACCAGATTCTTTGGACAGCCAAGCGAGACAAAGCCAATTTTCGGCTGCGGGTTAACATTGCTCATAGTTCAAAAAATAATCATTTATAGGATGTTCAGGGCAGGGATTGTACAGAGGTTAAGGGAAAATTTGTACTGTTATTGCTGCTGTTGGCATAACGCAAAACCAGCTTGTTATGCAGGTGAATTCTTTCAATGCGTCACCGATTTCTTTCATTTCAAAACGCATTCGCTCCCATAAAAAAGGATGCACTGAAAAGCAATTCGCCCCCCGGTAAACATCACGCTCATCGATAACTTATTTCCTATACTCAGAACAGACGTTAAGCATATTGACTCTGTAACCCGATGAAGTCCGTAAAAAAGGGCGATTTACCCGGCATTTACCTCTGCTGCCCTAAGCTTGCGGGCTTACCTGTTTGTCAAATATGGAAAGTTGAAATGACTTATCGCCTGCTTATGCTTTGGCTGCTCGGCTATGCGTTTACCTGGACGGTGACCACTGTGCTGGTCGATCCGACCGTTCCCTATGATGCCATCGAAGCCCTGAACTGGGGGCAAAATATGGAATGGGGCTCGCCGAAAAATCCCTGGCTGGTTGGGATGGTTTTCTGGCCAGCGCTCTGGTTCCCGGCGCTTTCGCTGAATGTTTACTGGTATGCCACGCATTTTCTCGCGATTGCCGTCGGTATGGCGGGCTGCTGGTTTTTAGCGCGCCGCCTTAGCGCAAGCGAGCCTCTGGCCTGGCTGGCGCTGTTGACGCTTAACCTGTCAGGTCTGATTAATTTCGACATTATCAGCTATAACGATAACTATCTGCTGGTGATGCTCTGGCCGTGGATGATGCTATTTTTCGTGCAGGCAATTAGCCGTAGTCACAGGTGGTGGCTGGCGTTTGCCGTCGCTGCCGGGCTGGCGACAATGGCGAAATATTCTACCCTCGCGCTGGTGGGCGGTGTGTTTTTATCAACATTACTGGTGCCTTCCGTTCGCCGCTGTTATAACCATCCTGTTTTTTATCTCGCGCTTTTGATTTATTTCATACTGGTTACGCCAAATATTATCTGGCTATGGCAGCATGATTTTGCGGCGTTTCGCTGGGTGGATTCACAAATTGACGCGGGGCTGAATCTGAGTCTTTTTACCGCGCTTCTCACTATTTTTTATCCTTTATTTTTTCTCTGGTGGATATTACGCCTCAGTGGTTGCCGTCCGGGCTGGCCCGGCGACACGCAACAACGAATATTACTCGGCGTGTATTGGCTGCCGCTGGTTATTATTTGCGCCTGGTTCTTATTTCATCGTGGCGGCAGACTAACCGAGTGGTTACAGCCATTCTTTATTTTGGCACCGGCGATAATGGTGAGCTGTACGCAGGAAAAACTACAGCAAATGCCGCGTATCGCCTGTTTTTCGCTTGGCCTGTTTGCTCTGTTGGTGCTCGGTGGATACAGCGCAGTGATGGTGACAAATATTGCCAATGCCGGTGAAAAGTGGTCCGGTATCATCCCTTTTAGCCAGCAAGTGGATAACGCATGGCGCGAGCGTTATGGTACGCCATTAGCTTTTGTTGGCGGCGCTAACCTGGCTCAGTGGTTAACGTTTTATGCGCCTTCTCGCCCGCATATTATTACTCGTTGGGACAACGCGACGCAGCCAAATATTTACAACGCTCATTTGCAACGTGAAGAATTAAAACGCAAAGGGGTACTGCTTATCGGGGAGTATTCACAAAAGTGTACTGCCAACACTTTTCACCAGGTTTTACGGCAGTGGCCGGAACTGTATATTGATACCATGCAACCGGTGATGTTTCAGGGAGACCGTGCGCATAACGCACGGCTCGTCTGTCTTGGGTTTATTGCTCCGCAGGCGTATTAGCAGCTGCGGCAAATATACAGGTGCAAATCGATATCTTTATTAGCATAGAATTTCGACATCGCATTCATTATTTCTGTGGATGTCACGGTTGCATCAGGTTTAATACGAATCAGGTTTTTAGCGGAGCTTTCGGTGAGCTGATGATAATTGATCTGTGAGTCGTCATCATAATTGATATCATATGTTTCAGTGAGAGTTCCTCCGGGTTTTGTCTCTTTTACTGGCAGCGTATTTTTTACTAACTCAAGAACATCATCCACATGACCGCGCAGGACTTTACCTTTTGGCGTATAGAATTTCAGGTTTACGTTGTCGGGGATGGGTTGCCTTTTTAAGGTGAGCTGGCGTGCAGCATGGGCGGCAAGATAGACTTCGCGCGTATTTTTGCCGGTAGTAAATAAATCGAAGTTTTTAAACTCCACCTTCATGACATTATTAAGCATCGGTACGACTTGCTGTGCCCCTGTATCGACAAGCACATCTTTTGCTTCATCATATTTTAAAACGGAGGAAATACCTGTTTCGATATTTACGGTTTCAAACACATCAAGGTTGCGGTTGTAATAAACGGCGTTATTAAAACGGGTGACGGGCTGAACCGGTTTGATATTGCCCGTTGCAGGGGTGTAGTAATAAATCTGGCGAACATCATCGGGTTTTCCAACAAAAATAATTTTGTTGCTAGTGCCCACAAATTCAACAGGATAATACTGTTGCCCATTTTTTAATAATAAATCGAGGTCGGGAAGTGCATAATATATATTCTTTTTGCCGGGAACTTCATGAAGGCTTAAATAATTAAGCGGGGAGGAGGTCAGGCTACTCAGTTCCAGCTGTGAAGTACTGACTGAAAGTTTCAGATCGGTATCGCGAAGATCACCGTGTGCGATACCGAACCGTCTTATCCAGGGATCGATCCAGCCCGTTGAGAGATTATTATTGCTCATATTTATCCAGTAATACATATCCTGCGCAAGGGCGGTTATGCTATCGCTCGAATTAAGCAACACATGCGCGCAATAACCTGGATCGTTTTGTAACAGATAGGCCAGTCCTTTTGATGTCAGTAAACTAGCAGGTTTACGACGATAGGGCGCAACGCTATTAATATACTCTTTGCTGATTTCAATTAAGGTATTAAGTTGGCGTGGCGGCAAGGTTTGCTCCTCTAACTGAGTGGTAAGCTGAGTAATAAAATCATTTACCGATGGCATAATGCCGCGGTTTCTTTCCTGCTGAATCACGTCGGCAGACATATCTTTTGTGTGCGATGCGGTATGCATAATAACGGTTATAGGGTCCGCCAGAGCCGCATTGGCAGAAGTGCCGTCAAAATCAAGTTTGTCAATATTAATAAACAGTCGCCCCTCGCCATCGGTTGACATATGTCCCGCATCGCCCGCGAGTTTTTCCTCAGGCGGTAATATAGAATCGATGCGGTCAGTTAACGTTGTCTCTGTCTGTTCATGGGCAGTGACCAAAACGATTTTTTTCTCGTCAAGCGCTCTGAACATTCTTTCAAGGCGGAGCTGCAATGATGCTGTGAAATCAGCCTCAAGCTGTTTTTGTGCATTGCTGTTTGGTAGGATCCCTCTGAAATAATCCCTAATGGCTGGCCAGCCTGGACCGTCAATATAGGTCGCTGCAACTACGCTATTGAGGATTTTTTCTTTGGTATATTTTAGTTTTTCTTTAATTTGCTGAACGGCTTTCTGTTCGAAGGGGTTGAGCAAATTTGAATCAGCGTCCAGAGTGAAAAGTTTGATATGATATTTATCAGTGTTTTTATTAACATGTTCAGAAAATAAAATATTTTTTACGCTCTCCTGTTGCTTTGCATACGCCGCGAGGCTGCGATCTGTAGATACAGAATTCCGCCGGGGTTTCGTAACCACGATTTTCCGTGCCTCCTGAACCTCATTAACAATATCCTCAATCGTGTCAATCTCTGACACATCACGATATGGTCTGTTTTGTAAATAAGCGCCTGCGACTTTTTTATCGATATTCAATTTTTCAGCAAGAAAAGTTTTTTGGGTTTTTATATAATATTTATCTTGTTCTTTATGAATAACGATGGTTGCAATCTCTTTCTTTTTGCTAAATATATTGCCTCTGCCGGTAATCCTTAAACAGGGAAGGTCAGTTGGGTTGTTTTTGTCATCCGCCTGAATCACTTCTGCATCAAAATAGTTGTTATTATAAAGGAGAAAGTTTTTCAAGGTTTTGACATCAAAAAATAATACCGGAATTTCAATCACATCAGACTTTGATAAGTTTTCGGGCTTCGGGGGATGATTAGTAGTCATATCTTTATCGATAAATTTTGACAACAGCTTATGCAGATCCATTTCAATCATTACCGGTGAGCATGACCCGCTTGGTCCCGGCGCTCTGACACTGCGACACGATGCAGCCTCTTCATATTCCGTAAAGGGTTTATTTCTCTCATCACGAATACGAATCCAGGTATCGCCATCACGCCACAATCGAATATTTGGTGCATTGCCCGCGTCATGTCGGGGGATAGTGATTAATTTATCTTCATATTTACTAACAGGATAACTCCGTCCCTGAAAAACAAACAACTTTTCGCCATTTTCACCGTTGAAAAGACCATTATGCATTGCATAAAGTGGCGCAGTCGTAGTTGTTTTGGCATGTTGGGTCAGGTAATCCAGTGAGCCTTTCTCCATCCTTAACGAGACGGGGAGATTCGGTCGTGGTATTTCTTTTTCAGTTCTCAGGACGAAAGGAATATCGTCGGATGACTTTAATTTAAACATGCCATTATCAAATTCTATTACTGCGTCGTTATAGCCCATTAATTTATTTTGTTCAGCGTGTGTTATATCACTCTGCGTTGATACTACTCTGTAGTATTTATTGTTGTGTTTGATTAATTTGCCATAAAAGGCGCTGTCGCTAAAACCGATGGCGTTATTTATCGGGGCGATATGATTGGCGCGAGTATGTTTTATGGCTAACGGAATGGCAGTATTCTGATCCTGTAAAAGCAGTTTGAGGTATTTATCTTTTTTCACCGAGGGGCGCTCAAATGACCAGCCAAAACTGTTATAAATGAGCACGCGTTTCTCCGCCTGGCCCGGTGTATTGGTTACGGCTACCCGGTTACCATTGACATGCTCCCATTTTGCCGGGATAAATTTCCCGGCAACGAAAACACCAGTGATGTCGGGTTCGCCGGGCGTAGAGAATGTCAGGAATTCGCTCTCTTTATCGATTTTAAAACTGCTCTCTTCAGCACGGTTAGCCAGGAAGAGGCTATATTTATCAAGTTGTTCCTGCGCCTTTTCTGTATAAATATTGGCTTCATCACCCGCGACTGAAACCCAACGGCGGTTTAAATTATCATAGCGAAGGAAATTAAAATGCCGATCGTTGTCGATAATAAAAGGCGTGTTGTTCGGCAACGTTTGTAATTTATAGTGATGACCGTCGAGCGTGACCTGAGGTATATTGTTATGCACTGTAAGGCGGTGATTATATATACCTTCATACGCAGTGCCTGCCGGTTGTACACTTGACGGTGGCTCTTTGACTGTGGGTTTATTATACAAAGAGACCTGTTCGGTAGATGAAAGTGTCGGGATAATGGGTCTTAAAAGCGAGGTTATTTGATCATTTAAATCACTAAATCGTGATATTTGTACCGGTTTGCCTTCATACTGATCGACTAACATTTGCATGGCAGGGCCAACCACATTTTGCAGTAAAGCCGGCACCCTCATGCCCGGAAACAGACTAATAATGTTATTTATTGCAACATCAACAGGGCCAGTGATGTCTTCTAGTATTTCAATAGTTTCTGAATCCGGGCATCCTTTACCTGCGACATTATGTGAATAGATAATTTGAATTTCTTTCGCTAAATTGGTTACAGGTTTAGTAAGGGTATTAGCAACGGTTCTTATTTTATCAATAGTGCTCATGTTATTCCGTGCTTCTATACACGAGAAGTCGAAAAGTTTAACTATTTTAACATCATCGATTGGGGATTCTGTCACTGCCTCATCTTTATTCTGCGTATTATGGATATAGGATTTCTTATCGCGTCTTACGGCTGGCGGTTCGGTTGATAAATTATGTGTCGCTTTGTCACGGAAATATTCCGAGGGAGCATCTTTTATTTTTATACCCGCAGGCAGCTGTTGTTCTGGGGGCGTTTTTTCTATTTCGTTAAACAGGACATTGCTTTTGACGGCCACTCCGGCAACAGGGCAACGGCAGGTCTGGTTATTATTTTTTATCATTAATATTCCCGGCTTCTGCGGGAGATGTTGTGCGCGTAAATTCTCGCATCGCTCCAGCGCTGCCGCTCCCTCGCACAAAACCGCTTTTTTTCTTAACCGAAAAGGCGGCTTTGGCGCGCTGGCCTGATTGTCTGCGCTTTTTTCCGTTGAGGATTGCGCCATTGTGGTGCTGGCGATCAACGCCTGAAATAACGGATAGTCCTCGACCGGGAGCGTGACACTGCCCGGCAAAAGATCGGTCTTGTTGGCACTGCGTTCCCCGTCGTTTTTAAGGCGTAACCAGGCATATGCCCCAAATGCAGAAGCCGAAATACCGAGCATCAGCAGGCCCATTTTCCAGGCCAGGCAATTACGCCTTTCTCCCTCGCAGTGATCGCCAGCGTTTGCCGGATCGTTCATCGCTTGTCGCAGTGGTAACTTTTGCATCAGAGGCTGCGCTTTTTCGCTATCTTCGGCGCTACGCTGCCGGGGCGTGTGACGCAGCTGGTTTTTTAGCCATTCAAGCATGCGCTCCGGCAACCATGAAGTATTGTTGCGGGCAAACGCGATGGATGACGTATTGGCGGAATGTATCTGTTCTATCAGTGGAGAGTCGTTTCTCTTCTCTGTCGGCGATAGCGCTTGAGGAGAGGAAGCGTCGGTGGTGTGTATGGTCATATTGACTGGCATAGCAAACTCCTTTTTTAGCAAAGCAGCTGTATGCTTTTTATCTATTTTGTTGTCTGATTTTTATACAATAAAACGATAAATTTATAAAAAAATTATATATTTCATGGAAATAGAGTGCGTTTGTTTTCGGCTTTTGTGCATGTATTTATTGATATAAAGCATGAATTTGTTCAAAAAATGAACATATGATAATCCTGATGTTTGCTTTAAAAAGGGGGGAACATATGTCTGAAATTGTATTCACTGATGGCCTGTTGTCTCAGCTGATGGATGCAAAAATAGCGCTTACGGCATATATCCAACGCAGACGCGCGCAGGGAAGCATTTCGGTCAGCGAGAACGACGCGCTACGCGATAGTTTTTTCGCACTCGCCCGGGATATTCGCGGCCACGGCGAGGTACTCCATGATTTCGCGGAACACGACACATGTATTGCTATTCATCATGCAGAAGAAGCGCTTTCCGCTGCGGCGCTCTGCTTAATGAGCGGGCGTTACGATTGCCCTTCCTATATTGCGGTGAATGTTGAAAAACTGGAACGTTCGCTGGATGTGCTGAACTATTGCATTCGTAGCCTCAATACGTGCGCACCCCGCACCCAAGCTTAAGCTTTTGTAAAAAATGCGGCGCGTGCCAATGACCCGGCTAACATTTAGGCGGGAACTGCTTAAAAAGGAGCCAGTCATGCGCCGCTTTCCCCTGTTGCTATCCTTCGTGTTGCTCTCTTTCACTGCGCTTGCCGCCCCGGCGCCGGTGAAAGTCGAGGTGTTACAAACCAAGCTTGATCATCCCTGGTCGCTGGCCTTTTTGCCGGATAATCAGGGCATGCTTATTACGCTGCGCGATGGTCAGTTGCGCCGCTGGCAGGCGGGTAACGGTCTGGCCGATCCTATTACGGGCATGCCGTCCGTTTGGGCGCACGGGCAGGGCGGTTTGCTTGATGTTGTGCTGGCTCCCGATTTTGCCCAGTCGCGCCGCGTGTGGCTGAGCTACGCCGAAGCGGGCCAGGACGGTAAAGCTGGCACGGCGGTGGGTTACGGGCGCTTAAGCGATGATTTCCGCCATCTTGAGGATTTTCAGACGGTATTTCGCCAACAGCCGAAACTCTCCACCGGTAACCATTTCGGTGGCCGCATGGTGTTTGACGGCAAAGGCTATTTATGGATTGCGCTTGGCGAGAACAACCAACGGCCCACGGCACAGGATCTGGATAAATTACAGGGCAAACTGGTACGCCTGACGGATGAGGGAAAAGTGCCGCAGGATAATCCCTTTGTTGGTAAAGCGGGCGCCAGGCCAGAGATCTGGTCTTACGGTATCCGTAACCCGCAAGGGCTGGCGATAAACCCGTGGAGCGACGCGCTGTGGCTGCATGAGCACGGGCCGCGCGGCGGCGATGAGATTAACATTCCGCAAAAAGGCAAAAACTACGGCTGGCCGCTGGCAACATGGGGAATTAACTACAGCGGTCTCGCTATTCCGGAGGCGAAGGGGCAAATCGTTGAAGGCACGGAACAACCGATTTTTTACTGGAAAAATTCCCCGGCAATCAGCGGCATGGCCTTTTATAACGCCGACCTCTTCCCCCAGTGGAAACAGAAGCTGTTTATCGGCGCGCTAAAAGATAAAGATATCATCGTGATGAGCGTTGATGGCGACAAGGTGTCTGAAGATGGCCGCATACTTGGCGATCGCAACCAGCGTATTCGGGACGTACGTGTCGGGCCGGACGGATTTCTCTATGTGCTGACGGATGAATCCGACGGCGAGCTGTGGAAAGTCAGCCCGGCCCAATAATCACACGGCGCATCAGGTCACAGGGATCATCACCGTCTCGCGAAATGCCGGGCGCTCGCAAAGTTTTTGGTACCAGCGCTGCAGATTGGCGCGCGGTGCCCAGCTGAGGCCTGGTATATTATAAAGATTATAAATAAATGGCCCGACCGCCATATCCGCGCAACCGAATGCCGCGCCTGAGAGCCACGGTTTTTCCGCCAGAGCTTCGTCAAGAATATCAAACAGCTTATCCAGTTCTTGCTTCTGCGCCTCTATGGCGACGAGATTGCGTTTTTCGGGCGCGGTACGCACCAGTCCAACCAGCACCGGCCCATGTCTGGGAGCTAGCGTGCTGAGCGCCCAGTCCATCCATTTTTCCCCCTGTGCACGCACGGCAGGTTCATCAACCCACAGGCGGCGCTGGCCATATTGCGCGGCAAGGTAACGTAAAATCGTATTGGATTCCCACAATATTGTGTGGGTTTCGTCGTCGCGCAGCAACGGCACCAGACCATTCGGATTCATCGCCAGATAGTCTGCATCGTGGTTCAGGCCATACTGCCCGCCCGCGAGAATATGCTCGTACGGCAGCTCCAGTTCTTCGAGCATCCAGCGTACTTTTTTTACGTTCGTTGAGTTATTTCGTCCCCAAAGCGTAATCATCATCACCTCCTGCACTGTTCCCGGTTGTATTTTATGCTGGCGCAAAGTTACTGTTCTGGCAATGACAATTGTTTTCCTTTGTTATGCCGCGCGCGTAACGCGGCGCTGGGGCATAAACTTTAATAACTTTACCAACCCGACGGTTTTTTTCGCACGCGGAGTGCGCTATTACTCACCGTTTGGTTGTACTGTTTTTAGAATGGATACTCGGGTGGTCACTATGATGTTCTCTGAATCCCTTCGCGGCCTGGCTGCGGGCGCTGCACTGTTACTTATCTCTCCTTCGCTGTATGCCATCGAGCAAACGCCGGGCGCGCCTGCCATCGATGCGCGGGCATGGATTTTAATGGATTACGCCAGCGGTAAAGTGTTGGCAGAAGGTAATGCTGACGAGAAGCTCGATCCCGCCAGCCTGACGAAGCTGATGACCAGCTACGTCGTCGGCCAGGCGCTGAAAGCCGGAAAGATTCACCTGGATGATATCGTCACCGTTGGCAAAGATGCCTGGGCGACCGGTAATCCTGAGCTGCGCGGCTCCTCGTTGATGTTCCTGAAACCGGGCGACCAGGTTTCGGTGGCCGATCTCAACAAAGGCGTGATTATTCAGTCGGGGAATGACGCCAGCATTGCCATCGCGGATTATGTCGCCGGTAGCCAGGATTCATTTGTTAGTCTGATGAATAGTTACGCACAGAAGCTGGGACTGACGAATACAACCTTTAAAACCGTGCACGGGCTGGACGCGCCCGGCCAGTTCAGCACTGCGCGCGACATGGCGCTGCTTGGCAAGGCGCTGATCCACGATGTGCCGGATGAGTACGCGATTCATAAAGAGAAAGCGTTTACCTTCAATAACATTCGCCAGCCTAATCGTAACCGGCTGTTGTGGAGCACCAGCCTGAATGTGGACGGGATGAAAACCGGTACCACCGAGGGCGCGGGCTACAATCTGGTGGCCTCCGCCACGCAGGGGGATATGCGACTGATCTCCGTGGTGCTCGGTGCGAAAACCGATCGTATTCGCTTTAATGAATCGGAAAAACTGCTCACCTGGGGGCTGCGTTTCTTCGAAACCGTTTCGCCAATCAAGCCCGATGCGGCGTTTGTGACGCAGCGCGTATGGTTTGGCACCACCCGTGATGTGAAGCTTGGGGCAGGCGATGCGGGTGCTATCACGCTGCCAAAAGGTCAGTTAAAAGATTTGAAAGCGAGCTATACCTTAACGCAGCCGGAGCTGGAAGCGCCGCTGGCAAAAGGGCAGGTGGTCGGGACTATCGACTTTCAGCTCAAGGGCAAAACCATTGAGCAGCGCCCGCTGGTGGTGATGGAAGCGGTGGAGGAGACCGGCTTCTTTGGCCGGATGTGGGATTTTGTGCTGCTGAAGTTCCACCAGTGGTTTGGCGGCTGGTTCTCCTGAACAAGGCCGTGCCCGAAAGGGCACGGTCAGCACAGCAATGTCAGCGCGTGCGTTTTGGCGAAACTTGTCACCGCCTCATCCGGGCAGCTGTCGCTTGCGATAGCGTCGAAGCGCTCAAGCGACCCCATGCAGGCGGGGCGAACCTTACCGAATTTACTGTGATCGACCACCAGCACGTGATACTGGGCGCAGGACATCGCCCAGTGTTTCACCGGTAACTCTTCCAGGTTGAAACAGGTCGCACCCTGCTTTGCATGGACGCCCGCCGCAGAATAAAAGGCAATATCCGGGCGCAGGTTATTCAGCGTCTCATTAAAGTTCAGCGGTTTAAAAATCGCGTTGCTGGCGTGGAACTCGCCACCGCAGAGGATTGCCCGGCAGAGGGGTTTCTCCTGCAATGCCAGGAACGTGTTGAGAGAGTAACAGACGCCGGTAAACGGCAGATCGGCCGCAATCGCTTCGATAATCCACGGTGTGGTGGTGCCGCAGTCAAAAAAAGCCATCTGGTGAGCTTTCAACAGGCCAGCGGCCCGCTGTGCCGCAAGGCGCTTCTCTTCGACCAGGCGGTTTTTTTGATCGCTCAGCAGGTAATGGCTGGCGGTACGCGGCTCCAGCACTATATAGCCGCCCAGCAGTACAACCGGCGCACTGTTGCTACTAAGATCGCGACGAATGGTCATTTCGGAGACGCCGAGGAGTGCCGCTGCCTCTTTCAGATGCAGCTTATCACTTCGCTTCAGCGCGGCCAGCAACTGGCCTATCCGTTCGTCGCGTCTTGTTTCCATAATTCCTCTGAATATAAAAAAGCCATGCATTGAGCATGGCGTTCATCTTACCTGTGCCTGAAAAGTTAGTCACGCACCCAGCCGCGGCGGATTGGCAGGGCAAAGCAGAGGCGATAGCACTGTTGTAATGCGTGATAGAGCGTGGTGCCAAATGCCTGCCACAGGATTTGTGCGCTCAGGCAACCGATAACACCAACCAACAGCGCGCCGAGCATATCCAGTGGCCAGTGAACACCGAGAAAAACCCGCGACCAGGCAATCGCCAGGCCGACGGCCATCAGCACTGCGCCGGACCACAGGCGATGCCAGGCGAGAAAAGCAATGGCGCAGGTAAAAATCACCGTACCGTGATCGCTTGGGAAAGAGCTGTCCGCCGCATGGTGCAGGAAATTGTGACCTACGCTGCCGGCAAACGGGCGATCGTGCGGCAGAAAATGCCCGAGCGCTAGAGAGAGGGCAAGACTGACGAACATCGCCAGCGATAATTTAATCACCAGCTGGCGCTGTGCACTGAGCTGGTGGCGCGGCCCCCATAGCCACAGGCCGATAGCCAGTAACGGTACGATACTTATTACATCGCGGGCGGTGAATTCCGCCAGCGCCAGCAGCCAGCGCGGAGAGTCCGGCGTCGCGTTAATCCAGTAAAACAGAGTGTAATTCAGGCTCTCTAACATGCTCTTGTTACCCTTTGATTAAACGGTGCAAATTTCCGCGAAAGCGCTCACCATAAAAGCGATGCGCTACGGGGTAAAGCGGTTTTGTCTTAGTAGTCTTAGAGTTAGACGATTCTGACTTAAACCGTCGATAGCCACAGAGTAGGCGGGGGAGCTTAAGGAAAACTTAAACAGAGTGAAAATGTGCTTTATTTATTAGGCGACTGAAAATTGTGTATCGCCGCCGGGCACCTTTTATTACACTCTGCGCGATTTTTTTTGAGTTGAGAGTCAGCATGCAAAACCACAGCCTTGCAGGTCAACGACTGGGCCGACGGGCGTTATTATTTCCCCTCTGTCTGGTGCTTTACGAATTTTCTACTTATATCGGCAACGATATGATCCAGCCCGGCATGTTAACGGTGGTGGAACAGTTCAATGCGGGCATTGAGTGGGTACCCACATCGATGACTGCCTATCTGGCGGGCGGTATGTTCTTACAGTGGCTGCTGGGGCCGCTCTCAGATCGTATCGGTCGTCGCCCGGTCATGCTGGCCGGGGTGGTGTGGTTTACGATGACCTGTCTTGCGACGCTGCTGGCGCAGACGATTGAGCAATTCACGCTGCTGCGTTTTTTGCAGGGCATCAGCCTGTGCTTTATTGGCGCGGTGGGTTATGCCGCCATTCAGGAGTCTTTCGAAGAGGCGGTGTGCATAAAGATAACCGCGCTGATGGCGAACGTGGCGCTGATTGCGCCGTTACTTGGCCCGCTGGTGGGCGCCGCCTGGGTTCATGCCGCGCCCTGGCAGGGGATGTTCGTGCTGTTTGCGCTGCTGGCGGCGGTCTCCTTCTTTGGCCTGTTTCGCGCAATGCCGGAAACGGCGACCCGGCTGGGCGAGCGGCTCTCGTTTAAGGGGCTGTGGCATGATTATGTTGATGTTCTGAAAAACCTGCGTTTTGTTGCCGGTGCGCTGGCGATTGGTTTTGTCAGCCTGCCTTTGCTCGCCTGGATAGCCCAGTCACCCATTATCATTATTAGCGGCGAGCAGATGAGTAGCTATGAGTATGGCCTGTTGCAGGTGCCCATTTTCGGCGCGTTGATTGCCGGGAATCTGGTGCTGGCAAGGCTGACCTCCCGCCGTACCGTGCGCGCGCTGATTATCCTCGGCGGCTGGCCGATTGTTGCCGGACTCTTGCTGGCGGCGGTTGCGACGCTTGTCTCTTCCCATGCCTGGCTGTGGATGACCGCCGGGTTGAGCGTTTACGCTTTTGGTATTGGCCTGGCAAATGCCGGGCTGGTGCGCCTGACGCTGTTTGCCAGCGAGATGAGTAAAGGTACCGTGTCGGCGGCAATGGGCATGTTGCAAATGTTTATCTTTACCGTGGGTATTGAAATCAGCAAGCATGCCTGGCTGCTGGGCGGCAATGGGTTGTTCAGCGTTTTTAACCTGGTTAACGGTTTGTTGTGGCTGGGGCTGATGGTGATATTTCTGCGCGATAAGCGTGTGGGGAGTTCCCTGGAAGGGTAGCGCGGCATACGCAACGGGTATGCCGCTTTGTCATTAGCAGGATTCGGCCTGCATCTGCGGCTCAGGTTTTGCTACCGCACGGGCGACCAGCGCGGCAAGCAGCACCAGCCCCAGAACCACCAGCATCGCGCTGCGAAGGCCGTAGTGTTCGCCAAGAAAGCCAAGCAGTGGCGGGCCGACCAGGAATGCGAGGTAACCGGTGGTGGCGACCACGCTCACCCGGGCTGGCGCATCCGGGCCGGTGTCGCTGGCGGCGGAAATTGTCAGTGGGAAGCCGAGCGAGGCGCCAAGTCCCCACAGAATGACCGAAACACCGGCGACCCATGCGCTATCGACAAAGATTATCAATGCAATGCCGGTAGCGCCAAGCAGCGCACTGGCGCGCACAACAGCCACGCGGCTAAACCGGTCAATAAACCAGCCGCCAATAAAGCGCCCGACGGTCATCCCAAGCGTAAAACCAGCGTAGATTAGCGAGCCGGACGTGGGGCTAAAACCGTGGCCATCGACCATCAGCAGCGGTAGCCAGTCGTTAGCCGAACCTTCGGCAAACGCCATTGCCAGCACCACGACGCCAATCAGTAACAGTTTGGTGTCACGCCAGAAAGGCAGGCCTTTTTGACCCTGTGCTTTTTCATCAACAGAGGGCTGACCAGTTCCGTCCGGGATGGCAGAAAGCGCCAGTACAATAGGGATAATCACGGCCAGCGCGACCAGTAAAATATGTATATTTGCCGCGATGCCCAGCGCGGTTAACGCCATGCCGAGTCCTGCGCCCGCCAGGGTTCCAAGGCTGTAAAAACCGTGCATCATTGGCAGCACCGTTTTGTTCATCTGTTGTTCAACCACTGCGCCTTCAATGTTCATCGCCACTTCACCCGCGCCAAGACTGCCGCCGAAACAGGCCAGGCCGATGGCAAAAAGCAGTGGCGAAGCTACCCACAGCGCGATACTTAAAATCACCATGCCAACAACGGAGCAAGACATGCTGGCGCGGATCACTTTACGTGCGCCGTAGCGTTTAACCAGCCAGCCCGAGGCGAGAATGCCGCTCATTGAACCAATTGACAGCCCGAATAGTACCGCGCCCATTTCTGCGATAGAAACCGACAGGATGTCGCGAATAGCTGGCGTACGCGTGGCCCATGAGGCCATCAGTAAGCCTGGCAAAAAGAAGAAGGTAAACAGCGCCCACAGGCGATGTCGCAAGGCGGTGCGGGAAGAGGTCGCGGTCATAAGTTTTACGGTAAATAACGAAAGATGAGACAACACTAGCAAGGAAGTGTACATTTGTACATAACTGACAGTGAGAAGAAAATGACCCGACGACCTAATGACCCGCAACGGCGGGAAAGAATACTTGAAGCCACGCTTGAAACCATCGCAAAGCATGGCATCCAGTCGGTAACGCATCGCAAAATCGCCAGCTGTGCGGGGGTGCCGCTTGGCTCGATGACCTACTATTTTTCAGGTATCGATGCGCTTCTTGCCGAAGCGTTTAGCCGTTTTACGCAGCAGATGTCAGCACAATTTCAGCGTTTTTTTGTTGAGGTGAACAGCCCGACGCAGGCGTGTGAGGCTGTCACAGAACTTATTTATAGCGCGCAAGTGATGACGGCGCGAAATATGGAGCTGATGTATCAGTTGTACGCGATGAGTCGCCAGCCGATGCTGAAAAGCATTATGCAAAACTGGATGCGTAGCAGCCAGACCACGCTGGAAACCTGGTTCGAGCCTGCAACGGCGCGCGCGCTTGATGCATTTATTGAAGGAATGACGCTGCATTTTGTTACCGACCGCGAGCCGCTCGCTCGTGAGCAGATCGGTGAAATGGTCAGGCGTATCGCCGGGATGCAAACGGCAGACCACGCATGAATAGGCTATTAATAAGGCACCGTTTCTGCGCTGGTACTTTCGGCAAGCGTAAACATGCGCTGCGAGTAGAGTCTTTGGTTTACTAACTCCTCAAATTTTTCTTTATAGCGCAGCTTAAATTTCAGGTTATAGCAATGCGTGGTGATAGTTTGTAAATCAAAGCAGGTTTTAATATGCCGCTCATATAAAGAAAAGTGAGAACTGGATATTTCCGTTGATGATGTTGCATCACTGAACGCTGTGATAATAAATTGATAAATACTTTGTTCGTTGCTCATAAAGAGTAAAGCATTATTTTCCACCTCGTCATTCCAGAGTTTATTAGCAATCGTATAAATGACCGGGTTAATTTTATAGACGCTTTCATCGTTACTGCTGGGGGCTAAAGGTAAGATCCAGCCTGCGCGTTCCATAAACGTGATGTCCGGGCAGGCTACTAAGTAGCTTTCGGTCGCAACGGTCAGTAGCCTGCGAATAATAGAAAGTTTCCCGGCGCTGAGATGCGCATGCGCCGTTTTAAAATCTGTCACCAGCTTGAGATTATTAGCCTGCTCTGCTTCACAGGCCAGTCTGCTGTTTCTTAACTGCTCCTGTCGTTGGCTATAAAAAGTTGCGACAACACGCCAGCACCAGCAAAGAATATTAAATATAACAATGCCAGAGGAAATACCGATACACACCACAGTAGCAACAATATAACTTTTATACTCGGGCGTTACCGGATGGAGTGCGGGCTCCAGCAAACGAGTGAAGTAAGGTAAAAAAAGATCCAGCGTCAGTATGCAACCGGTCAACATAAACAGGGTTGCAAGCGCGCGTTTGGGTGTATAAAGCGTGGCGATAAAATCAATAAACTGATCGATAGCGTTCACAAGAAAAGCCTCAACAATTTTGCATCTGTTTCCCTTCAATCATTTTTCCTCAATAGCAAGGGAAAAATGCCGCTATTTTTCCATGCCGCGAATGCATAAGCGTGGCCAAAGGATTATAAGAGTTAGGCATAAACAGGCAACCGAAAATTAATATGTGAATAATTTGTGACTTGATATTTTTTGTGTGAATGTTTTTGGGTGAGTTATTATGAGTTGAAATTTTTTTTAGGTGGCGCGTTCAGGTTACCCGTATTTCATTGTGAATCGCTGAGCGCAAAATTTTTTGCTAAAGATAATTTTTAGTATAAAGCAAGAAAAAAAACCTTTTTGACTCGACGGATAAGATAAAGACAGGTGACAGCCGTCGGGTTGGAAGGCAGCCATCATCAGGTTTTAATTTTGTCAGCCGTTTTCTTCTGAAGAGCGNTCTCCGACGCCACGTTTTATACGTGGCGTAAGAAGTTTGGTGGCATGGAAGTACCTGAAGTAAAAAGGCTTAAGTCACTTGAAGAAGAGAACACTCGCCTCAAGAAGCTGCTCGCCGAAGCCATGCTGGATAAAGAGGCACTACAGGTGGCTCTGGGCCGAAAGTACTGACGACAGACCAGAAGCGGGAAGCCGTGACAGTGATGTGTAAAGCGACAGGTCTGTCGCAACGTCGTGCCTGCAGGCTGACGGGTTTGTCCCTGTCGACCTGCCGTTATGATGCGCACCGCCCGGCTACTGATGCGTATCTGTCTGCACGTATCACCGAACTGGCACTGGAACGCCGACGTTTCGGTTACCGGCGTATCTGGCAGCTTCTGCGTCGTGAAGGCCTTTGCGTTAACCACAAGCGGGTTTACCGCATTTATCATCTCAATGGCCTGGGCGTAAAACGCAGACGGCGCCGTAAGGGGCTGGCAACTGAGCGGCTTCCGCTGTTGCGTCCGGCAGGTCCCAACCTGACGTGGTCAATGGATTTTGTCA
>NZ_JBQPOM010000017.1:0-9752 GCF_052220145.1 Vagococcus sp. WN89Y | reverse complement strand
CGACAACCGGTGAAACAGCGAAAGAGGGGCAGTCCGGCGGCTATAAAGGCACGCCTGGTGGGTTACCGTCAGCCTCGCTGGCGCATGTCTCTGAAAGCGACAGCAGCACCACGCACAGCGCGGTTGCCGCGGGCGATATCATTATCCGTGACCCGGCGAAGCAGCAGCAAAATGTGGCCGGCCTGAGTCGCGATACGGCGAACGCGCATAAGGCGCTGGATAATAATTTCGACAAAGAGGCGATTAAGGACAAGCTGGAAATCCAGCAGCAGGCAACGGCGCTGGGTACACAGGCCATGACGGTGTACATGGACAGTAAGCTGGATGCGGCGAAGAAGCAGGTTCGCGACGACATGGCGGCGCGCGGCGAGCTGAACGGCCTGAGCGACACGGAGATCGAGAGCAAAATCACCGCGTCGCCGGAATTTAAAGCGGTTGATAAAGAGTACGGTATCGGCAGCCCGTTCTGGACGGCCAGTTCCGCGATGACCGGGCTGCTGGCCGGGGTCCTGGGCGGCAATGTGCAGGGGGGTATGGCGGCCGGCGCCGCGCCGGTACTGGCAAAACTGGTTAAGGATGCTGCCGGGAAAAACGAAGCGGCGCGTGTCGCGCTGCATACCGTTGTTTCCGCTGCACTGGCAAAAGCACAGGGCGGCAATGCGACCGCAGGTGCTATCGGCGGGTTTATAGCGTCAGCGGGCGCGGGGAGGTTTGCCGAAGCGCTTTACGGTAAAACAGCGGATGAGCTGACACCGGATGAGAAGATGGTAGTGCTTAACCTGGTGGCCGCAGTCAGTGCCGCTGGCGGCGGCATTGCGGCCGGCGATACCGGAGGCATGGTCAGCGCGGGCAATGCGGCAAGGGTGGAGGTTGAGAATAACTCGCTGGCCGGGGACAAAGCGCGGGAGTCAGTTATACAAAGCGCAGAATGGTGGAAAACTCAGGTCAGGAATAAGCTTGGGGAGAATATTGCGTCCCAGCTCGTCAATGGCTTGATTAATGCCAGCAGTGAAACCAGTGACTTCGTGATGCTCGGTGGTGATACCGCATTCGATTTGACAGCAGCACTAGCGACCTGTGCAACCGGAGGCAGCTACTGCGGTCAGGCCCAAAGTGATTTAGCGAAAAAAGATGCAGGAGCGGCAGCCACACTGACTGCCATCATGAATGGCGATGCGTGGGAGGGGATTAAATCCACAACCATCAAAGCGGCCAATGGCGATCAGAAGGCACTGGAGAGTTTTGCGGGAGTATTATCAGGCGCTTTAGTTTCAGCGAAGGTTCTTCCTTCTGGAGGATCATCGGTAAACGTTGCTGGTAAGGCTGAATCAGCAACTGTAAATGCAGGTAAGGCGACCAGTGGCGCGGAAAATGCTGCGACTTATCCGAAGCTGAAAGATGACCTGGTACAGCAAAATCTGAATAATATTGCGAAGCAGGATCCAAGACTGGCCGCAGTAGTTCAGGGTGACAATGGCAAACTGAATTATGGTGTGGGTTCCAGTACTAAAGCAGAAGCCGACCGATTAGGTAAAATCTGGGTAGGCGATGGTGCCAGACTTACAAGTGATGGTAGTGGATTGATGAGTGCAGACAAAACTCGTGTGTACCGATTCCCAGCGTCAAAAGATAATAGTTCACATGCGACAACCGGTACCCAAGCTAATTTTGAAACATATAAAATAAATCCTGTAACAGGGGATAAAACGAAAATTGGTAACGGTCATCTGGATATAAATTAGGACATAAACATGAAAGCTATTTTAAAAAATATTTCAAATGATGATCATGATCTGGATAAATTTTACCCGGAAGATGAAAACTCTTTCTCGATTCGGTTACTGTTACGCATAGGATCTGAAAATAGCGTTGGTGCCGATAACTTCGATCTTCATGTCTGCACCCCCGAATGGCTCTGTAAGCATCAGTGGTTGCCGGAACTGATGCGTCACACGCTTTTGGTACGTAAATATGATTTAGATGAGATCACCAAAACCATCACCAATTATATCGACCAGTGCGAAGGTAGTGATTGGATGGAGATAGCACAGAAGCTTTCCCGTGTTTTTGCTTGGGAATTTGAAGACTATCAGCCATAAACGACAAATCCCGCCCTCAATCGGCGGGATTTTTTTCTCTGCAAATTTGCTCACTAATTACTAAACCCACCCCGGCAGGCTATTTAACGATAGCCTGCCCCTCACCCCAAAATCTCCACACCCCACGCAAAACGTAATTTTTGCTGATTAGTATTTAAAATCAGAGCATTAGATTTTTTAAATTGCAAAATGAAAATTTTTAATGTGTTAATCAGAGTCGTATGCGACTCTGTTCAGGTGGTTAAATTCAGTGTGCCACTACAAAGTAAAGATGAGTACTCTCAAATCATTAAAATAGCTAATGATCTTGGTCTTAAGATAGATAATAGATATACATATATCAATCCAGAAAAATAATGATCTGAAATCTATAAATCATCCCGGTAAGCTTCATAATGATTACCGGTCAGTTATCGACCAGAGCGGAATTTTTGCAGGCGCCGGCGGGTTTGATATCAACGTCGGCAGTCACACCCAGCTCGACGGCACGGTGATCGCTTCAGATGCGGAGGCGGCGAAAAACCGTCTCAGCACCGATACCCTTGGCTGGAGTGATATCCGTAACAAAGCAGAGTCCGGCGGCAGTCAGTTTGGCCTGAACGTCTCCGGCGGTGTGGCGCAGAACTCGCAGTCCGGCGGGTATCAGGCGACAACCGGTGAAACAGCGAAAGAGGGGCAGTCCGGCGGCTATAAAGGCACGCCTGGTGGGTTACCGTCAGCCTCGCTGGCGCATGTCTCTGAAAGCGACAGCAGCACCACGCACAGCGCGGTTGCGGCGGGCGATATCATTATCCGTGACCCGGCAAAGCAGCAGCAAAATGTGGCCGACCTGAGCCGCGACACGGCGAACGCGCATAAGGCGCTGGATAATAATTTCGACAAAGAGGCGATTAAGGACAAGCTGGAGATCCAGCAGCAGGCAACAGCGCTGGGTACGCAGGCCATGACGGTGTACATGGACAGCAAGCTGGATGCGGCGAAGAAGCAGGTTCGCGACGATATGGCGGCCCGCGGCGAGCTGAACGGCCTGAGCGAAACGGAGATCGAGAGCAAAGTCACCGCGTCGCCGGAATTTAAAGCGGTTGATAAAGAGTATGGTATCGGCAGCCCGTTCTGGACAGCCAGCTCCGCGATGACCGGGCTGCTGGCTGGCATACTGGGCGGCAATGTTCAAGGCGGGGTAGCTGCCGGAGCCGCGCCGGTACTGGCAAAACTGGTTAAGGATGCTGCCGGGAAAAACGAAGCGGCGCGTATCGCTCTGCATACCGTTGTTTCCGCTGCGCTGGCTAAAGCGCAGGGCGGCAATGCGACAGCAGGCGCAATCGGCGGGTTTGTGGCTTCAGCAGGTGCTGAGAGGTTCGCCGGAGCATTGTACGGTAAAAAAGCGGATGAGCTGACACCGGACGAGAAGATGGTGGTGCTTAACCTGGTAGCCGCGGTCGGTGCCGCTGGCGGCGGCGTTGCGGCCGGCGATACCGCAGGCATGGTCAGCGCGGGCAATGCGGCACGGGTGGAGGTTGAGAATAACTTCCTCACTACCGGGAGGCCACAGGAATATACAACGCAACTTAAAACATGTGGTAATGACGTCGACTGCAAGCAAAAAATCATTAAGTCAATGGCAAAGGAATCAGCCGACAATATTCAACATCTGAAATCTTGTTGGGATGCTGGCGATCAGGCTTGTGTTGAGGCTATTGCTGCCAAAATTGAACTTGGGGATAAAGCTTATCAACAACTGCGTATTGAAGATGATTTGGTGGGGCGTGCCTATCAAAACCGGGCCGACTGGTACGCTGATATTATTGATAAATGCGCAGGAAAATGCGGTTGGCTGGAGGCTGCCGTTGCCAAAGGTATGGCCGATGGATTAACTGCTGCTGTTTATGGTGCTTTAGCTGGGGGAAGCGCATTAAAGCCTGGGCAGACGACCGCTACAAATCGAATTAATGTGGTGAAGGGAATAACTGATGATATTTCCCAGACAGGTAAACAGACGGAGCTGAGATACGATACAAAAACCACTAAAAGAAGTGCAGCGCAGATTGTCATAAAAAACATGACACAATCGGAGGCTATTGCTAATTTATCCTCGAATGGTTATGCCAAAACCATTTCAAAAGATGGCACCGTTACAGTTATGACGAAGGGAGAAAAAGTGTATAGATTTTATCCGAAGTCAACTGGTGGTGGGGTCATTGGAGCCGAGTCTGGAATACCATCGGCATCTGTATCGGTAAATGGTAAGATTATTTCTAAGCTACGTTTTCCAGGGGAGCAATAGAATGGACGTGAATAAATATAAAAAACAAACAGAAGTGTCAGAAGTTATAAGAGTAGGTGCAAAATTACCATCTGATATTTTTGTTAAAAAGTTTAACCAGTATTTATTTTTTGATAACGATATTTGTACTTCTGATGATTTAATTAATGCAACGCAATTTATTATTTGTGAGTGTTTTTCTCCGGACTCTGTAGCTTCAGTGTTTGCCTATTCCGATCTTCATTATTTGGGGGCGCTGGATACTTCTGATGATTGGGTTGTTAAAATAACGTCTTTAAGCACATTAATGAATGACTCCGGTGATTATGGCGGACTCATCATAATAGATAAAAAACAGCAATGGGCATTGGTGCAACCAACCCCGGTCGAAGATGGTGTTTTAGCAATTTACAGCGATAAGCAAGTGAATAAAATGCCAGATATATTAGATGAGAATTTTATAGACTGTAATACCATAAGAGAATGGTTACTGGAAAGAGAAGAACGAGATAAGGAGTTGGTTAATAAATTAGGAAGGGATTACTTGTTGGAAATTTTGAAAAATTATAACTGAAATAAGTTGCCCCAGCTTTTTCAACCGGTATGCGTTTTTAATTGCATTAACCACCAATTTTGTGACTTTCCTCTCAGCTTTTGTAATTAAAGTCCATTCTGGGGGCAAGTCCAAAAATTAAAAATCAATATTTATCGCTATTTCAAAAGAATAGAAGATAATTCGAGTCCGGCCTTCGCAACCAGCAAAGCACGCTGCGCAGCCAGATTGCCAGCCAGCAGGGCAACGTCTCACTGCAGGCGAAGAAGGATGTTTCGGTAAACGGCGGCGATATCAGCGCCGGGAAATCGCTGGTGCTGAGCGGTGAAAACATACGCCTGGACGTCAGCGAAGACCGCCTGCATACGCGCAGTGAATCCTCCTCATCACAGTACGCAGCCACCGCCTACGCCTCCGGCTGGGCAGTGACGGCCGCGCAGGCGCTGGAAAGCGCCGCCCGCTCGCAGGAAGAAGGACGCGATCCGCGCCTGACGGCTATTTATGCAGCGCAGGCCGGGCTGACCACGGCGGCTAACGTGGCGCAGGATGCCTATAACTCATCCATGATCCGCGTGGGTGTGGGGGTTTCCGCCGGGTCATCAAAAGAACAGCAGAATTACCGGAACCAGCAACAGCTGGGGAGTCAGCTGGCAGCAGGCGAATCGGTCATTCTTAAAGCCAGCCAGGATATCGAGGGTCAGGGCGTCAATATTGCGGGCAAGAATGTTGTGCTGAGCGCCGGGCGCGATATCAGTCTGAGCGCAGCACTGGATACGGAAAAACAGAAAAACAGCAGCAGCGGTAATCAGTACTCGCTGGGCGTGAGTTTCTCACTGATTGGCCAGCAAAATGGCTTCAGCGTGGATGTGGGTGCCAGCCGCTCGCAGAGCAAAGAGAATGGCTCCAGCCTGGTCAACCATAACAGCCAGGTTCATGCGGATGAGACGCTGAGCATTAACAGCGGTCGTGATACGACGCTGCAGGGTGCTGAGCTGCATGGTGACCGCGTGGTGGCCGATGTGGGTCGTAACCTGACTATCAGCAGCCAGCAGGACACCGCCAGCTACGACAGCAAATCCAGCTCGGCAGGCGTGAATATCAGCATCTGCGTGCCGCCCATCTGTGCCGGAAGTTCGGTACAGGGCAGCGCAAATTTCAGCAGTGGTAAACTCAATAATGATTACCGTTCAGTTATCGACCAGAGCGGAATTTTTGCAGGCGCCGGCGGGTTTGATATCAACGTCGGCAGTCACACCCAGCTCGACGGCGCGGTGATCGCTTCAGATGCGGAGGCGGCGAAAAACCGTCTCAGCACCGATACCCTTGGCTGGAGTGATATCCGTAATAAAGCAGAGTCCGGCGGCAGTCAGTCTGGCCTGAACGTCTCCGGCAGCGTGGCGCAGAACCCGCACTCCGGCGGCTATCAGGCGACAACCGGTGAAACAGCGAAAGAGGGACAATCCGGTGGCTACAAAGGTACACCGGGTGGATTACCGTCAGCCTCGCTGGCGCATGCCTCTGAAAGCGACAGCAGCACCACGCACAGCGCGGTTGCGGCGGGCGATATCATTATCCGTGACCCGGCAAAGCAGCAGCAGGATGTGGCGACGCTGAGCCGCGACACGGCGACTGCGCATAAGGCGCTGGATAATAATTTCGACAAAGAGGCGATTAAGGACAAGCTGGAAATCCAGCAGCAGGCGACAGCGCTGGGTACACAGGCCATGACGGTCTATATGGACAGCAAGCTGGATGCGGCGAAGCAGCAGGTTCGCGACGACATGGCGGCGCGCGGCGAGCTGAATGGCCTGAGCGACACGGAGATTGAGAGCAAAGTCACCGCGTCGCCGGAATTTAAAGCGGTTGATAAAGAGTACGGTATCGGCAGCCCGTTCTGGACGGCCAGTTCCGCGATGACCGGGCTGCTGGCCGGGGCACTGGGCGGCAATGTGCAGGGTGGAATGGCGGCCGGTGCTGCACCCGTGCTGGCAAAACTGGTTAAGGATGCGGCCGGGAAAAACGAAGCGGCGCGTATCGCGCTGCATACCGTTGTTTCCGCCGCACTGGCAAAAGCACAGGGTGGCAATGCGACCGCAGGCGCCATCGGCGGGTTTGTTGCGTCAGCAGGTGCTGAGAGATTCGCCGGGGCGCTTTACGGTAAAACAGCGGATAAGCTGACGCCGGATGAGAAGATCGTGGTGCTTAACCTGGTGGCTGCGGTCGGTGCCGCTGGCGGCAGCGTTGCGGCCGGCGATACCACAGGCATGGTCAGCGCAGGCAATGCGGCACGGGTGGAGGTTGAGAATAATGCGCTGAGCGATATTGCCGAGAATCAGGCCTCCGGCATGACGCAGCAGGAGAAATATCAGAAAGCGCAGGATGCACTGGTGAAGGCCACTGAAGAGTTCAGGGCACAAAACTGTGCCGGATTAAGTGCCGAAGCCTGTGGTGCGAAAATAGAAGCGCACAGGAATGAATTACTTGCAGGTGCTGCGGAATTTGGAAGTGACTTTATCCCTGTTTATGGGGATATCAAAAGCTTTGCAGAAGCAGACAGTGCGCTGGGCTATCTGGCAGCAACAGTTGGACTAATACCGGGGTTGGGTGATAGTGTTGGCAAGCTCATTAAGGGTGCCGAAAAAGCCCTGAAAGCGGGCGATCTTGAAACTGCATCTAAACTGATAGTAAAAGCTGGTGAAGATGTCAGTTCAGCAAAATATTTTGGACAAGAACGTAAATACTGGAGCGCCGAACCAGTTAATATTAACGGGAATAAGGTTTACCAAAGGGATGATTTATTTGATCCTAAATATGTTGACCCTAAATCAGGAAAAACGAATTTAGAATTAATGCAGCTTGGTCGTGCTCCTGTAGGTAAGGATGGGAAACCTGTTAATTTACACCACATGTTACAAAAACAGGATGGTCCAATAGCAGAAGTGACTCAAAGTTTTCATAAAGATAATCATACTGTTATCCATATTAATGATAACAGTATACCTTCAGGAATTAATCGCTCAGAATTTAACAAATGGCGTTCTGATTACTGGAAACAGAGAGCTAATGACTTTAAATAGGATTAATTATGAAAGAGAACTTGGATAGTGTTATTAGTGAATTAATCAGATTATCTGGTAATGAAAGAAATAATTTACCATTACCAGATGATGATTTAATTGCTCAATATGAGGAAGATACTGGCTTCATATTTTCTGATAACTACAAAAAGGTTCTTAAGGAAGTAGGTAATATATTTTATGGGTCTATAGAATTATTATCTCTATCAAAAGATAAAAAATATTATGGCGAATTAACTTCAGCTTTATCTGATGCAAGAGAACAAGGCTTGCCAGAGACCTGGCTACCAATATGTGAAGACAATGGTAGCTATTACTGCATTGATCCTGAAGGAATAATAAGGTACTGGACGACTGATGGTTACAGCAACGAGCAATGGCCTAATCTAGCCAGTTGGATAAAAGAAGTATGGATAGAAGGTAATTAGTAATGAATCCCGGTCAATCGAGTCGGGTTCTTTTTGCTCCGCAACACTTGCGGAAATTTTGAAGCCATCCCGGCAGGCTATTTCACGTTAGCCTGCCTCTCACCTCAAAAAACCTACACACCTCGCAAAATTTTATCGTGCATGATGGCTTTTTTAAATTCAAGTTGTTGTTGAAAATAACTCGCTGGGCACATGAACTACGAAAATTGCTGCGGAATCCTTTCCCAGCTAATGCATTTTGCGTATGTATTAGTCTGCGATTTAATCTCATACCCGACGGCAATGGCTGCATATCTTTTAGCCTGTGACCAGGCTGAATGCGAATAAGTTATCAATATCTTTTCATCCTGACGATCATTCAGTGCAGCGCATAACCCACCAATTTTTGTGACTTTCCTCTCAGCTTTTGTAATTAAAGTCCATTCTGGGGGCAAGTCCAAAAATTAAAAATCAATATTTATCGCTATTTCAAAAGAATAGAAGATAATTCGAGTCCGGCCTTCGATCGCAACCAGCAAAGCACGCTGCGCAGCCAGATTGCCAGCCAGCAGGGCAACGTCTCACTGCAGGCGAAGAAGGATGTTTCGGTAAACGGTGGCGATATCAGCGCCGGGAAATCGCTGGTGCTGAGTGGCGAAAATATACGCCTGGACGTCAGCGAAGACCGTCTGCATACGCGCAGTGAATCCTCCTCAACACAGTACGCAGCCACCGCTTACGCTTCCGGCTGGGCAGTGACGGCCGCGCAGGCGCTGGAGAGCGCCGCCCGCTCGCAGGAAGAAGGACGCGATCCGCGCCTGACGGCTATTTATGCAGCGCAGGCCGGGCTGACCACGGCGGCTAACGTGGCGCAGGATGCCTATAACTCATCCATGATCCGCGTGGGTGTGGGGGTTTCCGCCGGGTCATCAAAAGAACAGCAGGATTACCGGAACCAGCAACAGCTGGGGAGTCAGCTGGCAGCCGGGGAATCGGTCATTCTTAAAGCCAGCCAGGATATCGAGGGTCAGGGCGTCAATATTGCCGGTAAGAATGTCCTACTGAGCGCCGGGCGCGATATCAGTCTGACCGCTGCGCTGAATACGGAAAAAGAAAAGAGTAACAGCAGCGGTAATCAGTACTCGCTGGGCGTGAGTTTCTCACTGATTGGTCAGCAAAATGGCTTCAGTGTGGATGTGGGTGCCAGCCAATCCCGGAGCAAAGGTAATGGCTCCAGCCTGGTCAACCATAACAGCCAGGTTCATGCGGATGAGACGCTGAACGTTAACAGCGGCCGTGATACGTTCCTGCTGGGTGCAGAGCTGCGCGGCGACCGGGTAGTGGCTGATGTGG